>JBKPNW010000028.1:0-4608 GCA_046732815.1 Actinomycetota bacterium | reverse complement strand
GAAGAAAGGAGCAGATGGCATGGAGCCACGAAAGCAGAACATGACCCAAAAAGCGATCCACGTTGCCCAAGGTAAGGGAAAGTCCCTGTGGATACTGGATGAGCTTTTGACCTTCAAGGTTCATGAGCAAAGCGAGACAGTGGGGATCTTCGAGGACGAGGTCCTGCCCGAAAGCGGGCCGCCGCACCGCTCTCGAGGCCAAACAGAAGCTCGGGTACGACGCGCTCGGAGTTATGGAGAAGCACCTGGATGGCAACCATTTCTTCGCAGGAGACCGTTACTCCGTCGCGGATATCGCCCTCTACGCCTACACCCACGTCGCCGACGAAGGGGGCTTAGATCTGTATGACTTCCCGGCCGTCCTCGCCTGGCTGGAACGCCTCTAGTCGCAGCCAGGATATATACCGATAACCCGCGGTTGAAATAGTACCGTCCGGCCATCAAGAAAGGAATCGGCATGACGACCAGCGCGCGCAATGCCCACCCCTACCACATGCACGACGCGATCCTGGCCCAACCCGAGGCGTTCGTCGGGGTCGTCGAGCGGAATAGAGACGCGGTCGATGAGCTCGCGTCCACTATCGCTCTCGGCGAGAGGATCTTCCTGGCGGGCATCGGTACTTCGCACCACGCCGTCCAGGTGGGCGAGCACTTGATGCGGGCCTACGGCGACGGACCCGACGTCCGTGCGGTCCACTCCTTCGACCTCGCGCTCTACGGGCCGGAGTTGCGCCAGGAAGATAGTCTGGTCGCCGTGAGCCACCGCGGGGCCAAACGCTACACGGCCCTCGCGCTGGAAAGGGCAAGGGAGAAGAGCTGCCCGACGGCTCTCATAACCGGCGATGGAGGATCCGGCGAAGGCCGGGCCGACGCCGTGTTCCGTACGGTGGAGCAGGAGAGATCGTCGGCCCACACAGTCAGCTACACCAGCGCGGTGGCCGTGCTGGCGTGTCTTGCGGGAAGCATCGGCTACCACAGGACTGGCACTACGACGATGCCCGGCGAACTCCTGGGGGAAGAGATTCCGGAGGCGTTGCGGGCTGCACTCGGTACGGAAGAGAGAGTGGCGGCGCTGGCGCGTGAGCACGTCGGGCGGCGTAGGATCTGGCTCGTCGGCGGTGGGCCGAGTGCGGTGACGGCCACGGAGACGGCGCTCAAGATCAAAGAGACCTCCTACCTCCAGGCCGAGGGTATGCCGACGGAGACGATGCTGCACGGTCCCTTCCAGTGTGTAGAGGCGGACGACCTGTTCGTCCTCATAGCCTCGTCGGGTGCCGCCAGGGAGCGTACCCTGGAGATGGCCGAACTGGTCGAGGAGGTCGGGGCTACGTATATGATCATCGGCGACGATACGCTAGAAGGCCGCCCCGCCGCACTGACCGTGCCCGAAGTTCCCGAACCGTTCAGCGCCCTGAGTTGTCTCGTACCGTTGCAGCTCTTCGCCTACCATCTCGCGCTCGCGCGCGGGACCAATCCCGACAGCTTCAGGGTGGATGACCCGCGCTTTGAGAGGGCCGACGTTTCAGCGCGTCTTTAGGTAGACTGGGCGACCGTGCGTCTGATCTACACCCTCTTACTCGTCGCCGTCACGGCCGTGTGGGGCTGGACGTTCGTCGTGGTTCAGGACGCCATCGCCTTGTATGGTGTGATCCCTTTCCTGGCGGTCCGCTTCACTCTAGCCTGGGCCGCACTCGCCCCGATCTACGCCACGAAGCTCACGCGCCGGTCACTCCTGGTGGGCGGTGGCATCGGCGTGGTGCTCGCGGCCGGTTACTTCTTCCAGACCACCGGGCTGCTCTTCACGACGCCGACCAACTCGGGCCTCATCACGGGCCTCTTCGTCGTCTTCGCGCCGCTCGCCGACCGTCTCCTGTTCGGGACCAACCTCTCGCGGCAGGTCGTCCTGGCCGTCGCGTTGAGCTTCGTCGGGATGGTCCTGCTCGCCGGCGGCGGGCCCGAGGGCGCGAACTGGGGGGACCTCCTGACACTCCTCTGCGCGGCGGCGCTGGGTCTGCACATCGCGCTCCTCTCCCGCTACGCCGCGACCTACGATGCCGGCGCCCTTACGCTCGCCCAGATCCTCTCCATAGCACTGATCTTCGTCATCGTGTGGCCTTTCTTCAGTCCCTTCTCTTTGCCGCCGGCCGGGGTGTGGGTCGCGCTGCTCGTGACCGGACTTCTGGCATCGGCCGGCGCTTTCCTGGTGCAGACCACGGTGCAGCAGCACATCCCGGCGGCGCGGACCGCGATCATCCTGACCATGGAGCCAGTCTTCGCCGCGCTCTTCGGGTACTGGCTCGCAGGGGATAGGCTCGTGGCACTCCAGATTCTCGGCGCACTCATGATCCTCTCCGCACTCGTGATCGGGGAGGTAGTACCCGTGTTGCGTCGGAGTGAGGGCGCTCGCGAGGTTGGATCAGGCACAGCGGCCGACGAGAAGTAGGTGGGCGCTCGCGCCGAGCAGATTTGTTTCGGTCTCCACGCGACGCAGGGCGGCCAGGAGCTTCGCACGCCGCATCGGGTCTTCGAGCCACGCATCGAGATCGGACATCGTCAAGTCTGATCCCTCGACTCCGAAGAGGCCTTCGACGACCAACCCTGCTAGTTGCGCCTCTTTGCAAGCTCTCAGCATTTGAGCACTAGAGCATGTCAGCAAAAACTAGTAGCTCAGATGCTGACTTGCTGAAGTGCTGACCTGCGCGGTTTGCAAAAGGGTCAACCCTTTTGCAAACCGCTCTAGATGGTACAAATCGCCCTCCGATCCAAATCCTTATCCTGAAGCTCGAAGCCTGAATCCCCCACATTGAAGGCGGTACACTACAGACGAATCTCATGTACAGAGGAGGTTTGTATGACACGCATCGTTGAGGTCCCCGACTACGAGGTTCACGGCGAGGTCAGGGTGGACCCGTTGAAGACGGCCCTCGTGGTCGTGGACATGCAAAACGACTTCGTGAAGGATGGCGGCAGCCTTGTGGTCCCTGATGCGGAGAGTACGATCCCGGCGATCAGGGACCTTCTCCGGCTCGCCCGCTCTTCGGGCATGAGGGTCGTCTTTACCCAGGACACCCACGCCGCGGGAGACCCAGAGTGGGACATCTGGCCCGAGCACGTCGAGGAGGGCTCGTGGGGATGGGAGATCGTCGATGAGCTCTCGCCACGCGAGGATGAGTACGTGATCCCTAAGATTCGCTACGATGCTTTCTACGGGACCCACCTCGATCACTTCCTGCGCTTCTGGGGCGTCGATACACTCATCATTTGCGGCACGGTGGCCAATATCTGCGTACACTACACCGCTGCGAGCGCCGCCTTGCGCTGGTACAGGGTCGTCGTTCCCAGGGACGCCACATCTGCGCTCGATCCGTTCGATCTGGAGTCCTCCTTGAGGCAGACCGCGTTCTTGTTCAACGGCACCATCACCGAGAGCAGCGACATAAAGATCAGGGAGGCTGACGAGCCAGTCTATCGCAGCAAGATCGAGGAGGCCGCCGCCCGCGAACGAGGCAGGAGTTAGTAGCCAGAAGATTAGAGTACCGCAGCAGCGGGTAAGTTCTCTAGGTATCCGTGGAAACAGATGTACTGGAGGCATGTATGCCTAAGGCGGAGCGGCGCGCCAATGTTGTGTGGAGGGGGAGTCTGCAGAAGGGTTCGGGCACCTTCGAACTGGCGAGTAGTGGGGCGGCGCAGGATCTGCCGGTCACCTGGGCTTCGCGTACGGAGCGTCCCGACGGCAAGACCAGCCCCGAGGAACTCATCGCCGCGGCTTACGCTAGCTGTTTCGCGATGGCGTTCTCGCACACCCTCGCCGAGCAGGGTAATGAGCCGGAGGAGCTCAGCATCAGTGCCGTATGCACCTTCCATGTCGACCAGTTGGAGGTTGCCACGTTAGTTCTCGACGTCCACGGGCGGGTCCCCGACCTCGACGCCGAAGGATTCCAAAACGCCGCGGAGCAGGCTGATCAGGGCTGTCCCGTCTCCAATGCCCTGCGCGGCAACGTGGACTTCCAGCTGAACGCGACCCTGGATTAGCTGGTCGGTTCTCTAACGGGCTACGACGCCGTGGGGCTTGTGCCCGATCCAACGCACGAACCGGGAGATGCCGGGGTGGGAGAGCAGGGACTCTACGGTATTGTACTCCCGCTCCAGCTCTTTCTCCGTCAGGGTGCGATGTATCTGGTGGTGACACGCCCCGCACAGCGGAACGGTACGGTGTAGTTCTTCGTGGCTGAACGACCGTTTTACACGTTTGTTTCTGTGGCGGCTGCGTGGGATCAAATGATGCCTCGTGCGCCGCTCCACGATACGATTGCACAGCCCACAAACCCCGCCGCTTTCGGTAATCCTCGCCACAACTCACCGGATTGTACCCGGCACTCTTTGCCGTGCAACGGTCGACTCAACGGTCCCTCAACCGAGCCATAATGTAAGCGTCCACGTACTCGCCGTCTCGGAAGGCGAAGTGACGGTGTGTGCCCTCGACTTCGAACGCGAACTTCTCGTAGAGGGCGATAGCGGCGGCGTTTCGTTCCGCAAAAGACTCTACCCCTGAGAGCTCCTGATCGCCGCAGAACACCCCGCTTACCTCCGGCGTGCCGTCGTCGTGTA
>JBKPNW010000027.1:0-5111 GCA_046732815.1 Actinomycetota bacterium | reverse complement strand
GCGGTGATCTCTTCCTTGAAGTCGTCGATGGCGCGGCGGGCTTCGGCCACAAAGCGTCCCATGTCCCTGGCCATCTTGGGCAGCGAGCCGGGGCCGAAGATCACGAGGAAGATAAGCCCGATTATCACCATCTCCTGGGGGCCGACGCCGAACATACCCCAGAATATAACGCGCGGACGCGTGCCTTACAAACAGCCGCGACTCGCCGGCTTCCGCAACGTATATACTCATCGTATGTCGTTCTCGACGAGAGACCGCAGATGATCTCCTGGGGCGCGGCGCGCACGATAGCCGTCACGCTCGCTTCCCGCACCGAGCGGGGGCCCGCCGGCGACTTCGACTACGCGGGCGCCGTGGAGCACACCATAGACCCGCTCTCGGCTTTCACGGGTATCGAGTTGCCGCAGGGCCCCCCGCGCGGGCGCCAGCTCAGGATCGCCGATAGGGCAGAGTGGATAGACTTCAATATCGAGGGCTTCGGTAGGCTGATGGAGCCGGTCGTGCAGCGCGCCGCAGCAGGCGCCGGCGACCTTACGTGGGCCGTCGGAGGCGTGACGCTGACGGCCCAGGTCGGACTCCTGCTCGGGTTCCTCTCTTCGCGGGTTCTCGGGCAGTACGACACGGGACCACTCCTTGCACCAGATCGGACCGAAGAACCGGGTAAGGTCTTCTTCCTCGACGGGAACATAGTCTCGGCCGCAGGCAGGCTCGGCGTGCCCGTCGACGGGCTGAGGCTCTGGATCGTGCTGCACGAGATGACCCACGCGCTCCAGTTCGAGGGATATCCCTGGCTGCGCACCCACCTCGGGGAGCTATTGGAGAGCTTGATCTCACCTCTGGCCGAGCGGCTCGGCTTGCGTGAGGTGCTACGCCGCCTCTCTGGCAACCTGAGGACCGGCGGCAGGTCGGTAGAGCTGCTGATGAGCCGCTCCCAGCGCGAGTCCTTCGACCGGATGCAGGCTGCCATGTCCGTGGTCGAGGGCTATTCGGACTACGTGATGCACCACGTCGGCAAGGGTCTGGTACCCAACTACGAGTATCTCAAGGAGCGCATGGCGAGAAGCAGGGCCCATCGCCCGCCCCTGGAGACCGCCGTCTTCCGCCTGACAGGCCTCGACGTAAAACTGGAGCAATACAGGCTCGGCGAGCGCTTCGCCGACGAGGTGGTCCGGCGTCAGGGAATGGAGGGCCTGAACCGTATCTGGGAGAGGCCCGAGAACCTTCCTTCCCTCGAAGAAGTTCGCGATCCCGGCCTCTGGATGTCGAGGTTGGGGACTACCTGAGATGGAGAGAGGGTCACGACCACTCTCTACTTCTCTGGGGTACGAGTTCGCCCGCGAAGAGGAGGCGAGGTCCGCGGCCTCGGACCTCGACCGCCGTTTTACAGAGGAGGAGCTCGCGGGCCTTCGCATCTACCGCGTCCGCTGGAACGGCAACTACCTGGTCGAGGCCGCCTTCTCCGAAGGGACCCCCGAGGCGCGTCTGAGGGACGCCAGCGCCCTCCTCGGTGAGTCCGGCACCCCGGTACACCCCGACGACCTGGCAGATTACAAGCAGGCCACGCAAGAAGGCACAGGCCTGCCCGGCTGGCTGCAGCGCTTCTTCGGAGGGCGCCAGTAGCCGGCGCCAGCTTGTCAGCACGCTTCGGGCCCGTGGGCCCTCGCTTTTCAACTTATCAGCTTCTACCGTTCCGGCCTCACCCTGGCGCGTACTAAGCATCGCTACTAGCGGCAGTCTGGTACTACGCTCCCGGCGAGGCTTCGAGACGACCTGCTGAAGTGCTGACAAGCGGAGGCGTAAGCCGGAGCGTGCTGACTAGCTGACAAGCCTGCGAAGCAGGCGTGCTAATCCATCCGTTGCTGCAGGCGGGCGATCTGCTCCCTGAGTTCGTCGATCTGGTGTTCGAGGTATTTCTCGCGCCCACGGATGCGTGTGTAACCGGATTCGACGATGGAGCCCAGGCTGTCGACCGCCTGGACCACGGTCCTGCCCAGGAAGCGCGCGGAGACATCGAGCCCGCCGAGCATCGACTGGCGGGCCGACCGCGCGGTCGTGGTGGTCGCGAAGGCCCCGACGGCGAAACCGCCGGCGGCCCCGACCGTCGCCCCGAGCACGAATTTGGTGGTTCCCTGGCCCAAAAACGTCCGTCCTTCCCGCTCTCCCGAGCTTCGACGGCGCAAGTTTAGCACAGCGCCCGTGCCGCAAGGTTATACTTGGCCGCGCATGATGGAGACGGGGAAAAGGGATCTACTCAGGAGTCTTCCTGCGGTAGACGCGGTGATGCGAGACCCTTCAGGACGGACGCTCGCCGCCCGTCACGGCCGGGCGTCGGCGACCGCGGCCGTCCGCGAGACGCTCGAAGGCCTGCGGCGCCGGATCCTCGCGGGCGAGGATCCGGAGGTCTCGGAGAAGGTCGTCGCCACAACGGCCTCGAACCTTCTCGAAGGCAGGGGTTTGAGGCGCGTGGTCAACGCCACGGGCGTCGTCCTTCACACCAATCTGGGGCGCTCGGTCCTCTCCGAGAGGGCGGCCCTGGCGGCCTACGATGCGGCCACCGGCTACTCCAACCTGGAGTACGATCTCCGCTCCGGCCACAGGGGCTCGCGCTACGATCACAACGTGCCTCTCCTCCGGGAACTGACCGGCGCCGAGGACGCGCTCGTCGTCAACAACTGTGCGGGTGCGACGCTCCTCGCGCTCGCTGCGGTCGTCGCCTCGAAAGCCTCTGGGGAGCCCGAGGTGATCGTCTCTCGCGGCCAGCTCATCGAGATCGGGGGCGGTTTCCGCATCCCCGAGGTGCTCGCCCTCTCCGGCGCCAGCCTCCGCGAGGTCGGGACCACAAACCGTACCAGGCTCTCCGATTACGAGAACGCCAGAAACGAGAACACCGGCGCGGTCCTGTGGGTGCATCCCAGTAACTTCGATATGAGCGGATTTACGGAAGCGGTGGGGGTCAGGGAGCTCGGATCCCTCGGGCTCCCGGTCGTAGCGGATGTTGGCAGCGGGGCACTCCTGTCCCTGGGTGAAGAGCCGAGGGTGCAACAAGCCATGAGAGATGGCGCTGACCTCGCCATCTTCTCCGGAGACAAGCTCCTCGGCGGGCCGCAGGCAGGGATAGCGGTAGGTTCTTCGCGTTGGATCTCCGCCATGCGCACCCATCCGCTCGCCCGCGCCCTCCGTGCCGACAAGCTCTGCCTTGCCGCCCTGGAAGCGACCCTGAACTCCTACGTCGACGGCACCGCCGAAGAGGAGATCCCAACCCTCAGGATGTTAAGGGCTCGGGTCCCTGAGATAGAAGACAGGGCCACCCGGCTCGCCGAGGACCTGAAGCGTAACGTAGCAGGACTCGAGGTGGACGTAGCGCCTTCTGTCGCCCGCAGTGGCGGGGGCACGCTGCCGACATACGAGATACCCTCCGTCGCCGTGCGGCTGGGGGAGACCAACCCGGAGACCCTGGCCGCGCGCCTGCGCTCGGCGGATCCACCCGTGGTCGGCCGTGTACGCGAGGGGAGGTTGTGGCTGGATGTGCGGACACTCCTGCCCGGCGATGAGGAAGCGGTGATCGGGGCCCTCAGAGACGCGCATGGGTGAGGCGGGCGGGCACAGGATCTCCCTCACCATAGGGACGGCCGGGCACGTGGACCACGGCAAGACCACGCTCGTCAGATACATGACGGGCACGGATACAGACCGTCTGGAAGAGGAACATAGCAGGGGTATCTCCATCGTTCCCGGGTACGCGGAACTCGACCTTCCGAGCGGGAGGCGGGCCAGCCTGGTCGACGTGCCCGGCCACGAGCGCTTCGTCAAGAACATGGTCTCGGGGGCGACGGGGGTCGACGCCTTCCTGCTCGTCGTCGCCGCCGACGACGGGGTCATGCCCCAGACCACAGAGCACCTCGACATCCTGCGGATACTCGGTGTCGAGCAGGGTGTCGTCGCGCTCTCGAAAGTCGACACCGTAGACGAAGAGACCGTCGAACTGGCCGAGCTCGAGGTCGAGGAGCTGCTCGAGTCGAGGAATGTCAGTGCCCCTCTGGTCCGTGTGAGCGGCACGACCGGCGAGGGCGTCGGAGAACTTTTGCTGGCGTTGGACGCTTTGGCCGAGGACGAGCCGGACTGGCGCAGGGGTGATCTGGCGCGCCTGCCTGTCGACCGTTCTTTCGTGCTCAAGGGTATTGGTGTCGTGGTGACGGGAACGCTTTGGAGCGGGGAGATCCGCCCTGGTGACGTTCTGCACACCCCCACGGGCTTGCATCCTCGCGTGCGTGGCGTGCAAAACCACGGTCACGCTGCCGAAGTCGCTTACGCCGGCGCGCGCACGGCACTCGACCTCACGGGCGTCGAAGCCTCGGAGATCTCATCCGGTGACGTCCTGCTCTCCTATCCCGTTCCTGCTGCCCGCGACCTCGATGTCCGTATCCGCCTGATCGAGAGCGCGAAGCCCCTCGCCCACGGCGTTCGCGTGCGACTGCACCACGGTACCCGCTCGACCAACGCCCGCGTCCGGCTGACTGACCGCGAGGAGCTAGAGCCCCAGGCCAGCGCCCTCGCCCGCCTGAAGCTCGACGAGCCTTTCGTCACGCTCAGGAGCGACCGTTTCGTGCTGCGCTCGATGGATGGCGTTACGATCGGCGGCGGCACCATTCTCGACCCTCTGGCGACCGGCCGACGCCCCGATCCCTCCTGGCTCGAAGCCCTCGAAAGCGGCGACGCGGCGAAGGCCGTCCCCCTCGCGCTGGCCAGGAAACCCACCCAGGGCATGACCACAGAGGAACTCTCGCTCGTCCTCGGACTCTCCCCAGATGAAGTGTCTCGCGCGGTAGAGACCGACACCGCAATAGAGACCGTGGGTGGGATCCACGTCGCCGCCAGCGAAGTCGCGGGGGCGAGAGAGCGGCTTCTCACCTCCCTCCAACGTCGGGCCACCGAACGTGCCGAAAGCCCCGAGCTCACCGTCGCCGAGGCCCGTACGGCGACCGGCCTTTCGACCCCCCTCGCCGACGCCCTGCTCGCGGACGCAACCTTCACAGCGATCCGGGTGACCGACACGGGCGTCAGCCTGCCGCAGGCGGACCAGGTGCCTCCCGAGCTGGAGCGTGAGGCCGAGC
>JBKPNW010000026.1:0-2555 GCA_046732815.1 Actinomycetota bacterium | reverse complement strand
GGTGGAGACCCCGCCGATAAGCAGGAACAAAGCCTGACCGAAGACAGCTATGACCATGGCCCACAGCCCCATGCCTCCGGCGCGGCTCCTGGTGAGGTAAGCTCCGAGGGCGAAGATGCCGAAGATCACGAAGATGATGCTGAGGTCGCTCAAGAACAGGTGCTTGAGGACGTAGCCGTTGGTGGTGACGAAGCGAGAGAAAGCTTCATAGTGGGTGTTGGGGTCGGGCTGAGGGTCGAGGCTAGAGAAGAAGGTCATCACCCCATAGAGGGGCAACCCAAGCAAGCCTATACCCATCCACCTAGTGATGTTGGGTGTGGACATAAAAGAGTAGCTCCTCTCAATAGCTCGCTGCCAAGGGGCCTTTCCCCAAAGGTGCGACTATGGTGCCACGCGTGGAGGCTCCGCGCACCCGGCTGGGACTATGCACTGGAGTGCGTGGAAGGGGTATTCTCCGAAGTTCGCGGCGGGCATGGCGTCGGGCATCGCTGCATGGCATCATGCTTACAAGAGGCTCCGCACGAGCGAACTAGAAGGTGATGGAGATGTTCGGAGCACCACGGGAAGAGTCCACCCTAGCACGAGCGCGGCTGGATCTCGGACGAGCGGCGGCGTCCCTGGGATGGGCGGCCTTCGGGGCGTTGGCGGTGGGCGTGGCCACGCGCTCTCTGTGGCGAGGCAGGTATGGGCCATCGAACGACCAAGAGCCAGACGTGGTTCTAGACGTCTCCGAGCTCGAGGTCGACAGGATAACCCTGGAGGTTAGGGACCTAAGGCCCCACGTCGCGATCCTAGTGGAGCTTGCCAACCTCCTGAACCTCACAGTGGGCGTCGCTGCGAGGCTCGACGAGGTCAAGCTTGAGATAGAGGGCGTGGAGGCGGAGGTGCTCCTGAAGGTGCGCCTCAAGCACATCCGCGCCATCCTGGAGAAGGCCCTCGACACCATAGGAGAGCACCCCGAGATCTTGCGCATCCTGTCCCGCTCTCTAAGCCGGGTGGTTAGGGAGTCCCTGGGAGATCCCTCCCCACGCTAGATTCTGTCTTGGGGGGGCTAGAGGTGGGCGAGCCGGTAGGCGAAGCGCTCAGGGAGAGGTTGCAGGAGGTTCGCGACGCCCTCGAGGACGTATTGGGGCGATCCGAAAGAGAGGTAGAGGGAGCGGCTCAGACGGCGCTTGGTAAGGGTCAGGGCCCCGACACGCCAGCGTCTCCCTAGAGGTCGCTCCGAGTTCGCCCATGGATCGGGCGCTCACAGAGAGAAGTTCCCGTGAGGCAAGGCGCTTGACTTGCCGGTGACCCGAAGTAAGGTTACCTTCAGGAAGCGGCGCGGAGGCCAAGAACCCGATGCCAGACGACCCCGTAGACGGCGGCACCTTCCGAATTCAGAGCAAGGCGACAGGGAAGCAGCTTGCTCTTGGCGGTAGCTCGGAAGGCGCGGTTTTCAGAAAGAACCACATCGTGCCTCGTGACCAAGGCGTGGTTTGGGAGGTCGAGCACGTCTTGCAGGGGTTTCGATTCACGACCCGGAGCGTTTTTCCCCGGGCACCCGAGACAGGAGAGGACATCGGGAGGCTGGCTAGCAACCACGAACGCCAGGTCTACGCCCAGAAGCCAAAGGAGGGGTACTCCCAGATGTGGTGGCTGCAAGACCTAGGCGACGGTTACTGGGTGCTACTTAACGCCGCGACCAGGTTGGCACTCGACGGGAACTACACGGACATCTTCACGAGCGATCCCCATTACGGCAACTTTCAGCGCTGGGGCTTATTTGCGGCCCCACTAGAGCCTTAGTAGGGGAAGGCGCCTCGACCCCTAGGAGCGGTTCCAGGCTTCGACACTCGTTCAGCCCAGGCCGCGCAAGGCACCTCCCGCTCTCGGAGGGGGAACGAACCGGATGATCGCGACGGCGGTCAACCAGATAGCCCGACTTATGGTCGATTGGAGGAAAGAGAGATTCGTCCAAAACCGGACGATCCAAAAGTGACGCGGATCGTTCGATACGAATCGGGCACCGGCGAAGTTATAGAGATCATCGAGGTGCCTGATCCGCACAAAGCCGCAGGATACAAGGTGCCCACCAATGATGAACTACGCCCCAAACCAGGCTGCCGCTTCAAGGGGAAAACAGCCATTAGGGCGAGTAGCCTCTCCCCAATCCTTATTCACCCGAGTTCGTGGAAGGGAAATTCTCCTAAGAGCTTGCGCGGATAGGCTCGCAACTTTTCGTATTTGACTTGATCACGTGCGATCAAATAGCCGCTCCACCTCCGTTTGACATATTTGCTACCCGCCTATCCGCGCAGCCTCTAAGTTGGCGCGGGGCTGCCGAGGGGGCATCATGTCTCTTGTGCAGGGCAAACACACCGTACCCGGAGTCTCATGGGAAGGTCCATGAAGAGCAAGGAGGCATATCCCGTGTCCGAGGATACACCACCAACCAATAACGGCATCCCGGAAGGACAGACGCCCGCCCGCCAAGACGTCGACGTGCTCTTGGACGTCCCGGAGCTGGAGGTAGACAGGATTAGCCTGACCGTCAGGGGCCTCAGGGCTCACGT
>JBKPNW010000025.1:0-32099 GCA_046732815.1 Actinomycetota bacterium | reverse complement strand
AGATTGCTCCTTGTCCCTCTCTCGAATGCTGGCAGCGTAGCGAAGTACAGGGCCCACACATGTTTCCCGGATTGTATCCCCGCTGCTTTCATCAACCTCTCCTCGAAGAAAGCCGCATCCTTCTTCTCTCCGCCGCTCTTCACGCCATTGTTGTCATAGAGCAGCGAGCTCGACTCCACGTTCTTGCCATCGTAGACCTCGAAATCTATGGCGGGGTGGAACGTTTTCCCGAAGGTGCCGGCGAAGAGCGCATCCGCCTTGAAGATGCCGACAACGAATCCGCTGAGGGCACGCCGCCGTTCGGCAGCGGTGTCCTTGGGCTCGTTCTTCTTGTATACCGGCAGATACACCAAAAAGCCCTTCCTCAAGGCCAAGTCCGCCTCAGAGTCAGGGGGAGCGTTGGCCAACACGTAGTCCAACCTCGTTGCCTGCGGTGAGCCAGTGTCTCGCGCCCGTACCATTACGGGCCGGTTGGCGGGATCCGAGTATGCGTCGTAGCCGATCATCTTCCGGTTGGCCTCGTACAGTGGCGCCACGAGCTTTAGGGGGAAGTAGGCTGCACGTTCGCCATCCGGTTCTGGCCACAGCTTACGCACACCCTCTTCCCGAGCCTCTTGGGAGTAGGCTTTCGTCTCCCCAGATCTTACGTACTTCGCAAAGCCCAGGGCCTGAAGCCCTGCGGCGCGGTCCCCCCCTGTTATCCTCCTCACATAAACATTCCACTCGTCTTGCTCGACCCGGCCGCTTGCTAGTAACAACCCTCGGGCGCCGAACATCGCACCGAGATTGGCTTTTACGCGACGGTAGATGGCTGCCTTGGTCGCCTGGGTAGTCTCGTCGAACTGGGCGCGGTTCTGCGCTTCGACGCTCTGGCGGACGTAGTACCAAGAAGCGAGAGCTGTGAGTAGGAGAGAGATCGTCAGCACAGCGTAGGCCGCCGCTCCGCGTCGCAGGTGGCGTCCGAAGCGGACTAGCCCCCAGCGCAGAGCTGTCCAGCCAGCATTCAGTCTATCCACATCAAACACCACCTACGACGCCAGTGCAGCGAGTACCCAGCGCTCACGCACGTCGGTGAACGACCACATGTTCCTACTCTCGTCAGGTCCGTCCCATCACCTTCCTATTCGAGCCATTCCCTCAAGCTGCAATGATCGCATCGGACGCAGCCCGGTGCATCCGAAGCGGGCGACCTTCGCGCATCAGTCGGTGCGGCACCTCCTCTAAAGGCCCCACGTCATTGCTCATGGCGGAGGTCGATGCACACCCCATCATCCGGTCAATCGCTGAGTTCCGGCAACCTGGATAGTCGACATCACTCGATGTCCGATCATCCGGTAAATGCGCTACGCTGCGCGGCTCGCTGAACGTGCTGCCCTTCTTGACAATGCCTCAAGCCTAGAGATGAAGGCGTCACGCCGTCATGGGCACAACTCCCGAGTTGGACGGGCGTCTGGACTAGGCGGGAAGGCGTCACGTAGTCATGGACACAATTCCCGAGTTGGATGGAATTAACTTCCCGAGCACTTTGGGCCGGGTGCTCATGACGGCGGGATATCCCCCTTCTTAGGCTTCCTTTCGTGATCGCAATGCGATGCGCAGGTCGATCAAACGCTAAGAAGAAGGGTGGGCGAGGATGAAGAAGATCATCGTAGTATTGGCCCCGGTGGCCCTGGCTGTGGGGATGCTCTACTTTGGCTCCTACCCAGGCGTCGCCGACGACATGGGCAAGGCGCAAGCCCAGACACTTGCCGCCAAGCCCAACATCGTATTCATCCTGGCCGACGACATGCGTAAAGACGACATGATGTACATGCCTAAGACGCACTCCCTCCTCAGGGAGCAGGGCATGGGCTTTCGCAACGCCTTCGTCTCCAACGCCATTTGCTGCCCTTCTCGGGCCACTATCATGCGCGGGCAGTACTCTCACAACACCGGTGTCTGGTCCAACTCTCCCACCGACAGCCCTTCCACCACTATCGGCGGCCGGCAAGCCTACCAGGAAAATGGCAACGAGGCAGATAACGTGGCCACGCGCTTGCAAGATGCAGGCTACAGGACCGGGCTCTTCGGCAAGTACCTGAACGGCTACAACACTGTGGAAGTGCCGCCGGGCTGGGACAGCTGGTTCGCGCATTTCAACGGCATCGACTATTACGATTACCAGATCAACGACGATCGCACCATCAAGCACTACGAGTCGACTTCCGCCGACTACGAAACGGACGTGATAGCAAATCACGCCAAGACCTTCATCGGTACCTCCGCGGAGGCGGGCGTACCATTCTTCGCCTACGTGGCACCCAAGGCCCCGCACCTTCCGGCTACCCCGGCGCCGCGCGACTTGCACAACTACGATGGTTTGAAGGCCCCGCGCACGCCCTCTTTCAACGAGAAGGACGTCAAAGACAACCTATCCTGGATAAGGCAGCTGCCCAGGCTCAGCGACGCCACCAAGGCGAAGATAGACAACCAGCATGAGCGTCGTGCTGAGTCCTTACAAGCCGTAGACGATCTTGTGGCGGGGGTGGTTGGCACGCTAAAGGAAAAGGGTGTTCTCTCAAACACCTACATCTTCTTTACCTCAGACAACGGATGGCATGAGGGCGAACACCGCATACAGCAAGGGAAGTGGCGTCCCTACGAGGAGGATATACACATGCCGCTTGTGGTGCGCGGGCCCGGCGTTGCTGCGGGATCGACCACCTACAAGCTGGTCCTCAACACCGACTATCTGCCCACCTTTACGGAGCTGGCGGGCGAACAGATCCCACCCTACGTCGATGGACGCTCCCTTAGGCCGGTTCTCGATGGCAGTGTAACGAGCTGGAGGAGCGCCATCCTGCTCGAAGCCGCAGCCAACTACTCACAAGCCTACAGGGGCATCCGGACCGTAACCACCAATACCAGCACCACGAGCAAGTACGTCGAGTACTCAGGCGGAGCAAGGGAACTCTACAACTTGGAGTCGGATGGCTACGAACTTACCAACTCCTACGACGCCACTGCGCCGCCCACGAGCTTGGCCATGCGTCTGCAAGCGCTAGAGGTTTGTGCCACATACACTTGCCGCACAGCCGAGAACGGATCGTATCAGTTTGAAAAAGTATGATGCATCAATACGGTTGCATGAGAGTGTACTCATTGGAATTGACGTAGAAGAAGATGGCCCCTGCCGTTCTCGAGCATCGATGTCAGGAGAGGAGATGTTCGCATAGACTCGACGGGGAGAAGATCTTCGCCCTCCTCCTGGTTGCCCAGACCTGGGTCCGCTTCCCCGCTCGGTTGGGCGGATCTGGTGATCGTTCCGCTCACCTTGATCCTTTCCGTGCCAGCGCTCTTGTGGTTTGCAGACCACTGGACGGTATTCGGTGACGATTCACGCCGCTATCTGCTAGCCGCCTCGCAGCTCATCTCAGGGGAAGCTCTGGAGGATCTGAACAGAAGTTCAGAGTTCAACGGCGGCCACGGTCCTGTGTTTCCTGCCCTCATCGGTACGCTCACGGTCGTCTTCGGGCGTGACACGGCGGAGTTGGTTTGGACGGTACGCTTGGCGGCGCTACTCAACCCTTTGCCGGCCTACGTTCTGGCCAAGCAGTTCTCGAGCCCTGCTGGCGGGCTGGTGGCCGCAGCGCTTGTTACCCTGCTCGGTTACAGCGTCATGAGCAAGCTCGCACTCAATATTGACGCTCCACTACTTATGATCTACCTATTGGCGTTGCTGACGCTACTAGCGGCCATAAGGCGCAACAGTTCTCTGCTTGCCTTACTTTCCGGTGTGCTTCTCGGGACTTCCATACTGACCAAAGAAACGGCAGTCGTCAACGTACCCCTCGCCCTAATCGCTGTGCTTATGCTCGATTGGGAGCTGCGCGAGGCTCTCTGGCACTACCTCGGTGTTGTCCTTGTGTGCCTGCCTTGGTGGGTGTGCGTGTACTCCGCCACCAGAGAGGTGTATCTCGTGGGCCGTTTGCCAACCGGAGTGCAGGTCCTGATCCTGATAGTAACCGCGCTCTTCCTGATCTTGGCGGCAGCAGTGTACGCCTCCGAGATGGTAGCCCGCTTCCTGGCCGACGAACGGCGGCGCCGGTGGATCGGCTGGTTTTCGGTTCTCGCCTGGACCATCGCGCTTTCTGGCTTGCTGCTCGCCACGGCAGCCCACTCGCTGGGCAAGCTGTCCTTCGAGGCCTTGAGGGTGTATCTCGGCAATCTGCTGGCCCCCAGCATCGTCATCGTGCCGACGCTGCTGATGATAGGCGGCTACGTAACATGGAGGGTACGCCAACAGAACGAAGCATGGAGGCTGCTCGCGCTTGCATTACTACTGCAGACACCCGTCAGCTTGCTGGTAGTGGTGGAATTCTGGCAGTCGCGCCAATTCCTCATTCCTCAGACGCTCGTGCTGTGTGCCCTGGCCGCCCTCGTCGTGGAGACTGGCGAGACGGCATTGGAGAGGGGACGCAATAATCCCGCCCGGCTTCTAGGGGCACTTGTCGCCGCTGTGCTGGCAGGTGTGGTACTGGTTGCGAGCGTGGGAAGGGTCCAAGCGCTGCTCCCTGAAGATCCGGGTAGTGCACTCTTGGGGCAGCGCAGGGTACCGTACCATGAAGCCCATATGGTGGATTGGATGGCCGAGAACGTTCCAAAGGAGAGCGAGTTCTCGTCGTCGCTGAGCCCCTGATCAACCATGAGCAGGCCTATATTGATGTTTTTGGACAGTGGGCGGCTCGAGTGGACGAAACTGCGGCTGGACCAGGGATTGTGCGAGCCGAGGCCAAATTTCCAGTTGATGTGCGATCCTGCAAGAAACGACATCTCCAGAATACCGACCGACGCAATTTGGGTTCAGCAGATGACGAGCAAGATGGGCGATTGTAAATTCATGTCGTTGTCCATGCCCAACCTGCTAGAACAGATACGGCAAAAAGGGTCCGACTACGTAATGATAGTCGGACCGCAGGAACCCCGCTATGCTAAATTGCCATCTCCTCTGCTGAAGAGCAAGGCTTTCAGTGTTGCCCACACCGAATTTGCTCACAGGGGAGAGTCGGTTGGGACCCGGGGCGTCGTGTTGCTAGAGAGAACCGATCTGGCACCCAAGGTGCCGCCCACCCAGATAAACGCAAAGACGGTGCTTACCCTCAAGCGCTGCCAGCAGACACAAGATCCGGGCTCCGCGGAAGGGATAAGAGCCAGATTTCCGAACGGAATCGTGTAGGTGTCTAACTAGAACAAGGCGAGATGCTCCGCATAAAGTGGACCTCGACCCTTCTTCTGCAAACTTAAAGCTCGGGCGCTATGCCACTGTCCAACTGTCCAATAGATCCAGATTCGAACCAAAACAGACGGGTCCAGGATCAGGCGTAGCCCCTCTTTCTTCGGCTAGACTGTCGTCAAAAAGAAAATAGAGAGCCGACGAGCGGACTCGAACCGCTGGCCTAGAGCCACATTACGAGTGCGCTGCTCGCCATCTGAGTGTGACCGACCGGCTTACTAGCCGAACTGCGTCCTTATTCTCCCTTACGCGAGCACGCAAGCCACGCTGAATAGAGGGCTGGTTGTCGCTCCTACTCAGCGAAATAGGTAGACACACATGGCGCCCCAATATCCTTCAGGCACGCACCAATCCCAGTTGCCGAGTCTCATCCTGGCTCAGTAAGGCGCGGAACGTCAACTCCTCTTGGCGTATGAAGTTACGCATCGATGCGAGCGTATCGGTGCCGTTCTCCGAACACGCCCTCATGGCTCTCTACGCTCTCGTTAATTCCAACCGCTCGTGTTGCTCTCAGTAGAAAGATTGAGCGTCAGATTTCCCGCCCTAGTGTGAAGCTGGAGCCGGTGATTCTGAAATTGCAAAGATGCTGAGCAAGATGTTGATCCAAAATTGCTTGCCGATGCCTACCTGCAGGAATACGCCCAGGGGCGGGAGAAGTATCGCGATAATGATGCGAAGCAGATCCATCGTAGACCTCTTTCTGTTGCTCACTCCCTACCTGATACGGCGCCCAAGCCCACTGGTTGCAGGCTCCGAGAGTATCCCGTAATGCTGCGCGCAAGGATAGAGCCTTGCGTACGAAACACCAACATCTTGGGGCCATTGGCGGAGATCATGATACATAACGTATTCCATGCATGGATTTGCGCGAAGTGCTAGGCTGGTGGGGATGCTTTGCGGGTCTTCGGGTGGTACCCGTCCGACTGGAGGAGGGAGTCCAGGCATGAGAGAGACCGAAAGAGAGAAGACCAGGGAGAGGAACCTGCGCTGGATGGAGTCGCTGTGGGAAGGCACGAGCACCTCCGCCAGGGAGGAGAACCATAAAGAAGAGATACTTGCGGTATTCCGTGGACTGGTGAGGGAGTCCAGGAACGGGGGAAAGGTTCACGAGTACGTGCCCTGGCAACCGTTTTGGTAGCGGTTACCAGGGCTCTCCGGACGGGTGATCCCCTATACGGATGACTTGTAGCTCTGCCTGCTCTCGACCCGCTCCATCCAGGCTGTAACGCCCGGGTATTTGTGGAGCGGAGCGTCGCCGCTCTCGGCCAGCTCCCTCAGGCGGTGGAAGTTGCCGGCGTGGGCGATATCGGCGAGGGTGTAGTCGTCTACCAGATATTCCCTGCCCTCCAGCTGGTGCTGCAGGCGGGAGAGCGTGTCGTCCAGCTTGTCTTTGGACTCCTGGATCTCTCTTTCCGAGTACCCTCGCTGCGGCCCCATGCGGACCCTGAAGACCGAAGGGAAGAAGTAGTCGTCGGCAAAGGCCATCCAGGAGCGGGCTAAAGCCCTCTCCTCGGGACTCTCTGGCATCAGCCTGGGGGAGTCGTAGACCTCATCCAGGTACTCGTTGACGATATTCGATTCGTAAAGAGAAGTTCCGTTTACGCTCAGCACGGGCACCTTACCGTAGGGGCTGACCCTCAGGAACTCTTCGCTCTTGTTGCTCAGGTCGACCTCGTTTACCTCGAAGTCCACCCCTTTCTCGTGCAGCACCATCCTGGTGCGTAGGGCAAATGGTCAATGCTGGGTGTTGTAGAGCTTTGGCTTCATCGCCTGGCGCCTCCTCGTGGTTACCTGTCTCGTTGATGGTAGCATCATGATTGTAAGCATTTCAGCTGGTCAGCAATTCAGCCGGTCAGCTCTTCGTTTTCACCTGGCATTCGCATGGTGGATTCGTGCTTGCGCGGGGATGGGAGGGTCTTCGTGCACACGCGGCCCGGACGCGGTCTTGTTCAGACGTATCTCGTATGGCGTCTGTCTGTTGGCACCGCTTCTCTTATACTGTGCCCTCACGGAAGGGCTAGACCACTGTAGGGCAACCGCTGACAGCGAGGAGAAGACGCATGGCGCAGCCGATCGACCTCTATTACTGGCCGACTCCCAACGGCTGGAAGGTGACCATCTTTCTGGAAGAGGCCGGGCTTCCCTACGAGATCGCGCCCGTAGACATAACCGCGGGGGACCAGTTCGATGAGGAGTTTCTTCGGATCAGCCCGAACAACAAGATACCTGCGATCGTAGATCCCGAGGGTCCCGACGGGGAGCCCATGTCCCTCTCCGAGTCGGGAGCCATACTCTTTTACCTGGCCGAGAAGACGGGCACCTTCCTGCCAGAATCCCCGCGTGAGAGGTATCTGGTATTGCAGTGGCTGATGTTCCAGATGGGGCACGTCGGACCGATGCTGGGGCAGGCGCATCACTTCAGGGGTTATGCGCCCGAGAAGATCCCCTACGCCATAGACCGTTACACCGACGAGGCCGCGCGGCTCTACGGGGTCATGGACCGGCGGCTCTCCGAGGCCGGGTACTTTGCGGGTGAGGAGTACACGATCGCGGACATGGCGATCTTCCCCTGGCTCGTCTCGCACGAGAGGCAGGGCCAGGACCTGGAGGACTACCCCGATCTGAAACGCTGGTACGTCGGCATAGAATCGCGTCCCGCCGTCGAACGCGCCCTCGAGGTCGGCAAGGAGCTGCGCCGCTCGCTGGACGAGATGGACGACGACACCCGCAGGAGCCTTTTCGGAGGCGGCCCGAAGAGGGGCTAGAACCGCTCTAGTGTTCGCGCAGTGCGGTGCGGTAGCCGACGGCGAGCAGGGGCGCTGCCCAGATGATCGCGGAGACCGCGGCCAGGCAGAGCCCGGGGACCAGGAAAGGCGCGCCGAAGCCGAACGAAGAGGCCAGCAGACCGCCGGCCGCTGGTCCCAGGGCGTTGCCCGCCGAGGTGGCGGTGGCTGCGACGCCGAACGCCTCGCCCTGGCGCCTCGGGTGCACGGCGCCGCGGATCGCGAGGTTGGCGACGGGGACGGCGGTCCCGACGAAGAGTCCCGTTAGCAGGCGCAGGGTCCAGAGCAAGGTGATGGAGTCGACCTCGGCCTGCGGCAGCGCCGAGATGCCCGCGAGCAAGAGGGTCCAGATGATGACCTTTCTTGTTCCGAATCTCGCCGCGAGCTTTCCGCCGACGACGGAGCCGAGCGAGGCCGCAAGGGCCCCGGTCGCGATGATCCAACCGGCCAGCGTCGCAACGTGAACCGGGTCGTCCATCAAGATCGAGAGGAATCCAGGGAGCGCGGGCGCGGCGCTCATGATCGCGACCTGCACCACGAACAGCGCGAGGAGGCTCGGCGCGAGCCGCCTGTGCGGCAATGGACCTTCGGCCTCATCGGAGTCCGCTTCTTCCTTCTCCTCTTCGGCCGGCCGCTCCTCCTTTACCCAGACGGAGATCAAAACCGCGGACGCCGCGAGCAAGGCGGCCGTAACCCCGAAAGAGGCCCTGATGCCGACGAGGTCGGCGAACGCTCCTCCGAAGAACGGCCCCGCCGCAGCGGCGATGAAGATAACCATTTGCAGGGTCCCGAGCCTCTCCCCCGCCCTGTGCGGCGGCGCTGTGGCCGAGACGAGCACCGTCGCGGCGGCGACCGTACCGGTCAGGCATCCCTGCAGCGTCTTGAGGGCTAGCAGCTGCCACGGGTTCCCCACGAGCCCCATCAGACCGAGGAGTAGAGAGCCCGCGAACGTCGCCCTGAGCAACATCGGTTTGAGCCCGACGCGGTCGCCCAGTCTGCCCCAAAGCGGCGCGGCGAGTGCCATCGTCACGGCGGTCGAGCTGTTGATCACACCTGCCCAAGCCGCCGCGCTACCGGCGTCCTCGACGCCTAGCGCCTGGACGTAGATCGGCATGAAAGGCAGGACGAACGTGAACCCCATCGTCGCAGCGAGCTGCGAGACCAGCAGCACGAGGAAAGACATCCTTCCATCGACCCGCAAAGATCTCATGCGCCGCCCCCTCCCGCAAAGTAGCGGACGCTTGGGACGGCGAGATCCGCTCTAATACCTCTATGCTCGGCCACCATAGCACGCGACCCTAAAATCCTATGTAGCGTAACTCTCCTTCCCGGAAACCCCGGGGCTCGTGAGCCGCGACGAACGCCGCCAGAAAGATGCGGCCCTACTGGCCGCGCGAATGATGGAGGCTACTGGTCCTGCAAGACCAGCGCCGACTGTTCTCCCGCATACTCTCAAGGGCTCTCACTCCGGATACGACTTTCAAAACCTTCGCTACAGAGTGTAGCAAACCGACTGTCCTACATCAGGCTTTGTAACTGCGGGAGACGTTGAGGAAGTGAAAGGAGTCACGCCGTACTTGTGGAGAATTACGGGAACGCGAAAGAAGGTGTAGGGAGAGGGACGTCCTCGGATTATCCTCTGTTTCGTCTGTGACTTGCCAGGTGAGAAGCATGCGATCTTAGACAGGGGACCGTGAAGAAGTCGGTATTTACCATTGGCCACTCCAACCATCCCGCAGAGAAGTTCGTTCGCTTGCTGAAGGCATGGAGTATCGAGGTTCTTGTGGACATCCGTTCGCACCCGTACTCCAGGCATGCGCCTTACTTCGGCGCCCGCTCTCTGCAGGCGGTTCTGTCGGGAGACGGTATCGGGTACCTCTTCCTGGGCCGGGAGCTCGGCGGAAGACCTGAGGGTGGGGAGTTCTACGACGCGACGGGCAGGGTAGACTATGCGCTGGTCGGAAGATCCCAACCGTTCCTCGATGGTATAAGTAGATTGGAGCGGGTGGCCAGGGCAAGCACGGTCGCCCTGCTTTGCAGCGAGGAAGACCCCGCCCGTTGCCACCGCAGGCTGCTGGTCGGGCGGGTACTGGAGGAACGAGGGTTCTCGCTGCGTCACATCAGGGGCGACGGTAGCATACAGTTAGAGGGCGAGACGGACGGCGGCCAACCGGTCCTGTTCCCCGAGATGGAGACGAGACCACGAAAGTCTATACGATCGGTTTCACGAAGAAGACGGCGTCCGAGTTCTTCGGAGCATTAAAGGACGCGGGCATCGAGCGCCTCCTCGACGTGCGGCTGAACAACGCTTCCAGGCTGGCCGGGTTCGCCCGACGCGCCGATCTCCCTTTCTTTCTGGAGAAGCTCTGCGGTGCGGAGTATGTCCACGAGCCCAGTCTCGCCCCGACACGTGAGATCCTCAACACCTACAGAAACGGCGGCGGTTGGCCCGGCTACGAAAGGGCGTTCCTGGATCTCCTGCGCGAGCGCCGGGTCGAGGAAACGTTGGATAGAGACCTCTTCGAAGTTCCGACGGTGCTGCTTTGCAGCGAGGCCACACCGGAGCATTGCCACCGGCGTCTGGTCCTGGAGTACCTGGACCGTGAGTGGGACAGCATCAGGGCCGTTCATCTATAGGGGGTACGTGCGGATACTCGTAAACCACCTGACGCGGATGCAGCCGGGCTACTTTTGCGTGGCTGGCGTTGACGTGGATACGCTGCACCACATCCGCCCGGTCCTCAGCCACGGCAGGCTTACCATAGATCTCCTCAGTACTGTCGGCGGACCGTTCGATGTCGGGTCCGTCGTAGACCTCGGGCCGACGACCAACACCGGACGCGCTCCTGAACTGGAGGACCACCGCTTCGACCCATCGGGGGCGCGCTGGCTCTTCGACGACGACCCCGACGATTTCTGGGACGCTCTAGGCGGGGTGACAAGGGAGAGCCTGGAGGGGATCTTCGGTCCCGAACTGGAGCTGTGGGACGAAAGCGGCACGGTGGACGTCGGGGAGGGCCGCGCCTCCCTAGGCTGCCTGAAACCGGAGAAACAACCGTGGCTTTATGTGGACCACAGGGGGACGATCCGGATGGTCCTCGACTACCTGATCCCTTCGGTGGACCTGTCGGTAAACGACCTGCGGCTGTACGAAAGGGACGGGCGAACGCCCCGCCGAAACCTCGTCGCCGGCGTGCAAAGGCGCCTCGATGCCGGCGTCGAGACGATCCTGAGCGTCGGCCTGACGCGGCCCTTCCAGAAGTGGGGCGACACCGCAGAGAGGCACTGGTTGCAGGTCAACAACATCCACCTCGAAGACGATCCGCTGTGGCAGTTGACGGAGGAAAGGTGATCTCTACAAGAAGTCCACGCCGTCGAATGTCGTAGGCATGTCCGCCCTGGCGTCAGCCCAGCGTTTCAGCGCGTGCGCGATCCTCTCGGGCTTGTCGTTTGGCAGGTTGCGGCGCACGAGTAGCACTCCGGGATGCGCCTCCCCGGCCCGGTAGAACTCGACGGTGAGCTCGATAAAGTCCCTGTGATTGCGGGTGAGGAAGACGCGCCCCTCCTCGAACGCGAAGCGGAGCTGATCGCGGTCTGCGAGGCCCCGGCGGCCCAGCTCATGCACACTGAGCACATCCAGGCCGAGCCCGCGCGCAACCTCAGCCGCCAGGTGCGGCAGGTCCTCGTCCAGGAGAAATCTCAAGCCTCGGGTTGGTCAGAAGACCGCACGCTACGCGGCCTCAGATAAGGGTGCTCCGCGTACAGCTTCTCGGGCGTCCAATACTCCTCTTCTTCGATGCGGGCGTCTATCTCCTCCGGATAGAGCCCATAGTAGGCGAGCGCCGCAGAGAGCTGTCGATCCGAGAGCCACTCGTAGGACGCCGCGAGCCGCTCAAGATCCTCCCCTACACCCTTGAAGGTGGCGATGACCTCCCATACGTCCAGCCCCGTCCCCGCAATGGAGGCCCTGCGCCCCACCGGACCATCCATGAACACGATCCCGGGAACCCGGCGCATCCTCACCGCTTCTCGCAACAACGATGAGGCGACCTCGGAGAACGTCGTGCCCCGCAGCCTCATCTCGCGCTCTATCTCTTCCTGCAGCTCCTTCGATAAACGGAGCCCTCGCGCCCTCGTCGGCATCGCGCACCCTGCTTTCGAGTTGCTGCCACTTTTCGTGCACAGTGTGCACAGAGTATAACATTATCGGAAAGCAGATTGCAGCGCTTCAGCTTGCCTATCACACCGAGCACACACGTGAATGGTGGGATGTGCATTCAGGTTGTGCTCGGGATACGGTGTCTCTAGCTATCTCAGGCACATCCGCCAACAAGCCAGCGTGAGCTAGACCCTTGCGGTCTATGGAGTCCTACAGCAGCTTGCAAAGAGGCTCTACCTCTTTGCAAGCTCTCAGCATCTCAGCACTTCAGCATGTCAGCAATAACTAGTAGCTGAGATGCTGAATTGCTGAATTGCTGCCTAGAGCGGTTTGCAAAAGGGTCAACCCTTTTTCAAACCGCTCTAGGCAGCGTAGCGAAGCGGGTTCATCAGCGAGGGGGTGGGCGTATAACTTGCTGGGAAAGCAGCGATGATGGAGCGTAGAGCGATACCGGAACTTCAGAGGATCACCCGTAACCCGGAGGTAATGGGTGGCAAACCCTGCATCCGCGGGATGAGGGTAACGGTCGGAATGATACTCGGCCTGCTGGCAGGCGGTCACGGCGAAGAAGAACTACTGGAAGCCTACCCTTACCTCGAAGCGGGAGACATCCGCGCGGCGTTGGGCTACGCGGCGTGGCGTCCTCCCTCCTAACTTACCTCGCAAATGAAGAGGGGCGGGATGTGCATGTAGGTGGTGCTTGGGTTCGGTCCAACGATGTCCTGGGCCATCTGGAGCGCGTCGGCTACGGTGTCGGCGCGTCCGAGACCCATGCGCTTGGTGTTCTCCGGGTCGCCGCCGACGAGGATGGCGCCACCGAGGTGGTCCAGAGCGTGGGAGGCCCAGTAGAGGACCGTGAAAGGGTGGGCGCCGTGGTAGGCGTAGGAGTTCCGGTAGAGGGTGCGGTACCAGGGGTCGTGGGCGTACTTTTCTTCGTAGCGGTGGTGGATCTCGTGGATGTCGTTGGTCTCGGGGAATACCTCGTTCCAGAGGTCTATGTAGCTCGGGTGGTGGAGCTTGTTGAAGTTTGCCGGCATGGGGTGGGTGCCGATCAGGACCCCTCCCTCCCGCACGAGCGGTTTGCCCTTGTAGAGGTTGAAGAGGTAGCCGAGGAACATGTTGAAGACGAGGATCGGGTTCATGACCGAGTTGACGTTGTAGGGCCCCAGGTACGGGATGCCGAGCAGGAGTACGTCCGACTGGCCTTCGGCGGGGACGACCATCTGCCTGTAATTGTCGGCAAGGGTCTCGGCGTGGACGGGCTCGGTGGCGCCGGCCTGTACGCTGGTCATGCGGTGTGGGGCGTTTATGGAGTGGGAGATGCGCCTGGCGGCTTCCAGGGGCATCGTCCTGGTGGCCCTGTGGGTGGCGAGGAAGTTGGCTTTGGTGACCAGGTTCCACCGATACTCCGGTTTCGCCATGAAGTCGAAGACGGAAGGATAGGTCTGGTTGTTCAGGGTGCTCTCGATGTGGAAGACCTTGACGTGCTCGTCGAAGATTTTGCCCATCCGGTTTATGGAGCCGTGCATGGCGGAGTTCGGTGGGTCCATAAGGGAGCGGGTGTTGGCCAGCGTCTTCGGGGTGTGGTGGTGGCGGATGGAGGAGTAGGGTGCGAGACCCGTGTGGACGGATTTGTGGCCCCCGTCCATAGGGATGAAGTTCACGTTCACGTAGACGAGCAGGTCGCTCTCGGCGACGCGACGGCTGACGCTGACCTCCTCGCCCAGCTCCGTCTCTCCGATGATGACGTTACCATCGGGGTCCTCGGCGTCGTAGTTGTAGAGCCGGTCCGGGTAGTAGCGGGACACGATCCTGCCCCCCAGGCTATGCCTGAGCTCTGCTTCCGTCATCCTGCGGTGGAGCCCGAGAGCCGCGATAAGATGAACGTCCTCCACGCCCTTTGCGGCTGCCTTCTCCAGCACCTTCTCGATGACCAGCTGGCGAACGTCGGGCTTCTGCATCGGCGGCAGCGGTATCGAGAGGTCGTCGAAGGCGATGGTCAGCTTCATGCCAGGCCTAAGGAGCTCGTGTAGCGGCTCCATCTCCATCGGCTCTAGCAGCGCGCGTTCGACGGCGACGCTGGGCTCGGCGAGAGGTTCAGCGGGCCCCGGAGGGTAGATCACACGCGTCCCCTCGGGCAGCTTCTCGTAATGGAATCTGTCACCCGCGTAGAACCACATGGGAGGGCTGTTTTTCTCCAGGATGGTAGTAATGCCGGTTCGCATGGGGGCTCCCTTCGGTCGTCTTGGCATCTCAGCACGCAGCCAGCTTCGCTAGGCGGCTTGTCAGCAAGTCAGCACGCGCCCTACCGGGTGCTTGTCAGCATATCAGTAGTTTGGCTTTCGCACGCGCAATACCTGAGTTGCTGACCAGCGAAGGCGTTAGCCTGAGCGTGCTGACTTGCTGAAATGCTGACTAGCTTCTATGGTCGAAGACCACCTTGACTTTCCCTTCGCGTCCGGCCGAGCGGGCGGCTGCGATGGCCTCTTTGTAGGACTCCAACGGGAAGCTGGGACCTACGAGCGCCTGTAAGCCTATCTCGGGGGCGAGGCGGAGGGCGAGTTCGAAGCTGCTCGTCACTTTCCCTTCGTACTGCTCGACGCTGTAGGCGTAGCTCCCGGTGAGATGGACCTCTTTGTACCAGAGGGCGGTGAGATCGAGCGTGCTCTTCGCGCCCGGCATGCCGACGAGGGTGACCGCTCCGCCTGGAGCGGCCAGGCGGAGGGCGTCTTCTATGGTGCCTGGCGCGCCGACGCACTCGAAGACCTGGGCCACCCCGCCCGTGACGACCGGTTTGCCTAGCTCGGGCTTGTAGGCTTCTGTGCCCAGCATCGCGGGAAGTTTCGTGTAGGTCTCTTTCGGGTGGAGTACCTCTGTCGCCCCGAGACGGAGCGCTTCGGTCCTCTGTCGCTCGTGCTTGGCGATGCAGATTATGCGCCCGGCGTTGGTGAGGTGCCTCAGGGCCGCGACGGTGAATAGGCCGACGCTGCCGGCGCCGATGACCAAAGTGGTGTCGTCGGGGCTTGGGGCTGACCCGAGCGCGGCGTGTACGGCGCAGGCGAGGGGCTCGATGGCGACGGCCGCCTCGTCGGGTACGGCGTCGGGTACGCGGTGGAGCTGCGAGGGGTGGGCGACGAGAGTACGCCGCGACCAGCCGCCGCCCGTGTCGTGGCAGAAGCCCGTCTGGATGCCGGGGCTTATGTCCCCTCTGGCGACGTTCAGGCACAGGGCGTGGCGGCCTGAGGCGCAGTACGGGCAGGGCGGGTCTATGCCGCGGACCTTGCAGCCGAGGGCGGGCTCGAGGACTACCCTTTCCCCTGAGTGGAAGCCGGAGTTGTCTTCCATCACCTCGCCGAAGACCTCGTGGCCCATCACGAAGGGGGGGGAGGTGATCGGGGAGAAATACGGCGAGTTTTCGGAGGAGAGCGTCCCGAGGTCCGAGCCGCAGATCCCCGAGAGGAGCGGCTTTACGCGCACCCATCGTGGGGTCGGGAGTTCGGGGTCGGGGAAGTCTTCGAGCTGGAGCGGGGAGAAGCGGCTCGTCTCCAGAGACTTCAGGCGCTTCGAGCCTGTGCGCATCAAGAGGTAGCGCGGTACGGACTTCCGGTAGACGAGCGCTTGCAAGGTCAGATCTTCTTGGCCACGCCGTTCGGGCTGCCGTCCTTGTCCCAGTGCTCGACCTTCCATCCCCTGCTCTTAGCCGCCGTCCCGAGCCGCCGGTCCGGGTTGACGGCGACGGGGTTACCGACGGCCTCGAGCATGGGTAGGTCGGAGATCGAATCGGCGTAGGCGTAGGAGCGGGAGAGATCGAGGTTGCGGCGTCTGGCGAAGGAAGCGAGCATCCTGGCGCGGGCCTCTCCTGCCACGGGGGCACCGGTGAGCTCCCCCGTGTAGGCGCCGTCCTCCTGGGCCAGCGTGGAGCAGAGCACGTCGTCGGCGAGATCCTTCATCGGCTCGAGGAGGAAGTCGAGGGCGCCGGAGAGCAAAACGACGCGGTGGCCCGCCGCCTTGTGGTCCCTCAGTTGCCGCAACGCCTCGGGGAAGAGGCGATCCAGGGTGAAGCCGGCGAAGCTCTCCTGTCCGAGGTGCCTGGCGCGGGAGGGTTTCCACCCCGCGTAGTTCTTGTAGAAGGCGCGGTTGAAGTGGGCGCGGCTGATCTTATCCAGTCCCCAGTAGTAGGGGATCTTGGTCAAAAACCAGGCGAGCCAGAGCGGGCGCAGGGGGGCGGGAAGCTCCCTCATCCTGAGCCAGGCGAAGTAAGAGACGACGTTGGAGCCGACAAGGGTGCCGTCGACGTCGAAGATCGCCGCAACCTCGCCGGATGTCTCGTCGCTCGTCTTCTTGCGCTTCTTGCGGCTCGGACGGGTCGTTAGCGCCGGCAGATGCGCGCCTTGCATCCACGCCCGCCAGTCGAGGTCGGCGATGTCGAACGGGAACTCCTCACGGTCCTCCGGCGGCAGGGTCGTATAGAGAGAAAGAGTGCGGGAGCTCGCGAAGGTCGAGGTCATGTTCGCGTAGGCGCCGTAGATGCGGCTGTAGTAGAGGCTCATCCTGGCGCGCTTCTCGGCGCGGGCGATCCTCTGGCGGGCGTCTGTGGCCATGTGGCCTTCGGGCATCCTGGCGGCGAGCGTGCCGGCCACCTTGAGGCCGGCCAGTTCCATCTTGAGCTTCCCCTCGACCCGCCTGCGCCCAGGGAAGGACCACTCGGGAACCTGGATCGGACGCCCGCTGGAATCTCGCAGCGGGTTCTCCACGAAGTAGTCGCGCACGATGTCGTAGAGGTCGCGGTAGCGGATCGGGTTGCGCTCCCCGGAGGAGACGTGGAAGACCTCGAGCTCCTCGGGACGGCGGACTCCGGCGGCGAGGATCGCGTTCACGACGTGGTCTACGGGGACGATGTCCACGTAGCTCTTCGGGTTGCCAGGGAACTCGCGCAGGATGCCCTTCGCGAACGCCATGATTATGGGGTCGGCCATCCTGGTACCCTGGATCCAACCGGGGTAGGGCTCCCTGTGGCTACTCTCTATAATGGCTGGCCTCAAAATGACAAGCGGCGTCTCGCCCCGTTCGGCGAGGACCATCCGCTCCGCGAGCGACTTGGTGAAAGTGTAGACGTCGTTCCATCCGAGTTGGTGCGCCCGCTCTGTGCCCCGCACGACGAGCCGCTCGCGCATCCAGGCCCGCCTGAGCTGGTCCACCCTCTCGGCGACCTCTTCTTCCTCGCCCACCATCCCGAGCTCGCGCCTGGCCTCGGTCTCGAAGCGCCGCAGCAGCGACCGCTCCTGCGAGGCCTCCTCCACCTCGGCCACGACCGCCTCGAGGCCGACAATCTCCTCGCGCGCGTCGAGGAAGGTACCGTTCGGCGAGGAAGGGCCGGGCGGCGCCTCCGGCGCGTCCTCTCTTATGGTTCCTGCCACGTAGGCCGTCGAGATGTGCATGAAGAGTGGCCGCTTCTCCCAGCCGCGCGCGAGCTTCAGGAGCCCCAGAGTCCCGCGGACATTCGAGTCGACCGCCGCATCGAGCGGCGCGTCGAAGATGACCGAGGCGGCGGAGTGGATCACCACTTCGACCTCGCGCGCGAGCTCGGCGAGGTCCTCCTCGCCGAGCCCCAGCGCGGGCGCGTGCACGTCTCCTTCGAGGACGCGGATCTTCGTCGCGACGTATTCCTCGAAGTCGTCGCCCAGCCTCTCGCGCAGGCCGCGGAAGGCTGCGGCGCCGAGCACGTCTTTCTCGAACCTCACGGCGGCGCTCTTCCCACGGGAGGGCCTGACGAGGAGGTAGAGGCGCCCGAGGTCGGGGAGCGAGCGTAGGCTCTTCTCGATCAGCGCCGTCCCGAGGAAGCCCGTCCCCCCGGTAAGCAGTATCTTCTTGCCGCTGTACGATTCTCTTAGCACCTAGTTCTCCCCCTCGGCCCGCTGGCCTACCTTCCTCTCCGTGCCCTTCAGGAGGGCCCTGGCGTTCTCCCTGTGCCGCCACAGCACGAGCGTGCCGCCGACTATGGTGTAGAGCACGTAAGGGAGCGGTTGGCCGGAGAGCCAGAACACCACGGGGCTGACGACCATGACGGCTAACGCGCCGAGCGAGGTGTAGCGGCTCACGAGCACGACCGCCCACCAGAAGGCGAAGAGACCCAGCCCTACGAGGGGCGCTAGCCCTATAGTCGTCCCTGCGCCTGTGGCTACGGCTTTTCCACCCTGGAAGCGCAGGAAGACGGGCCAGCAGTGCCCGATCACCGCCGCGAAAGCGACGGCGGCGATGAGCCACTCGTTCTCTACTGTGAGCCTGGCGACCACCACCGGAACCAGACCCTTGAGCATGTCGCCCGCGAGGGTGAATACGGCCGCCCACTTCCCCGCGGCCCGCAGCACGTTCGCCGTACCGATGTTCCCGCTGCCCACCTTCCGGACGTCCACCCCAAGGGCCCGACCGACCAGATACCCGGTCGGCACAGAACCGAGAACATAGCCGAACAGCACGAGAAACATCCCCAACATGGCGCAGAAAGTATAGCGGAACGATGGCCCTCCAGCGTCGCTTTAGACGGCGCGGTTCGTCGTTGGTTCGCGAAACGCCCCTACAGCCACATCTCGCGGCTGCGGGCGACCTCGAGCGCTTGCTCCATCGCGCGGGCCTTGTTACGGGTCTCCTCGTACTCGAGGGAAGGGACGGAATCGGCGACGACCCCGCCGCCGGCCTGGAAGTAGGCGACGCCGTCTTTGAGGAGCGCGGTGCGGAGCGTTATGCAGGTGTCGAGGCGGCCGTCGACTCCGTAGTAGCCTGTGGCGCCGGCGTAGGGCCCTCGACGGGTGCCTTCGAGCTCGTCGATGATCTCCATGGCCCTGACCTTCGGCGCGCCGGAGACGGTCCCCGCCGGGAAGGCCGCCGCGAGGGCGTCGAGGGCCGTGAGGTCCCCGCGCAGGTTTCCCTCGACGGTGGAGACGATGTGCATGACGTGCGAGTAGCGCTCTATCTCCATAAAGCTCTCCAGTCCGACGGAGCCTACCTCGCTGACCCGCCCGAGGTCGTTGCGCCCGAGGTCGACGAGCATGACGTGCTCGGCCCGCTCTTTCTCGTCGGCGAGCAGTTCCTCGGCGAGGGCGGCATCTTCCTGCGGCGTGGCGCCGCGCCCGCGGGTGCCTGCTACGGGACGGGTCATCACCCGGCGTCCCTCGACGCGTACCAGAGGCTCGGGCGAGGCACCGACGATGGAGAGGTCGCCGAGCTTGAGGTAGGTCATGTAGGGGGAGGGGTTTACCGTGCGCAGGCCGCGGTAGAGCAGGAGGGGGTCGAGGTCCCCTGTCTCGGCGGCGAACCTCTGGGAGGGCACGATCTGGAAGGCGTCCCCGGCCCTGATGTACTCTTTCGCCGCCTCCACGGCCTCCTCGTAGCGCGCCCTGGTGAAGTTCGAGGAGATCTCGAACTCGGTACCGAACGCGGGTGCCCGGCGCACCAGCGGGGCCGACAACCTCTCCGAGATCCTGCGTATGTCGTCGGCCCCGCGTCTGTAGGCCGCCGAGAAGCCCTCGCCCTCCACGTCGCGCAATCCTGCCGCGTCGACCAGCGCGACGACGAGCACCTTGTGCCTGAGGTGGTCGAAGACGATCAGGGTGTCCGTTACGGCGAAGCAGGCCTCGGGGAAGCCGAGGTCGTCTTCTGGAGGCTCGGGAAGGCGTTCGAGATAGCGCACGGCGTCGTAGGAGAAGTACCCCACGGCTCCGCCCACGAACGCCGGGAGGTTCGGGAGCGGGGCCACGCTCTTCTCGCCGACGACCCTGGCCAGGCCCCTGAAGGGGTCCTCTGTAGGGACCTCCCTCACGCCGTCGGCGTCGACGACCGTGTAGAGGCCGTCTCTGTAGGAGAGCGTGCGTTTAGGGTCGAAGCCGAGGAAGGAGTAGCGGCCGAACCTCTCGGCCGACTCCGCGCTCTCGAGCAGGAAGACCGTATCCTCCTCAGCGAACCTGAGGACCGCCGAGATCGGCGTCTCCAGGTCTCCTATGAACTCGGCATAGAGCGGCACCACATCGTAGGAGCGGGCGAGAGAGCGGGCCTCGCCGAGCGAAGGGACCAGGTTGCCGCTAGCCGTGGCGGTCATGCAGCACCTTCGCCACTTCCTCTGTCCGGACTCCCCGCTCTTCGAGCAGCACGAGCAGGTGGTAGACGAGGTCGGCCGCCTCTTCGCTCAGCCTCTCGTCGGAGAGCGCGGCCACGACGACCTCGATCGCCTCCTCCCCCACCTTCTGGGCCAGTCGCTCCTTTCCGCCCTGGATCAGAGAGACGGTATACGAACCCTCGGGCATCTCCCTGTGGCGCTGGGCTATGGTTCCCGCCAGTCGCTCGACCATCGCCCCGAAAGGGACCTCTCTAAGGTCTGCGGGAGCAAGGCCGACTCCTTCCCCGGCCAGGGTGGTAAAGAAGCAGCTCTCCTCGCCCGTGTGGCAGGCCGGTCCGCGGGACTCGACCACGTAGAGTAGCGCGTCGCCGTCGCAGTCCAATCTCACCTCGACTACTCTTTGCGTGTTGCCGCTCGTCGCGCCCTTGCGCCAGAGCTCGGAGCGCGAGCGGGAGTAGTAGTGGGCCTCGCCGCTGGAGAGCGTCTTCTCGAGCGCCTCGCGGTTGGCGTACGCCAGCGTAAGCACGTCCCCCGTCGCCGCGTCCTGGGCGATAACAGGCACCAGGCCGTTCTCGTCGAAGTTCACCCTGTCTGGCGCTGAGGTCATCCCTCTATCTCATCTTTCGGTGGTTCCACGAGCCTGACGGGGATTCCGGATTGCATCATGTGCTCCTTGACTTCGGCTATGCTGTACTCGCCGAAGTGGAAGATGCTGGCGGCGAGCACCGCGCCCGCTCCCGCGTTGACCGCTGCGATCATGTGCTCGGGGCTCCCCGCCCCGCCCGACGCGACGATGGGCAGGGTCGTCTTCTCGGCGACCGCGGAGATAAGATCCAGGTCGTAGCCGGTCTCCGTCCCGTCCGCGTCCATGCTGTTCAACACGAACTCCCCCGCTCCCCGCCGCTCTCCCTCGACGAGCCACCCGACGGCGTCCATTTCGGTGTTCACCCTTCCCCCGTTGAGGTAGACCTCCCAGCCCGGAGAAGGGCCGCGCCGCTTTACATCTACGCTCAACACGACGCACTGGCTCCCGAAGCGTTCCGCTCCCGCGGTGATGAGATCCGGGTCCCTCACGGCGGCGCTGTTGATGGAGACCTTATCGGCCCCCGCACGCAGCATGGCGCGCATGTCGCCTAAAGTCCTCACGCCGCCACCGATCGTGTAGGGTACGAAGACCTCCTCGGCGGCCCGGCGGGCGAGCGTGGCTGCCGTCTCCCTCTGCTCGTGGGAGGCGGTGATGTCGTAGAAGACGATCTCATCGGCCCCCTCCCTGTCATAGAGGGCAGCGAGCTCCACCGGATCTCCTGCATCCCTCAGGTTGGTAAAATTCGTCCCCTTTACCACCCGCCCGGCGTCCACGTCCAGACAAGGGACAATGCGTACTTTGAGGCTCACCTGATGCCCTTCTCTTGCCTGCAGCCCAGACGATTATACGTAGGGTACACCGGCGGTTCCGCACTCTTCGGCGAGGCGCTCGCGCAGGGCGTCCTTCGCCGGCAGCAATACGGAGCCCTCATCCCCAGCTCCCACTACTATGGAGCCGTCCCTTCCCCTCCAGTGACGGTGCACCGTGTAGGCGGCGAGCGTACCTTCGACCAGGCCGACGATCCTGTCGAGCTCCGCGTGGGACATCGCCGCGGAGACGTCGAGCTTGGAGACGTCCACGTTCTCGGACGCGGAGATGTCAGCGGAGAGGTTACCGGTCCTCAGCCTGAGGCCGGGCGTATCCCAGAGGACCTCGATAGCGCCCTTTAGCGCCGCCGCCCTGCTCTCCTTGTTGCCTTTGCGGAACTTGGGATCGTCCATCTCCCGGAGCCGTTTGGCGAGGTCGCCGTCTTCCGCCGCACCCGCGCGCTCCAGGGAGAGGACCTTCAACGTCGCCGCGGAGTCGACCTCGACGACCACGCTCTGACCCCTCTCCCTCGGGAAGGGAAAGTCCGTGTACTCCACGCCAACCTTCTGAAGCTCGGAGAGCAACTCTTCCGCGTAGGGATCTCCGCCGAACATCCTGCGGCTCGCGGAGTAGGCAGGGAGGGCCACCTTGGAGAGGATGCGTTCGATCCTGCGCGTCCCCCTCTCGTTCGGGACCGCGAGCGGCGCGTCGACGCCGATGAGTATCCCCCGCCGCTCCGAACCGTAGTCCTCGACCTTCTGCGCTATCTCCTCTGCGCCCGCCACGAACGAGTTGGCTATTATGCTCCCCCGCTCGTCAAGCACCACCAGGCACGAGACATTCTCCCGCGCCTCGCCCGGCCTCCAGGCCAGCGCGCAGCCTACAAACCTCAAGTTCCCTCCTTTCCGGCGTCGGCCACGACCCGTGAGACCTCCTCGCAGATCTCCCGGCACACCGTCTCGTCAGTATGCTCGACCATCACCCGCACGACCGGCTCGGTACCACTCGGCCTGAGGAGCACCCGTCCTTCCTCGCCGAGCCTGCGCTCCGCGGCGGCGACGGCCCGTTCGACGGACTCCGAGGATGCGACGGCCTTCGCGGCCCCTGGCTCCTCGACCCTCACGTTGATGAGCGTCTGCGGGTACACCTCCATCGCCCCGGCGAGCTCCGAGAGCGGCCTGCCGCTGCGTACCATCACATCGAGGAGCGCGAGCGCCGTAACGATGCCGTCCCCCGTCGTAACGTGCTCGGAGAGGATCACGTGCCCCGACTGCTCCCCGCCCAGGGAGGCACCGAGCCTACCCATGGTCTCGGCGACGTACCTGTCCCCCACGTCGGTCACCTCATACGGTATCTCCATGGCCTCCATGGCCTTGAAGAAGCCCAGGTTGCTCATCACCGTGACCACGACCTCGCCGGAGAGGACCCTGCGCTCCCTTTTGTCACGGGCGAGGATGGCGATGATCCTGTCCCCGTCGACGACGTTCCCCTTCTCATCAACCGCGAGCACCCTGTCTGCGTCACCGTCGAAGGCGAAGGCAACATCTTGTCCCGAAACGTCCAGTTCCTCGACGTGCATCGAGCCGCAGCCCTCGTTTATGTTCGTACCCGTCGGCCCAATCCCGGTCAGGGTGAGATCCACCCCCAACCGTTCGAACACCAGCGGCGCCACTCGATAGGCCGCCCCGTTGGCGCAGTCGAGGAGTACTTTGACACCCTCGGCCGGCGGACGCAGACGTTCGAGAACCCACTCCGCGTACATCTGCGCGGCGTCGCCTAGCGCCTCGACCCTCCCGACCCCACTTCCGGTCGGACGTGGGCTTTCGTACTCGAGCAGGCCTTCGATCTCACGCTCCTTCCACGGGGAGAGCTTGCGCCCTTCTCCCGAGAAGAACTTTATGCCGTTGTCGGGGTAGGGGTTGTGGGAGGCGCTCACGACGCCGGCAGCGGCCGCCCCAAGAGTGGGCGCGAGTGCCGCGACGCCGGGCGTGGGCAGGACGCCGAGATCCACGACATCCGTGCCGCCGCTCGCTGCGCCGGCACACAGGGCACGGGCGAGCATCTCTCCGGAGAGGCGCGTATCGCGCCCTACAAGTATTCTGCCCCCCAAGGCACCGGAGGCGGCGAGGCCGAGGCGCAGGGCATCCTCCGGCAGGAGGCCCTTGTTGGCGATCCCACGCACCCCATCGGTGCCGAACGTTATGGTTCTTTCTCTCAGTTGGCCCCCCTTATCGTGCCAGGCCTCATGCCACTCTCCCTGTCTCGACGTAGAACGGGCCCCTCTCGACGTGCGAAAGGAGCCCGACGCGAAAGCTGCTATGGCGGCTCTAGCGTTTCGAGAACTGCGGGCGCTTGCGGGCCTTCTTGAGACCGTACTTCTTGCGCTCGACGGCCCTCGAGTCACGGGTGAGCATTCCGGCGGCCTTCAGCTCGCCACGGGCTTCCGGGGATTCCTCGGCGAGGGCCCGCGCTATGCCGTGGCGCAGGGCCTCCGCCTGTCCCGTGGGACCGCCGCCTTCGATCTTGGCGATGATCTCGTAGCGGCCAGCCGCGCCTAGAAGCTCGAGCGGCGAGCGCACCAACGTGCGGTAGGCAGGACGCGGGAAGTACTCCTCGACGTCGCGGCCATTCACGATGATGTTACCGTCGCCGGGGAGTACCCTCACCCTTGCCACGGCGGTCTTGCGCCTTCCCGTCCCTATGTAAAGAGTCTCTGCCATTTAGGTCACCTCGAGCGTCTGCGGGTCCTGGGCGGAGTGGGGGTGCTCGGGGCCCGCGTAGATCTTCAACTTCTTGAACTGCTTGCGGGCGAGGCGGGTCTTCGGCATCATCCCGTAGACGGCCTTGCGCAGGATCTCGGTCGGTTTGCGAGCGAGCATCTGCTCGTAGCTGGTCTCCTTCATGCCGCCGGGATAGCCCGAGTGCCGCCTGTAGACCCTCTGCTCGGCCTTCCTCCCGGTGACGGCCACCCTGTCCGCGTTGACCACGACCACGAAGTCGCCGACGTCGACGTGCGGCGTGTACTGCGGCTTGTTCTTGCCGCGCAAAACGCGCACGACCTCCGTCGCCAGACGCCCGAGGTGCTTGCCCTCAGCGTCGACGACATACCACTTACGCTCGACCTCGAGGGGCCGCGCCATGTAACTCTTCATCATCCTCCGGAGATTCTAAGAACTTCAAAGGCCTTCAGACGGATCAAATAGTAGCATACATCGGCAAAAGGACCAGCGGTTCAGCCAGTCAGCACGCTCCGGCTCCGCCTCCGCTTGTCAGCATTTCAGCATATCAGCTTGTTGTTTTCTCAACTGGATAGTCCCCTCGCCTGACCTTTCCGGCCTCCTTTCACCCTTCGTTCCCCGGTCCCTTACCCGTCATTCCCGCGAAAGCGGGAATCCACGAAGGCAGAGACGCTCCGCGCCCTACAGGCGATCTAGCCAATTGCGTAATGCGCGTTCTGTCCGCTGGCCGGGCAGTATTACAGGACCCTTGCTATCGTGAGGCCGTCTATGCGTTCACGGATCAGGGGGAGCACGATGCCGGACAACCTGGGATCTGTGGCTATCCGCTCGTTGAACTCGCGCGTTGCCTGGGCCGTCGCCTCCTGGGGGTCGAGTACGGTGCCGCCCCTTATGGTGTTGTCGCCGAGGATTAGCGAGCCTGGCCGCACTAGACGCAGGGATGCGTCCAGGTAATCTGGATAGCCCTCTTTGTCGGCGTCTATAAAGATCACGTCGAACGGACCCTCGTTGTCTTCTGTGAGCGAAGCGAGGAGCTCGTGGGCGTCTCCGACCCGGATCTCGACCTTGTCGGAGAGGCCGGCCCTGGCGATGTTATTGCGGGCGACCCTGGCGTGATGCTCGTCTATCTCGAGGGAGATCATGGCGCCGTCATCGGGCAGGGCGCGGGCGAGGTGGATGGCGCTGTAGCCGCCCAGGGTGCCTATCTCCAGTATGCGCCGCGCCCCCGACATCGCGGCGAGCAGCTGCAGCAGCCTTCCCTGATTTGGGGAGATGTTGATCTCGGGGAGTCCGGCCCTCCGCGAGTCTCGCAAGGCGGCGGCGAGGACCTCGTCGGACAGTTCGAAAAGGTCCTCGATGTAGGCGTCGATCTCTCGCAGAAGCTCTATCGTATCGTCTGTGTTCATCGTAGATCCCTCCATAGATCCAGGTCTTCGTAGCCCACGCCGACCAGCGTGAGCCCGCGGCTGGTCGCGGCGGGTCCCGCCTCGCTGCGTCTCCCTCCTGAGAGCAGCCGCTCGAACTCTGCCAAGCTTCTCCTGCCGCCCGCAATCTCAAGCATGGTGCCGACAAGGGTGCGGACCATACCATACAGGAAAGAGTCTGCGGATATGCGGTACCTTAGCAGGTCATCGCGCCGACTCCAGCGCGAGTGGGCGACGACCCGCTCGAAGCGGACGTGGTAGCTTTTCTGGGGAGTGAAGGCCCTGAAGTCGTGAGTGCCTTCCACCAGCTCTCCCGCTCTCACGAGGAGATCCAGGTCGAGCTCCTGCGGCGCGTAGCCCGCGTGGTGGCGCCTCAGGGGGGATCTTATCTCGTCGTTGACCAGGTCGTACTCGTAGGTCCGGCTCCTGGCGTCCCTGCGGGCGTCGAAATCGTCGGGAACGGCGGCGCAACGGCGAAGCGCGACGTCGTGCGGCAAGACCGCCGTACCCTGGTAGGAGATGAGCGACGGCCTGAGCTCAGTATCGGCGCTAAAAGAGACGACCTGCCCGCTCGCGTGCACCCCGGCGTCCGTGCGGCCGGCGACGCTAAGCTTGATCTGCTGGCGCAAGATGGTCTCCAGCGCCTCGGAGAGCACGCCCTCGACCGTCCGTCTTCCTGGTTGGGCGGCCCATCCCGCGAACGCGGTGCCCTCGTACTCGACGAGCCCGGCGAGGTTCAAAGCAGGGCCCCGACCACCAGAATCACTACGGTAACGGCCAGCGCGAGGGCGTCCCTGTTGCCGAAGCGCAGTTCACGGTAGCGGGTGCGGCCTTCGCCGCCCCTGTAGCCGCGGCTCTCCATGGCCTCCGCTAGCTCGTCGGCGCGCCGGAAGGCGCCGACGGTCAGCGGCACGAGCACGGGGACGAGGGAGCGGGCCCTGCGGAGCGGCCCTCCCTCCGAGAAGTCGGCGCCGCGGGCGGCCTGGGCCCCCCTTATCTTCTCGGCCTCCTCCCCGAGCGTCGGGATGAAACGGAGCGCTATGGTCATCATCATCGCCACCTCGTGCGCCGGGAACCGCACCCTCTTCAGGGGAGAGAGGAGGTCTTCGATCCCGTCGGCGAGGGCCACGGGGGCGGTCGTCGTGGTGAGCAACCCTGCAGACGAGACGAGCAAGAGTATCCGCAATGCCAGGAAGAACCCGAGCCTCAACCCTCCGGAATGGATCTCCAGGAAGCCCCAGGTGACGAGGGTGGGGCCTTCCCGCGAGAAGAAGACCTGGAACACGACGGTGAGCGCGATGATGAACAATACGGGCCGCATAAACCGCACGAAGGTGCCTGCCGGAATGCGGCTCACGCCCACGAGCGCCACGAGCGCCGCGGCGACGAAGAGCAGCCCGACCGTCGAGTCTACGAGGAAAAGCCCGACCACGAACACGGCGGTGGCCAGGATCTTGGCCCTCGGGTCGAGCGCGTGCACGGGCGAGGCCACGGGATAGAACTGTCCGAGGGCCCGGCTCGTCATCTCAGCCCCCTTGCAGGGCCCGCAACGCCTGGAGCGTCTCTTCGAAACGCACGGGGGTCCCGATCCCCGGTTTCGACGCCCCCAGGAGGGAGGCTACCCGTACGGTCGCCGGAGCCCGTGTGGGCTCCGTGTAGAACACTTCGGCCGCAGTGCCGGTTGCGCTGACCCTGCCTTCGTGCAACGCGCATATCCGGTCGGCCACTTCGGCGACCTCGTCCAGATCGTGGGAGACGAGCACGACGGAGATACCCGCCTTGCGCAGGCCGAGGATCAAGGCGAGCAACTCCTCCCTGGTGGCAGGGTCGAGACCGGCGGTCGGCTCGTCGAGGACGAGGACCTCGGGCTTCATCGCGAGCACCCCGGCGATGGCGGCCCGCCGTTTCTCGCCACCCGAGAGCGCGAACGGCGAACGCGCGGTGAGTTCCCCGGCCCCTACCGCCCGCAGCGACTCGCGTACCCGTCCCCGAACCTCCTCTTCGTCCAGCCCGAGCTGTCGCGGGGCGAAGGCTACGTCTTCCTCCACGGTCGGGGCGAAGAGCGCCGCCTCCGGGAACTGGAAGACGAGACCGACCCTGCGCCTGAGATCGCTCTTCTTCAGCGTCCTCGCATCTACACCGTCGACGAGCACATCGCCGCCCGTCGGGGTGAGGAGCAGGTTCATGTGCTGTACGAGCGTGCTCTTGCCCGAGCCCGTACCACCGACGATCCCGAGCACCTCTCCCTGCTCGACGACTAGCGAGACACCGTGCAGCGCCTCGACCTCGAAGGGGGTGCCCCGTGCGTAGACGTGGCTGACGTCCCTGAGTTCCAGCTTCATCGGGCCCTGGTCCCACTCTCTGCTGTGGCGAGTATGGCCGCGGCCAGCTCTTCTGGCGTACGCAGTCTCGCCGGCGGAAGGCCGAGCTCCAGCGCGAGCCTCGGCACGACGGGCAAGACGAGCCGGTTTTCCCGCAGGAGGTCCGCGTTCGAGAAGAATCGTGCGGGGGTTACGTTCGCCACGAGCGCTCCCCCGTTCAGGACCAGGATGCGGTCGGCGACGGTGAGTTCCTCGAGGTGGTGGGTTACGTGCAAGACGGTCTTCTCGGAACGCAGGGCGTGGAGATGATCCAGGACCTCCCTGCGTCCTGCAGCGTCGAGCATCGAGGTGGGCTCATCGAGGACGAGTATCTCGGGTTCGACGGCGAGGAGCCCGGCCAGGGCGACGCGCTGTTTCTCGCCGCCGGAGAGGGTGTCTGGCTCGCGGCGCTCGTAGCCTTCGAGGCCGACGGCCCGTATGGCCCCTGCGACCCTGCCCAGCATCTCCTCGCGGGGAACGCCGAGGTTCTCGAGTCCGAAGGCGACGTCGTCCTCGACGAAGGGGGCGACGAGGCCGTTCTCGGGGTTCTGGAAGAGGACGCCGAGGTACTTGCGCACCTCGAAGGGTTCTGTGGCCGGGTCATGGCCAAAGACGAGCACCCGTCCCGAGTCGGGTTTCAGGAGGCCGTTCAAGAGGCGGACGAGGGTGGACTTGCCGCCGCCGTTCGGGCCTACCACACCGACGTACTCTCCCGGACGGAGGTCGAAGCCGACATCGGAGAGAGCGGGCCGCGCGGAGCCGGGGTAGGAGAAGCTCACCCCCTGGCAAGAGACGGCTAGGGACCCACCGGGGTGGGTCCCTTCGCCTGGGTTCTGCACGTGCAGGGCTACTCCGCTGAGTGGTTGACCAGCTCCAGGTAGACGGTCTCGGCGCCATCGCCGAGCCTGGGACCGAGCTTCAGGATGCGGGTGTAGCCCGAGTTACGGTCGTCGAGCTCGGGGGCCACGTCCTCGAAGAGTCGGCGGACTATCGTCTTGTCCTTGAGGACCTTGACCGCCTGGCGCCTGGAAGCAAGGTCGTCCTTCTTGGCAGTATTTATGAGCTTGTCGACGACGCCGCGGATTTCCTTCGCTTTCGGGGCCGTCGTCTTTATGCGGCCGTGGGTGATCACCTGACCCGCCATCGTGCCCAGCATGGCCCTACGGTGCTGCGCCTCACGGCCCAGCTTCCTGCCTCGTTTAGCGTGCCTCATTGCCCTCGCTCTCCAGGGAATACCCGTACTCGAGGAGCTTGGAGCGGATCTCGTCCACGCTCTTCATCCCGAGGTTGCGGATGTTCATGAGCTCCTCTTCGGTCATGGTGGCGAGCTGGCCTATGGTGTCCACGCCCTCACGCTTGAGGCAGTTGTAGGAGCGGACCGTGAGCTCCAGGTCCTCGACCGGGCGCTCGTCCGTAATAACGGGACGCCCGCCCCGCTGCCTGGCGTCGGGGGCGCCGGCCCCCTGGTAGCCGTCGGTGAACAGCCCGAGGAAGTCCATGAGCTGCCTGGAGGCGTCCTGCAGGGCCTCCTGCGGTTCGATGCGGCCGTCCGTGAAGACCTCCATCCGCAGCGAGTCGAGGTCGGCCCTCGCCCCCGCGCGGGTCTCCGCGACCGTGTAATTGACCCTCTGTACCGGCGAGAACAGAGAGTCGACGGCGATAACCCCTATGGGGTCGGCGTCGCTCTTGTTCTGCTCCGCCCGCGCGTAGCCCTGGCCTCTTTCGACCGTAAGGCGCATGTCGAGGTGCCCTCCGTCGGAGACACTCGCTATGTACGCCCCCGGGTCCACCACCTCTACGTCGGCCTTCAGCTCTATGTCGGCCGCCGTAACGTCTCCGGGGCCGTCCTTGGCGATGGTGAGCTCGATGGGCTCTTCGCGCTCGAGCTTGAACTTCAGACCCTTTATGTTGAGGATGATGTCGACGACATCCTCCTTGACGCTCTCGATCGTGGAGAACTCGTGCGAGACGCCCTCTATGCGGATCTTGGTCACCGCGGCCCCCGTTAGCCCGGAGAGCATGACACGCCTGAGCGAGTTGCCCAGAGTGTGACCGAGTCCCCGCGGCAACGGCTCAGCGACGAAAGTACCGCGACGACCCTCTTCCTCTTCCACCCTGAACCGGGGTGGTGCTATGTCCAACATCGTCAAAATATCACCTGCTAAAAATGTCTCTTACCGGCTGTAGAACTCGATGATCAGCTGCTCTTCGACGGGCGTGTCGATCTCGTCTCGCCCCGGCGTGTGCAGGAGGCGGCCCGTGAAGTTGTCGTGGTCGGCCTCGAGCCAGGCGGGCACGGCCACCACGTTCTCGACGGCGTTCTGGATGGGCTCCAAATTCCTGCTCTTCTCCCTGACCGTGATGACGTCGCCAGGCTTCAGAATGGCCGAAGGGACGTTGTGCTTGCGGCCGTTGAGCTGGAAGTGCCCGTGCACGACGAGCTGGCGCGCCTGCGGGCGGCTGGTGGCGAAGCCAAGGCGGTAGACGACGTTGTCCATCCTCAGCTCCATGAGCCTGAGGAGGTTCTCACCAGAGACGCCCTGCATCCTCGTGGCCCGATCATAGGCCCGCCTGAACTGCTTCTCGGAGACCCCGTAGTACCAGCGGGCCTTCTGCTTCTCCATGAGCCGCAGGCCGAATTCGGTCTGGCGGTGCCTGCCGCGTCCGTGCTCTCCCGGCGGGTAGGGCTTCTTCTCCAGCGGGTTCTTCCGCATGGAGGAGAGCATTACCCCGGCCCGCCGGTCCCTCCGGCCCCTCGGTCCTGTGTAACGTGCCATCTACCTACCCCCTGCGCCTCTTGGGCGGCCTGCACCCGTTGTGCGGCTGGCCCGTCACATCCTTTATGGAGAGCACCTCGATGCCCATGGACTGGAAGGTACGGGCGGCCATGTCGCGGCCCGAGCCGTGGCCCTTGACCTCGATGTCCACGCGCCTGACGCCCTGATCCATAGCCTTGTTGGCGACGCTCTCGGCCGTCATCTGGGCCGCGAAGGGCGTGCTCTTGCGGCTCCCCTTGAACCCGAGCGACCCCGCCGATTCCCAGGCGATGACGTTGCCTTCCTGGTCGCTCACGGAGACGATGGTGTTGTTGAAGGAGCTCTTAATGTGGACCACGCCGGTCGTTACATTCCTGCGGACCCGCCGGCGCGCCCTGCTGGCGCCGCGCGTGCGCTGCCGCTGTTGCCTCTGCCTGCCCATCTACCTCTTCTTCCTCCCGCCTATCGAGGGCTTCGGTCCCTTGCGCTGGCGGGCGTTGGTCTTGGTGCGTTGCCCGCGCACGGGGAGTCCCCTGCGGTGCCTGATCCCCCGGTAGGTCCCGATGTCTATGAGACGCCTGATGTTCTGGTTGACGTCGCGCCTGAGGTCGCCCTCGACCTCGACGTTCTGGTCTATGTACGTCCTGACCCTGGCGACCTCGCCCTCGGCCAGGTCCCGCACCTTGGTATCGGGATCGACCTCGGCCTCGCGGCAGATCTTCCTCGCCGTCGAACGGCCCACGCCGTAGATGTAGGTGAGCCCTACCTCTACCCTCTTCTCCCTGGGGAGGTCTACTCCCGCTATTCGCGCCATGCTAGCCCTGCCTCTGTTTGTGGCGGGGGTTCGTGCAGATCACCCGCACCACCCCACGGCGCCTAATGACCTTGCACCGCTCGCAGATCGGTTTCACGCTCGCCCTGACTTTCACAACTCTCTCCTTATGTCCTGAACCTGTAAGTTATTCGTCCCCGGCTCAAGTCGTAGGGGCTCAACTCCACCTTCACCCTGTCCCCTGGCAGTATCCGGATGTAGTTCATCCGCATCTTGCCCGAGATGTGCGCCAGCACGTTGTGCCCGTTGTCGAGCTCGACCCGGAACTGCGT
>JBKPNW010000024.1:0-13305 GCA_046732815.1 Actinomycetota bacterium | reverse complement strand
AGTCGTAGGGGCTCAACTCCACCTTCACCCTGTCCCCTGGCAGTATCCGGATGTAGTTCATCCGCATCTTGCCCGAGATGTGCGCCAGCACGTTGTGCCCGTTGTCGAGCTCGACCCGGAACTGCGTGTTGGGCAGCGCTTCGGTTACGGTGCCTTCAACCTCTATGACGTCTTCTTTGGCCAAGGACCTCCACTTTTCGAGTAGTTACAAGATGACTGAGACCAAACGAATATCTTACCACGCCAGAGGGGACGCTCCCACCGGAAGGCGCCCTTACCTATCCGCCCGATCCCCCGTTCTTCGTTAGCACCTTGGGGCCGTTTGCGGTGACGGCCACGGTGTTCTCGAAGTGGGCCGAGAGGGAGCCGTCCGCAGTATAGATGGACCACCCGTCCCACTCGCTCAGGCGAATACCGTAGTCGCCGAGCGTGATCATGGGCTCTATGGCGAAGGTCATCCCGGGGAGCAGCCGCGGGCCCGTGCCCGGAGAGCCGTAGTTGGGGATCTGGGGGTCCTCGTGCATCTGCCGGCCGACCCCGTGGGAGACCAGGTCCCTTACGACCCCGTAACCGCGCGACTCGGCGAGGGATTGTATCGCGTGGCCGACGTCGCCCAATCTGTGGCCCGCGCGCATCTGGTCCGTCGCCGCATCGAGACACTCCCTCGTGGTGCCGAGCAGCCCGACGACGTCCTCTGGCACGTGACCTACCGCGACGGTGGTCGCCGAGTCGGTTACGAAGCCCTCGTAGCGGACGCCGACATCCAGGGAGATTATGTCGCCGTTTTTCAGGCGGTAGGAGCCGGGGATGCCGTGCACGATCATGGCGTTGGGGGAGGCGCAGATCGAGGCCGGGAACCCCTGATACCCCTTGAACTCGGGCTTGCCCCCGCGATCGTAGATGAACTCCTCGGCGAGACGGTCGAGCTCGCGGGTGGTCACGCCGGGGCGGACGCTCTCCTCGAGCATCTTCAGGCAGCCCGCCGTAATGCGCCCACCTTCGGCCATCGCCTCGAGCTCCGACGCGCTCTTGCGGACGATCAAGCGTCTTCCATTCGCCCTACGGCCGAGAGGATCTCTTCTGTGACCTGCGGGATCTGCCGCTCGGCGTCGACCGTGACGAGGAGACCGCGGTCGGCGTAGTAGTCCTTTAGAGGCTCCGTCTGGTCGTGGTAGATCTCGAGCCTGCGCCTGATGGCTTCCTCGGCGTCGTCGTCGCGCTGGACGAAAGGGCCCTCGTCGTCTTCGGGCGGCGGGTCGTACTCGAGGTGGTAGATCTTCCCCGTTGCCTGGCTCTGGCGCCTGCCCGAGAGCCTGTCTACGAGCGCGTCGTCGGGCGCTTCGAGGGCAATTACGGCGTCGAGGTCCTCCCCGATGTCTTCGAGGGCCTGATCGAGGGCCTTCGCCTGGGTCTGGTTGCGGGGGAAGCCGTCGAGCAGCCAGGAGTCGGCATCGTCCAGGTAGGGCTTGGCCATCTCGACGATGATCTCGTCTGGCACCAGCTCACCTTTGTCGTTGTATTCTTGCACCTTCTTGCCGAGCTCGGAGCCCGACTTTATCTCGGCGCGCACGATGTCTCCAGTGGAGATGTGCGCGGCGCCGACCCTGTCGGCGAGGCGCTGCGCCTGCGTTCCCTTGCCCGCTCCCTGGGGCCCAAGCAGGATCACCCTCATCGCTTCTTCAGGAACCCTTCGTAGTTGCGCATCATCAGCTGGCTCTCGAGCTGGCGCACCGTATCCAGCGAGACGCCGACCACGATCAGGATAGAGGTGCCGCCGAGGAAGATGTTGTTCCCGAGGTTCATGGCGCCGGAGATCAGATAGGGCAGCACGGCGACGATGGCGAGGAACAGGGCGCCGAAGAGCGTGATCCTGGTCAGCACGTTGTTCAAATAGATCGCGGTGGGCTGGCCCGGCCTGTAGCCGGGGACGTAGCCGCCGCTCTTCTTGAGGTTGTCGGCGTGCTCGACGGGGTTGAACTGCACAGCGGTGTAGAAGTAGGTGAACATGATGATGAGCAGCGCGTAGAGGATCAGGTAAGGCGCGTGCCCGGGATCGAAGAAGGCCGAAAGCCGGCCGAGGATCGAGTTGGGGTCTCCGCCCGCGGCCAGTTGCGCGAGCACGACGGGGAAGAGCAACAACGAGGAGGCGAAGATGATGGGGATGACGCCTGCCATGTTTACCTTGAGGGGCAAATATGTGGTACCGCCCTGGCTCATCTTGCGCCCGACCTGCCGCTTGGCGTAGGTTATGGGGATCCTGCGCTGGCCCTCGTTGACGAAGACGATGGCGGCGACGATCATGACGGCCAGAAGCGCGAGGATGACCACCGTGAGCACGTCGCCGTTCTCCCTGAGCGCCTGCACGGCCTGTGGCGCCCTCGAGAGTATCGAAGCCGTTATGATCAGCGAGATGCCGTTGCCGAGGCCCCGCTGGCTTATGAGCTCCCCGAACCACATCGTGAGCATCACGCCCGCGGTGAGGGTAACCACGGCGACGAGGATCTCGATCGCGCTCGTCCCCGCGAGCGCCCCGCCGCCCTGCCCCGAGCGGAAGAAGAAGACCATGGCGATGGACTGGACGAACGCGAGCGCGAGCGTGAAATAGCGGGTGTACTGCGTGATCTTCTGCTGCCCCGTCTCGCCTTCTTTGGCCAGCTCCTGCAGCCGCGGGATGGCGACAGTCATGAGCTGCATCACGATCGCCGCCGTTATGTAGGGCATGATCCCCAGCGAGAACACCGAGAAGTTGTTGAAGGCTCCACCCGTGAAGGTCCCGAACAGGCCCGTTACGGGGTTGCTGGTCTGCAGTCCGCTGCCGAGCACCGTGGGGTCGACCCCGGGCAGGGGGATGTAGGCCCCCAGGCGATACGCCCCCAACATGGCGAACGTGAACAGGAGCTTCGTCCGTAGCTCCGGGATTTTCCAGGCGTTGGCTAGGGATCCCAACATCTCTACCGCTCCAGTACCTCGACGCTTCCGCCGCCAGCTTCTATCTTCTCCCTCGCCGACCGCGAGAACGCGTGCGCCCTTACCGTAACGGCGCGTCCGGCGTTCCCTTCGCCAAGGATCTTGATCAGCTCAGCCTTCTTCCTGACGAGCCCGGCGGCCCTGAGCTCGTCAGGTCCTATCGTATCACCGGGGACGCCCGCGAGTTCGCCAAGGTTGACCGGCGCGTAGACCTTGGGGCGGGCCACAGTATGACGGCCGCGGGCCTCCCCCTTGAGGCGCGGCAACCGTCGCTGCAGCGGCATCTGCCCGCCCTCGTAGCCCGCGAAAGCGGAAACCCCCGAGCGGGCGCCGGCGCCCTTGTGGCCGCGGCCCGAAGTCTTACCGCGGCCCGAGCCCGTGCCACGTCCCACGCGCTTGCGCGCCTTTTTGGAGCCGGGGGCGCCTTTCAGTTCGTTCAGCCTCACCTTTACTCTACCTCCTCGGCCTCGACGAGGTGCTGCACCTTGCGGACCATGCCCCGGATCTGGGGCGTGTCCTGGTGCACCCTGGAGTCCCTAATGCGCTTGAGACCGAGGGCGCGCACCGTCCGCTTGTGACCCTGCTTGGAGCCCACGACACTCTTTATTTGCGTGACCTTGAGGGGGCTCATAGTGTGATCTTCACCCCGCGCGTCTGCTCGATGTCGGCCTTGGAGCGCAGCCTCTGCAGCCCCTCGACCGTGGCCTGCACGAGGTTCACCGAGGTCGTCGAGCCGAGCGCCTTGGTGAGCACGTCCTTTATGCCGGCGAGCTCGAGGACGGCCCTGACGCCGCCGCCCGCGATCACACCGGTACCCTCGGAGGCCGGCTTGAGGAGCACCGAAGAGCTCTCGAACTTGCCCGTGACCTCGTGCGGGATGGTGGTGTTGCGCATCGGCACTTCGAACATGTTGCGCTTGGCCCTGTCCTGACCCTTCTGGATGGCGGCGGGGACGGTGTTGGCCTTCCCGAGGCCAGTGCCGACCCTGCCCTTGCCGTCGCCGACGACCACGAGCGCCGAGAAGTTGAAGCGCCGGCCACCCTTGACGACCTTGGCGACGCGACGGATCTCGACGACCCTGTCCTGGAGATCCGAGGCCCCGTCGCGCTGCCGGCCGCCTCGCTCGCGCGGCCTGGGCCCGCGGGCGTCGCGCTCGCGGGTGGTGCCGCCACCGCCCCTGCCTCCACCGCGGGTGTCCATACCCCCGCCGCGGCTGGAGCCCGAAGGCCCCTGCCCTTGTGTTCTAGGTCCTCGTCCCATTCTTCTCTCTATCCTCTCTCTAGAGCTCTAGCCCGCCCTCGCGGGCGCCCTCGGCGAGCGCCGCGATGCGTCCGTGGTACTTGTTTCCGCCCCTGTCGAAGACGACCGTCTCTATCCCGGCCTCGGAGGCTTTGTTAGCGATCAAAGCTCCTACCTTGCGGGCTGCGTCCTTGCGGTTCTCGGACTCCCCCACCTGGCGGGAATCGGCCGCCGCGAGCGTCTCTCCCGCGTCGTCGTCGATGAGCTGGGCGTAGATGTGTAAGTTCGAGCGATACACGGAGAGGCGCGGCCTCGCCGCGGTGCCGGCCACCTTGCGCCTCACGCGCTTGCGCCGCTTCTCCCTGTGCATCCGCTTCTCGAGCATAGCCATAAAAACCCTCCTACTATCCGGCCTTACCGACCTTGCGCCGGATCTGCTCGTCGCTGTAGCGGATACCCTTGCCCTTGTAGGGCTCGGGCGGGCGGACCATCCGGATCTCCGCGGCCGTCTGGCCTACTCTCTGCTTGTCTATCCCGCGTACGACGATGGTCGTGGCGTTCGGGACCTCGAACTCTATCCCCTCGCGGGGCGAGATCGAGACGGGATGAGAGTAGCCGACCTGCAGGTTGATGTCGCTCCCCTGCAGGGCCGCCCTGTAGCCGACGCCGGCGATGTTCAGCGTCTTCGCGAACCCCTCCGTCACGCCCGTCACGGCGTTCTGGATCAGGGACCGCGTTAGACCGTGCATCGCGCGGTGCTCGGGCGAGTCCGTGGCCCGCTCGACTATTACGTTACCGTTTTCCTGCCTTACCTCGACCCCGCGGGCCACGGGCACCGTGAGTTCGCCCCTCGGGCCGTTCACTTTTACGCTGCGGCCCGAGAGCTCCACGCTGACCGCGCCGGGGACCTCGATGGGCGCCTTCCCGATTCTCGACACTGCTCAATACCTCCCTAGTAGACGAAGCACAGGACTTCGCCGCCGACGCCACGGCGCCTGGCCTGGTGGTCCGTCAGGATCCCCTGGGAGGTCGAGAGTATCGCCACCCCGAGCCCGTCGAGCACGCGGGGGATGTTCGTCTGCTTGCGGTAGACCCGGCGCCCGGGGCGGCTCATCCGCCTGAGGCCCGCGATACCACGGCTGCCGTCGGGGCCGTACTTCAAGGTTATGACGAGCCTCCTATCGACCCCGCTCCCGCGCTCTGTAACGTCCTGAACGTAGCCTTCCTCCTGCAGAATACGGGCGATCTCCGCCTTCATCTTCGAGTGCGGTATCTCCACCGTTTCCTGCTTTACCATATGCGCGTTGCGGATGCGCGTCAGGAAATCCGCAATAGGATCGTTGACCGACATGATCTCTCACCAACTCGCTTTCGTTACGCCGGGGATCTTCCCCTCGTGCGCCAGCTCCCTGAGGCAGATCCGGCACAATCCGAACTTCCTGTAGTAGCCGTGCGCCCGGCCGCACTTCTGGCACCGGTTGTACTCCCTGACCGCATACTTCTGTTTTTTCTGCTGCTTTGCCAGCAAAGCCTTTCTCGTCATCTTCTACCTCTCAACTCTGCCTGAACGGCATTCCGAGGAGCCGCAAGAGCTCCCGCGCCTCTTCGTCGCTCTCCGTCGTCGTCACGATCGCCACGTCGAGCCCGCGGGTGGCATCTATGGAGTCGTAGGAGATCTCCGGGAAGATCACCTGCTCCCTCAGGCCTATGGCGTAGTTCCCTCGCCCGTCGAAGGAAGCGGGGCTGACGCCCCTGAAGTCCCTGACGCGCGGCAGGGCAATGGAGATAAAGCGGTCGAGGAACTCCCACATACGCTCGCCGCGCAGCGTAACCCTCGCCCCGACGGGCATGCCCTCACGGATCTTGAACCCGGCGATGGACTTGCGCGCCCGCCTGAGCTGGGCCTTCTGGCCCGTGATCCTGGCGAGATCCTCCATCGCGCCGTCGAGAGCGCGGCTGTTTACCACGGCTTCGCCCACGCCCATGTTTACCACGATCTTCTCGAGGCTCGGCATCCGCATGGGATTCTCTATGCCGAAACTCTCCTCGAGGTTGGGGACGACCTCCTCGTCGTACCTGTCCTTCAACCTAGCCATCGATATCTCTCCCTGACTTCTTGGCGACCCGGAGCTTCTCCCCCGCGTCCGTGAAGCGGTAGCCCACCTTCGTCGGCTCGCCCGAGCTCGGGTCGACGAGCATCACGTTGGACGCGTCGATAGGAGCCTCGAAGTGGTAGAGCCCCTGCTGATTCTGCTGGCTCGGCCTCGCGGGGCGCGTGCGCACGTTGACGCCGCCGACCACGATGCGATTCTCTCTCGGAATCACCCGCTCGATTTCGCCGCGTTTGCCCTTCTCTTTGCCGGAGATCACCACCACGGTGTCACCACGCTTTAGTTTGAGACCCATACCTACAACACCTCCGGTGCGAGCGAGATGATCCTGGTGTAACCCTTGTCCCTGAGCTCGCGGGCGACGGGACCGAAGATGCGCGTCCCGCGGGGGGCTCCATCGGGGTTGATGATCACGCCGGCGTTCTCGCCAAAGCGGATGTAGGAGCCGTCGTCGCGGCGCGTCTCTTTCTTGGTCCGCACGACAACGGCCCTCACCACGTCGCCCTTCTTGACGGCGCTGCCCGGCGTGGCCTCCTTGACGGTGGCCACGATCACGTCCCCGACGCCGGCGTTGCGCCGCTTGCTCCCGCCGAGCACGCGGATGGTCAGGATGCTCCTGGCCCCCGAGTTGTCCGCGACCCTCAGTCTGGATTCTTGCTGTATCACTACTCGGCCCTCGATATGATGTTAGCGAGCCGCCACCTCTTGTGGGCCGAGAGCGGCCTGGTCTCTACGATCCTGACTGTGTCGCCGACGCGCGCCTCGTTGCCCTCGTCGTGCACCATGAACTTCTTGGAACGGCGCACCCGCTTCTTGTACTTCGGGTGGCGCACCAGCGCCTCTACCGAGACGGTCACCGTCTTATCTGCCCTGTCCGCGACGATGAGCCCGACCCGCTCCTTGCGCCTGTTGCGCCCGGTGTCGGTCTGTATCTGGCCCTCGTCCTGGTCGAGCGCCGGACCCTTGGCCGGACCCGCCTCGAGACCGGCCTCGCCCGCCTCGACGAGGTCTTGTGGGGTCTCGGCTACGGGCTCCTCCGCAGGCTCCTCTGTAGTCTCAGGAGTCTGGTCTCTCTCTTCCTCTACCACTTCCTACTCTCCTGTTTTCTGGTTGAGAACGGTCAGGATCCTGGCGATATTCTTCCTGACCTCTTTGAGCTGTCCGGTGTTCTCCAACTGCCCGGTCGCGTGCTGGAAGCGCAGATTGAAGAGCTCGCGCCTGGTTTCGGCGAGGCGCTGCTCGAGCTCCTCGACGTCCAACTCGCGCACTTCGGCCACCTTCATTGCTGAGCACCCCCTCGCGAGAGGAAACGGGTCTTTATGGGGAGCTTCTGGGCGGCGAGGTGCATGGCCTCGCGGGCCAGCGTCTCCTCGACGCCGCTCATCTCGAACATCACGCGCCCCGGCTTGACCACGGCGACGTACGACTCGGGCGCCCCCTTACCGCTGCCCATCCTGGTCTCGGCCGGCTTCTTGGTCACCGGCTTGTGCGGGAAGATGTTGATCCAGACCTTCCCCCCGCGACGGATCTTCCTGGTCATCGCGATACGCGCGGCCTCTATCTGGCGGTTGGTGATCCAGGCCGGCTCCAGGGCCTGCAGCCCGTACTCGCCGAACTGCACGTCCGTGCCGCCCTTGGCCTTGCCGCGCATCCTGCCCCGGTGGGGCTTCCTGTACTTGAGCTTCTTGGGTACCAGCATCATCTACCGCCTGATCGCTTCCGGCTGCTCGTCGTGCACGCCGTGGTTGATCCAGACCTTTACCCCGATCTGCCCCATCTGGGTCTTGGCCTCCCTGAAACCGTAATCTATGTCCGCATCCAGGGTGTGCAAGGGCACTCTTCCCTCGGAGATGGTCTCCGAGCGGCTCATCTCGATGCCGCCGAGCCTCCCGCCGCACTGGATCCTGGCGCCCTCGGCGCCGCTGCGGATGGCGCTGGTCAGGGCGCGCTTCATGGTCCGCCGGAACGCGGCGCGTCCGACGAGCTGTTCGGCTATGGACTCGGCCACGAGGCTCGCGTTGAGCTCGGGGCGGGAGACCTCGCGCACGTTGACCTGCACCTTCTTGTTGGTGAGCCTCTCGAGGTCGCCCCTCAGGGCGTCGACCTCGCTGCCACCCTTGCCGATCACGATGCCGGGGCGGGCCGTGTGGATGTCCACGGCGATCTCTCCCTGCTCGGCGGCCTTCCTTATCTGGATGTCCGCTATGCCGGCCCTGGTCAGCTTCTTCTCGATGTGGTCGCGGATCTTGAGGTCCTCGCCGAGGAGCTCGGCGTAGTCCCTGTCCGAATACCAGCTGCTCTTGAAATCTACCTTCTCGCCCTTGCGCTGCACGCCGAGGCGGAAGCCCTCAGGATGTACTTTCTGGCCCAACTCTATTCCTCCTCGTCTCCGGGCGTGCCCACGAGTACGCCGGCGGGGTCGCCGAGCTCGACGCTGATGTGGCTCGTGCGCTTGCGGATCATGGTCGCCCGGCCCATCGCCCTGGCGCGATAACGTTTGATGGTTGGCCCATCGTCGACCCTGATCTCTGTTATGAACAGCTCGTCGGGGTCTACGTCGTCGTTGTGCTCCGCGTTGGCGGCGGCGCTCTTAACTATGTCGCCGATTATCTTCGCGGCCCGCTTGTTGGTGAAACGCAACAGCGAGACCGCCTCCGGATAGCTCTTGCCCCTGACCTCGTCGGCCACCAGGCGCGCCTTGCGGGGGGCGATGCGGACGTATTTGGCCTTCGCCTTCATCGGCGCCTCACCGTCCTGTCGCCCTTGAGGTGCGTGCGGAAGGTGCGGGTCGGGGCGAACTCGCCGAGCTTGTGGCCGACCATCGACTCCGTGCAGTACACGGGAACGTGCTTGCGCCCGTCGTGGACGGCGATGGTATGGCCGACGAACTCAGGGTAGATCACGCTCGCCCGGCTCCACGTCTTGAGCATCCGCTTCTCGTTGTTCTCGTTCATCCGGAGGATGCGCTCCATAAGGCGCTCCTCCACGAACGGCTCTTTCTTAGAGGACCGCGTCATCTAACGCCTCCTTCCTTTCCTGCGCCGGCGTACGATCATGGCGTCCGAACGCTTGTGCTTCTTGCGGGTGGGCGACCCTTGCGTGATCTTGCCCCACGGCGTTACGGGGGCCCTACCCGGCGTCGACTTTCCCTCTCCACCACCGTGCGGGTGGTCGACGGGGTTCATGACCGTACCGCGCACGGTCGGCCTGATCCCGAGGTGGCGTTTGCGGCCGGCCTTGCCCCACCTGACGTTCTGGTGCGACTGGTTGCCGACGACGCCGACTGTGGCCCTGCACTCCGCCCTGACCCTGCGGCGCTCACCGCTGGGGAGCCGGAGCGTGACCAGGTCGCCCTCGCGGGCCGTCAGCTGGGCGCTGGTGCCCGCGCTGCGGGCCAACTGGGCTCCGCGGCCAGGCTCGAGTTCCACCGCATGCACCACGGTACCTACCGGAATCCGGTTCAGCGGCAGCGTGTTGCCGACGTCCACCTCGGCATCGGGGCCACTCTCGACGATGGAGCCGATCGTGAGGTTGCGCGGCGCGAGGATGTAGCGCTTCTCGCCGTCGTGGTAGTGCAAGAGGGCGATGTTGGCCGAGCGGTTCGGGTCGTACTCGATCGCGGCGACCGTCGCCGGTACCCCGTCCTTGCGCCGCTTGAAGTCTATGAGACGGTAGCGCCGTTTGTGCCCGCCTCCGATGTGGCGGGTGGTGATGCGGCCGTGGTTGTTGCGCCCCCCCGTCTTGTGCAGTTTGGAGGTGAGCTTCTTCTCTGGTGTGTTCTTCGTCACCGAGTCGCGCGTCAGAACCGAGGAGTTCCTGCGGCCCGCGCTGGTCGGCCTGTAACGTCTCGCCGGCATCCTAGACCCCCTCGAACAGCTCTATGCGCTCGCCCTCGGCCAGCTTGACGACGGCCTTCTTCCACGTCGGCGTGCGGCCCCTGGTGAGGCCCTGGCGCTTGGGCTTGCTCTTTACGTTGACCGTGTTCACCTTCTGGACACTAACGTCGAAGGCGCCCTCCACGGCGCGCTTGATCTGGTTCTTGTTCGCCCGCCGGTCCACGTGGAAGGTGTACTGCCCCTCGGTCTCGATGAGGTTGTAGCTCTTCTCGGAGATGACGGGGCGGATTATTACCTGATGCGGGTCCATCTAGCCCTCCTTTCCGGCGAGCCTGGAGTAGGCGGCCCGCGAGAAGACTACCTCCCGCGCCCGCAAGAGCTCGTAGATCCCGTACTCGTGGGGACCCGCTACCGTCACCCTCGGCAGGTTCCGGAAGGAGAGCGCCGCGTTTTCGTCGTCCTCGGTGAGGACGACGAGAACGGGTCCCTCGAGATCCATCCTGAACAGAAGCTCTTTGGCCTGTTTGGTCGAAGGCTTGTCGAAAGCCAGGGAGTCGAGCACGAAGAGCTCGCCGTCCTGCGCCTTCGCCGAGAGCGCGCCGTCGAACGCGGCGCCGGCCTCTTTGCGGTTGATCCGCTTTCCGTAGCGCGCTGGCTTGGCCTTCGGACCGCCCCAGGTGCCGCCGCCCTGGCGGATCGGCGACTTGGCATCGCCGACGCGGGCACGCCCGGTCCCCTTCTGGCGGTACAGCTTGGACCCCGAGCCCCTGACCTCGGTCCGCCCCTTGGTAGAGGCGGTGTAGCGCCGCCTGGAGTCGAGCTCGGCGACTACGGCCCTGTGGATGACGTGCTCGTTCGGCTCCGCGGTGAAGCGCGGGCCTTCGAGGTCTAGCGAGGACTTATCTCCGCTGCGGGCGTCGAAGACCTGTGCCGTAAGCTTCGCTTCGGCCACTCTAATCACCCGCCTTTCGGATCTTGACGACGGCGTTCTTGCCGCCGGGCACGCCACCGCGCACCCAGAGCTCGTTGTTCTCGGAATCGACGGCGACGACCTCGATGTTGCGTACGGTGGCCGTCTGGTTGCCCATCTGGCCCGGCATTTTCTGTCCCTTGAAGATCCTGGCCGGGTCCGCGGAAGCCCCGACGGAGCCGGGCTGCCTGATGTTGTGCGAGCCGTGGCTCATCGGGCCGCGGGCGAAACCGTGGCGCTTGATGGTCCCCTGGAAGCCCTTGCCCTTGGAGGTAGCGCTGACGTGGATCCTGTCGCCGACCTCGAAGACGTCGGCGCCGATGCTCTCGCCCACCTCGCCGCTCACACCCCGCAGCTCCTTGAGGTGCTTGCGCGGCGGTGCTTCCAGCTTGGCGAACGTGCCGGCCTTGGCCTTGTCTACCCGGCCCGATCTGACCGTGCCGAAGCCGACCTGTACGGCCGTGTAGCCGTCTTCTTCGGCGGTGCGGACCGCCGTGATCAGGTTCGGCTCGACCTCTATCACGGTCACGCCGACGAGCGTGCCGTCGTCCTGGAAGGCCTGGGTCATCTGCTTTTTGCGTCCGAATACCGCGGTTGCCATAACCCTACGTCGCCTTTATCTCTATGTTCACGCCGGAAGGCAGGTCGAGCCGCTGGAGCGAGTCGACCGTGCGCGGCGTGGGCTGCTGGATGTCGATGAGACGCTTGTGCGTGTGCAGCTTGAAATGCTCGCGGGAGTCCTTGTGCCTGTAGGGACCCCGGATCACCGTGTAGCGGCTGCGCTTGGTCGGCAGCGGGATGGGGCCGAATACGAAGGCCCCCGTCCGCTCCGCCGTCTCGACGATCGAGCGGGCAGTCTTGTCTATGACCTCGTGGTCGTAGGCTTTTAGCTTTATCCTTATCTTCGATACGGCCACAAGCTACTCCACGATCTCGGTGACGACGCCAGCCCCCACCGTGCGCCCACCCTCCCTGATGGCGAAGTTCAACCCCTCGTCCATCGCGATTGGTGAGATCAGCTCCACGTTCATTACCGTGTTGTCCCCTGGCATCACCATCTCCACCCCTTCTTCCAGGCGGATCTCCCCCGTCACATCCGTCGTCCTAAAGTAGAACTGAGGGCGGTAGTTGGAGAAAAACGGCGTATGCCTACCGCCCTCCTCCTTGGAGAGCACGTACACCTCAGCCTTGAAGCGGGTGTGTGGGGTTATGGAGGAGGGCTTGGCCAACACCTGCCCCCGCTCTATGTCGTCGCGCTTGACGCCCCTGAGGAGCGCCCCTATGTTGTCCCCGGCCTGGGCTGAGTCCATCGACTTGTTGAACATCTCAACCCCCGTAACCACCGTCTTGCGGGTGGGACGTATCCCGACCACCTCTATCTCCTCGTTGAGGGAGATCTTGCCCGACTCAACCCTCCCGGTCGCCACCGTACCTCTCCCCTGGATGGTGAACACGTCCTCAACAGCCAAGAGGAAGTCCCTATCTATGTCACGCTCGGGCTCGGGGACGTACTCATCCACGGCCTCCATAAGCTGCAAAACAGAGGGCTCCCCGTACTCCGAATCATCCCCCTCCAAAGCCTTAAGGGCCGAGCCTATCACCACTGGGATGTCGTCCCCTGGGAACTCGTACTCAGAGAGGAGCTCCCTAACCTCCATCTCAACAAGCTCAAGTAGCTCGGGGTCGTCGACCATGTCGGCCTTGTTGAGGTAGACCACTATGTAGGGCACTCCAACCTGACGAGCCAAGAGGATGTGCTCTCTGGTCTGGGGCATGGGCCCGTCTGCGGCAGAGACGACCAGGATGGCCCCGTCCATCTGGGCCGCTCCGGTGATCATGTTCTTTACGTAGTCGGCGTGCCCCGGGCAGTCCACGTGGGCGTAGTGGCGATTTGCGGTGGCGTACTCCTGGTGGGAGGTAGCGATGGTTATGCCCCTCTGGCGCTCCTCTGGAGCGTTGTCTATCTGATCAAAAGCCACCTCGCGGTTTGCGGGGTCGTCTGGGACCTCCTTTGCCAAAACGCGCGTAATGGCTGCGGTAAGGGTGGTCTTGCCGTGGTCGACGTGGCCGATGGTACCGACGTTGAGGTGGGGCTTGGTGCGCTCGAACCTGCCTCTTGACATCTCTCCTACCTTTCTGCTATCTCGGCCGAGATGCTCTTGGGCACCTCGGCATAATGATC
>JBKPNW010000023.1:0-5975 GCA_046732815.1 Actinomycetota bacterium | reverse complement strand
GCCTCACCCTCCGGCTCCAAACCCAGCTCGGAAAAGAAAGCGATAGCGGCCCCAAGGTCCTCGACGACGACGCTTATGTGGTCCAACCTGTTGATGGTCATGTGCCCAGTATAGGAGAGGCAGAGCGCGACGGTCCTAAGGTCGACTGTTCTTGGTGCTAGCGTCTAACCCAGATGAGAACCTGGCATCCCAGAGGTGGGTCCCTTTACGATTGCTTACGCTACGTGGGTTAGGCGGGTTTTGTTAGGCGTACTTAAGTCAATGAGCCTCTATAACCCTACTCGGCGTTGTCCCATCTTCGTCAACTTGTGCTGAACCAGGGTCTTGATATAATCAGCACAGGCACCTCGATGGGGCACTGAGGGGAAAGGAAAGTGTCGCGATGAGCATCTTCCCGACGAGGATCCTGCTGGCCACCGACGGCTCCAAAGAAGCCGAGCTGGCCGCGAAGGGGACACCGCTGCAGGGCGGGAAGAAACCGGCACCCGTGATTATGCTCGTTTTGCTAACGGCTATGCTCCTAACCGCGACCCCAACATTGCTAGCTTCGGAGAACCCTGTGCTATCGGTCGGTAGCTCCTTGAGTGCCGAAGCGGACGAGGATGACGCCTCCGGCTCTTTGCTGTTCTGCGCTCTTGTCCTTTTCGCGATTCCGCCTGTATGCTGGGGGCTTATACTAGCTCCCTGCGAGCTACCGATGCTGCGCTCCGTATACTGTTCTGATCGGGAGCGACCCGGTTAGGTACCTACACAGCATGGTCACCTAAACGACGCTTCTTGCTTGTTGCACACGGGTGCGGCGTCATTGGACGCCCTCGGGAAGCCAGACAGTTACCACATTTGGATTTCTTTGGGGTAGCTATGCGTGGGGCCTCCATCCACTTTGTTGAGGTGTGCGCCGAAGGTGCTAAGCCTTCGCACTTCGGCAAACAAGGGTAGCGAACACACATGGCGAGTGATCCCCTACAGAAGGAGGAGCAAAGGAGAGCAAATGGGGATAATGCGAACCAAGTCCATCGAGCAGTCGATCAAGGACACCGAGGATCCTGAATTCCAACTCAGGAAGGCTCTCGGTCCTCTGGACCTGACGCTTTTTGGAATCGGCGTGATCATCGGTACTGGGCTCTTCGTCCTTACGGGAGAGGCGGCCGCACTCTACTCCGGACCCGCGGTGGCCCTTTCGTACGTCGTTGGCGGCATAGTCTGCGCCCTTGCGGCCCTGTGCTACGCGGAATTCGCCTCGACTGTGCCTGTGGCCGGCAGTGCCTACACCTTCTCATACGCTTCACTGGGAGAGTTCGTGGCTTGGCTTATCGGGTGGGATCTCATCCTGGAGTTTACTCTGGGCGCCGCCACGGTGGCGAAAGGATGGTCGGGCTACCTCGTCAGCGTGCTCGAACTCATCGGCATAAAGCTTCCGCCGGGGCTCTACGCCGCGACGACAGGCTTCTCCCACGATTTTGTGGCGTTGATTGTGGTCGCACTTGTGACGACCATCCTGGTTATAGGGATAAGATTGAGCTCTCGGTTCAACCAGGTGATCACCGGGATTAAGATCCTCGTTACGCTGTTCATCATAGGCTTCGGGATATTCTTCATAAAGGCCTCGAACCTCACGCCCTTTATCCCGCCACCGAAGCAGCCACCCGCTGCGGCGGAGGCAACACTTCAATCATTCGTGCTGCCGAGCCTCTTGGGGATAGACACTATCTACGGCATCACCGGTATCTTCACGGCGGCGGCGCTGGTCTTCTTCGCCTACATCGGCTTCGACATCGTCGCCACCACCGCTGAGGAGACCCGCAACCCTCAAAGGGATCTGCCCATCGGCATCCTCGGCTCTCTAGTCATCTGCACGGTCCTCTACATCCTGGCATCCATAGTCTTCACCGGGCTCGTGCCCTACGATACGCTGGCCACCGCAGCCCCGGCGGCCACGGCTCTCCAGGCGACCCCCTTTCCGGCCGCTCAGTTGGTCGTCTCGCTTGCGATACTTATAGGGCTGACGGTGGTGGTGATGATCCTGGTGCTCGGCCAGAGCCGGGTGGCATTCGCCATGAGCCGGGACAATCTGCTCCCGCAGTGGTTCTCGCGGGTCCATACCCGCTTCCGAACCCCGTACAGGATCACGATCATAACCGGCGCCGTCTCGGGGCTCCTCGCGTTCTGGCTCCCACTGACGGCGCTCGCCGAGCTGGTCAACATCGGGACGCTCGCCGCCTTCGTGCTTGTCTCCATCGGGGTCATGGTGCTCCGACGCACGCGGCCCGACCTCCCGCGTGCGTTCAAGGTGCCCGGCTACCCTGTAGTACCTATCCTCTCCGCCCTCGCGTGCTTCTTGCTAATGGGCTTCCTGACCGCCGGTACCTGGCTCCGGTTCTTCGTCTGGATGGCGATAGGCCTTGTGATCTACTTCGGCTACAGTCGCTCTCACAGCCGACTGGCCCGCGAAGAACCAGTAGGAGAGGCCTCTCGAGGAGTGCGATCGCCCGGCGGATGATCATTAACGAATCCGTTGGGCAGATCAGCGAAGGACGAGTCACACGGTGGTCTGCACATCAAAGTTAATATAACGAGAAGCAATCTCAGGACACTCAGGGCGACGAAGAATCCTGAGTGCGGTGGGCAAGGAGACGCGAAAGGTGACTATCTTCCCGACTAAGATCCTGCTGGCTATCGACGCCTCCGAAGAAGTCGAGCCAGCAACTCGTAGGGCAATAGACCTGGCCGATACGGCTGACTCCGAGCTGCACGTAGTCTATGTCGGGCAGCTCCCCAACTTCTTGATGAACGACCCTGACATCATGGGTTTCTACCGCAAGCTCTATGACGATATAGAGCAGGAGTCGCTGGAGAGACTCTGGAGGCTGACCTGGCAGGTGAAGGCCGCTGGCGGGGACGTGGCCGGAGCCCACCTCAGGATGGGCAACGTGGCCGAGGCGATTGTGGAGTTATCCAAGGACGTGCAAGCTGACCTCATCGTCGTGGGCAGCCGGGGCCACGGTGGACTAAGGAGAGCGATCGGGGGTAGCATCTCCGATGTCGTTGTTCGCCGTGCTCCTTGTGCGGTGATGACCGTGCGGAGTCCACAGGGCGAGAAGCATCGAGGTTCCTGGCCTAGGGTCTTCTCCTCTGGCTCCACAAACTCTGGGTGAGCTCCGATGCCGGGACTGGGATTATAGCTAAGCAAATGAAGAACTGGACAAAGGGAAAACGAAGAGTTAGAGCAACCCAGCAGATGATATGTACCAGCAGAGGGACGCGGACCGAGAGAGCGCGAGCGCGTCCCTCTGCTCGATTTGCGGCGTGTCGATTAGTGCAGTGCCTGCCCAATCCCATCGACGGTGTTGCGGCCCATCGAGGGATCCAATGACTGTAGCGGTCGAGAGTTAGCTGGATACTGGCGTGCTCGGTGAGATGCTGGACGTACTTTAGGTGCGTGCTCCTTCAATGGGCAAGGTCGCGAAGCAGCTGTTGCCGGAATTGATACCACGCTGATACCACCGGGAGCGCAATACGGTGCAACACAGGGGAAGCCGGAGCAGAGAAAGCCCCTTAGATTTGCGCAATTTGCAACCCTCTGCACACCCCTGCAACGCATGAGTGATCACTCGTAAAGAGATTGAGTCAGCGGTTCGAGTCCGCTCGTCGGCTCTTCGGTATTCCGTATCATACAGGGGGCACTTGGGGTAGGCCGATCACCTAAGGTGAGAGCCGTTTGTGTGGCCCCGAACTTAGGTAACTATTAGGCTATGAGTATGTTGGTTGCCGTACCCTCTCAGACACACCGCGTTGTGCGCCCCTTGCTAGCTAGCCGCCGGTGGGCAAAGAGATGAAGATGGCATACTCACAGGCTGTCCATGGGGACAGCTAGATATGTTCGACTCTTTGGCCCTTCCTATCGTGCTGCTCATCTTCGCCGGCGCGGCGGCCTTTGTGTGGATGGCAGGGATAAGACTTTCGGATACCACGGACGTGCTCTCTTTTCGCCTTGGCCTCGGCCAGGCTTTAGGGGGACTGATCCTGCTTGCGATCGTCACCAACCTACCCGAGATCGCCATCACTGTCAGTGCTGCCCTTAGTAAGGAACTCGGCGTGGCCGTGGGCAACATTCTTGGGGGGATCGCCATACAGACCGTCGTGCTAGTGGTGCTTGACGCCTTCGGCGTGGGGGGGAGGGAGCCCTTAACCTACCGGGCGGCCTCCCTCTCGTTGGTGCTGGAGGGAGTGCTCGTTATCGCGGTGCTCACCGTCGCAGTCATGGCCAGCCAGCTACCAACCTCGCTCATCGTCTGGCGCGTTGATCCTGGAGGCCTGCTTATCGCGGTACTGTGGATTGCGGGCATCTGGTTGATTGCCAGGGCCCGCTCCGGGCTTCCCTGGCACGAAGAAGGCGTCGCCCCGGGCGGCCAAGAGGAGTCCCGCGGCCACTCCAGGGTGAAGAAGGAGCAGATGGCAGCCAGCAAAGGGATAGGTACCGGCAGGGCCGTGGTCGTCTTCTCGGTGGCGGCCGTCGTTACGCTGGTGGCAGGCGTGCTGCTAGAGCAAAGTGGCGAAGCCATTGCTAGGGATGCCGGCATGAGTGGCGTCCTGTTCGGCTCTACCTTCCTCGCTGCCGCCACCGCCCTGCCGGAGGTCTCCACTGGGATCACCTCGGTGAAGATGGGCGACTATCAGCTGGCGGTGAGCGACATCTTCGGTGGCAACGCCTTCCTGCCAGTGCTTTTCCTGTTGGCAAGTTTGCTTTCTGGTGTTGCTGTGCTGCCCCAGGCCCACGACACAGATATTTACCTTACCGGGCTTGGGATACTGCTTACGGCAGTCTACATATGCGGGCTGATCTTCAGGCCAGGCCGACGCATCTTGCACGTGGGGATAGACTCGCTGGCGGTGCTGCTCCTATACCTGATAGGGGTAGCAGGGCTGGTGGCCGTGGCATTGGGAGGCTAACCTCCTTGTTGCCTATTCTCATCTCGCGAGAACGGCCGTCCAAATAGCGCTGATCTTTGTGGCGATGCTACCGAGAGCTATGACCAGAGTGGTTCTCCTAGCCCTAGCGCGGCGCGCGAGGCTTCCCCAATCATGGGCATGCTCCCCGGCGTTTCTAGCTTCGGGACAGCAAGCTGGCTTCAGTCTAGGGTCCTACATTGACGACAACTCGTTTCGACAACGATGGACGTCGGTGTACATGTGTGACGCACAAGGTGCGGATCTATACCGATTTCTGTGCAATCAGGAATAGCGGTAAAGGCACGTTCACTAACTCGTAAAGAGATGAGGTCAGCGGTTCGAGTCCGCTCGTCGGCTCTTGTTTCCCCCAAGTAAGCCGAATAGTCGGAGAGAGAAAGATCTCTTGCAGATCGCCGGGACTTATCTAAATCACCCATACATCACCTGGGCGTGGGCGGTATTGATCCATAAGTAACTGCCCCGATAACGTATGTTGTAACGCTTAAGGGACGGTAGTGCTGTAGAGTGGTGTCGTGACTGAAGAGGCAACGGAGCAGGATCGAGGTGTTGGTGGGATGAGCTACAGCGCTTCGCCATCAGCCACTTCTCTGCGTGGGCGCTCGCTCCTCCTCGCCCGAGCAGCATGGGTTCTTTTCGCCACGCTAGCATTAAGCTTGTTCGTGGCTTCTGTCCCTGGCTTCGTCTCCAACGTTCTCAACCCCGGGCAAGCCGGTTGGATGAGGGCCATAGAGGCTCCTGCCGGAGTGGTATCCGCCCTTGATATCCTCGGTGAGGTGGGATCCATTACAGCGGCCCTGCTGTGCCTGACCCTCGCTGGCGTGCTCTTCTGGCGCAGGTCAGACGACTGGATGGTCGTGTTCATCTCGTCGTACCTTCTTGTGTACGGAACAGTACTGGTTGGCCCATTGGAGACAGCGGAAGCCTTCTACCCTTGGTGGCCCTCACTGGCAGTAGACGTCATCCAACCCCTGTTCTTCACGCTGCCAACCATAGCGCTCTTCGTT
>JBKPNW010000022.1:0-29324 GCA_046732815.1 Actinomycetota bacterium | reverse complement strand
GTACCAGAGAGGATCTCCCCCTCGTGAGTCTGACTAGCCAGTATTCTAGCTGCTACTACCGGTGCGCTACGAACTTCTTAGAACTCCGTTTGGGCGAAGTTCGGACCATGGCTACGCCTTCGTCAGTTCAAACAACTCGGTGCGACCCCTAGTCAGCAGGGCACGGAACGTGAGCCCTGACCGGTTTGCCGGTATGGAGGTGCACCATCGCCCAGGAGGGCGAGGAGCTGGTGATCCTCGACCAGCACGGGGCGCACGAGCGCATCCTGTACGAGCGGCTCTCCTGGAACCCGAGGGCGGAGGCGGTCGCGCGTCCGAGCCCCGTAGTCGCCCGGTTGCCCGAGGACCTCGCGCCCGAGGTGTGGAACTTCGAGATAGAGATGCAAGCCCTGGGATTCCGGTTCGAGCCTTTCGGAGAGGGTGCATTGCGGGTCTCGGCCGTGCCCGAGGCCGTCACGGACCCCGAGATAGCGCTACTGGCCGCGCTACACGCTCTCGCCGGCGGCGAAGACCTTGCCAAAGCATTGGCCTGCAAAGGCTCGAGAAGGTTCGGCGAGAACCTCTCCACAGAAGAGATGGAGACGCTGCTCCGGGAGTGGTCCGCAGTCGAGTTCAGAGAGATCTGCCCCCACGGAAGGCCGATCGTGAAACGGCTGTCTCTCCCCGATCTCCTCCGCGAGTTCGGAAGAGCCTGAGTTCGGAACGACCTTGCCGGGGCGACCCGTACGGTCCCGCCGGTTGTAGAATGCACGGATGGTTCCGTCTTGTAGCCGCGTGCTCCGGGGCGCTGCGACTGCCCTCCTGGCGATGGTCGCCTCGATCGTCCTCGTCTCGCCGGTGGCTTGGACCCAAGACGGGCGGAACAAGGACGGAAACTCCGCCCAGGCGGCAGGTTGCTCGATCGGGGTTTACGTCACCTCTTTGCGAGATTTGGACCCCGTGGACGACTCGTTCGGCATCGACTTCTGGGTCTGGAGCGTCCACCCTCAGGGGGAGAACCCTCTGGAAAACCTGGAGTTCGTAAACGCCGAGCAGATCGAAACTCGCCTGGAGCGGACGACCAGGCGGGGCGGCCGGGAATGGTCCAGGTTGAAGGCCAGGGCGACCGTGCTCCACGACTGGAACGTGACGGACTTCCCATTCGACCATCAGACGCTCACGTTGGACCTCGGCATCGCCGGCTCCGACGCCCCGGCCTGCGGGGTGGACCACGCCGGGTCTGGCTACGACAAGGGCATCGCACCGGAAGGGTGGCGGATCAACGCCTTCGACGTCGAGCGGCATACCCGCGAAAACACGACCGACCTCGGCGATCCCGCGCGCTCCGGCAGAAACGCCCAGGAATACGTCTTGGTAACCGTCGATCTCCAACGCGAGAGCGTGGTCGGCTTCGTCAAGCTGGTTGCCGGCGTCTACGCCGCGACCGCCATAGCGTTGCTCTCCTTCCTGATGGCCCCAGACCAGGCGCCCGTCTTCAGTGGGCGCATGATGGTGCTGGTCGGCGCCCTGTTCGCCACCGTCGTCAACTTGCAGGTGGGCAACTCCGTGCTCGGCTCCCCGGAAGAGGTCTCGTTGGTCGACAAGATACACATCGTCGCGCTGGCCTACGTGTTCGCCGCTGCCGTCATGGCCGTGGTTTCCTGGTGGGACTACGACTCGGGCCGCGCGAGGCGCGCGAGGCGCCGCGACCTGGTATCGCTGGGCGTGTTCGGCGCCTCCTTCCTGGTCATCAACGCGATCTTGATCGTGCTGGCCGCGGTCGCGGGTTAGCGGCGCCCCTCGATCACCGACTCGGCCGGTTGTGGGGTGGTAATGGGGTCTGAGTGACGGTGCACGACCTTCCAGGTGCCATCTTCGGGCCTGAATATGCTCGTGACTCGCAAAGTCACGGGGCTGATGTCCTCGCTGCCGCCAACCTTGGTCCTGTAGCGCTCCATCTCCACGGTAAAGGCAAGCTCGGGGGTAACGTCCTTCGCCAAGTTTTCGAAGCCTAGGATCTCGCCGTCCCTGTAGTTGGCTGCGGAGCCCTCCATGGCCCGCGCGAACTCATCCCATCCGCGCGCGGGAGGGCCGAAGGGGTTGGCGAAGGTCACGTCCTGTCGATGGGAGAAGATCTCTTTGAGGGGCTCGGGGTCGCCATTGACGAGCGCGCCTAGCCCGAGGTGATAGCGCTCGATGAGTTCGTCTACATCGTCGACCGCGAACATCTGAGCATCACCTCCATCGTGTAGGAACCCTGGCCTTCCCCAAAGACACTCTCTGCGAGCATCCTACGCTATTCGCCGGGGTGACGCTACGATGGTCGAGCGGCTGCTCTCAGCGGCGATGTGACGCTTGAGGCAGCGAATGATCTTTCGCTAATGGTTCTCATCCGCCCCGACTCCACCCGGTGGGACGGGGCGCAAGTCGCGGAAGCTTCAGTCCTCGTCGAGCAGGCTCTGGCCCAGGTTCAAGATGGTGGGAGCCCAGAGCCCGACGAAGATGGCCGTCTCGCGCCTGCCGGAGAAATACAGGGCCAGCGAGAGGAGAATAGAGATCAGGGTCCCGCCCACGTAGATTCCTTTGCCGCCGTCCATGAGTTACCTCCTCTTGGGTCGTTGGCGCCAATATACCCGCCGTCCCATTCTATAAACTGTAAGAGCGATCATAAGTCCCCGAGGGAGGTGGGCAGCCGGTGTCCCGAAACGAGGAAACTGCCAGGAGGAGGCCTGATCTCGGCGGCCGCTCGACGGTGTTCGGGACCGGGGGGGCGGTCGCCTGCGAGCATCCTGGCGCGGCCCTGACCGGCCTCAGGGTACTCGATGACGGCGGAACCGCCGCAGATGCCTGCGTTGCCATGGCCGCTGCGATGGCCGTTCTCTCGCCGATGCAGACGGGGATGGGCGGAGACGCGTTCTTACTCTTCTACGAGGCCGAGACCGGCGTGGTGAGTGGGTTGAACGGCGCGGGCGGGGCCCCGGGGACCGTCTCTGCCGAGAAGCTCATGGATCTGGACGAGATGCCCGAGCGTGGTGGGCTGACCGTTACGGTCCCTGGGGCCGTCAGGCTGTGGGAGGACGCGGCGAACCGCTTCGGCAACCAGCCTCTCGCGCGCCTGCTAGAGCCCGCCTGGGAACTCGCGGAGAACGGTTACCCCGTCAGCGAGGTCGTCGCCCGCTACTGGGAGGAGCACGAAAGCGTGCTCCGCACCAACGAGGCCGCCACGAGAACGTTTCTGCCGGGAGACCGGGCTCCTGCGGCAGGGGAGATCTTCTCCCAGCCAGACCTCGCCGGTACGATCTCGGCCGTCGCCGAACGGGGCGCCGACGCCTTCTACAGAGGCACGATAGCGGCGAGCATAGCGCGGTCCACACAGGAGGCAGGCGGCTACCTCTCGGAGGAGGATCTCGCGTCCCACGAGTCGACCTCGGTCGAGCCGATCTGGACGGACTACAGGGGCATCAGGGTCTACGAGATCCCCCCTCCCGGACAGGGCGTCGCGGCACTGGAGATGCTCAATATCCTCGAAGGGTTCGACCTGGCCTCGGTAGGATCCTCGAGCGCTGACCGCATCCATCTCGAAGTCGAGGCGAAGAAGCTGGCCTTCGAGGATCTCCACAAGGAGATAGGGGACCCCGGGCTCTGGGACCATGCGGAGATTCCGGCGGGGCGTCTGATCTCGAAAGACTACGCCGCGAGCCTGCGTGAACGTATCTCGCCGGAGCACAGCGCGAGACGTGTTGCCGGGCCCACATCCGGCGGGGACACCACCTACCTCTGCGCCGTGGACGCGGAGGGCAACGGCTGTTCTTTCATAAACAGCCTCTACAGGGGCTTCGGCAGCGGTATCGTCGCCGAGGGGACCGGCGTCTGTCTACACAATCGCGGCAACTTGTTCCGCCTGGAGCCGGGCCATCCGAACACCATCGCCCCGGGGAAGCGCCCTTTGCACACTATCATCCCCGGCCTCGCCACCAGCGAAGGGGCCCTCTGGGCAGTCTTCGGGGTGATGGGCGCGGCGATGCAGCCTCAGGGCCACGCGCAGTTGCTGATCAACCTCCTCGATTACGGCATGGACCCTCAGACGGCGGTCGACCACCCCCGCCACCGCCACGAAAACGGCATCCTACTCATGGAGGAACGCATCCCCGAGGACGAGATAGCCAGCCTGCGCGCCCGAGGCCATCGCATCGAGGTAAAGGAGGACTTCATGATCCCAGCGGGAGGCGCCCAACTCATCCGCGTACTGGACAACGGCGTCAGGGCGTGCGGCAGCGACCCGCGCAAAGACGGTTGCGCGCTCGCACAGTAGGAGGAGTGGTGACTACAGTACAGAGCCCGGCCCGCAGGGTCGCTATCGCAGGGGTTGTGGGAGCACTCTACGTCGTCTTGAGCCTCTCCGTCGCGCCCATCGCTTTCGGGCCGATACAGTTCAGGCTCGGGGAGGCCCTCAAGCCGCTCGTTATCAAATACCCCGTGACAATCCCCGCATTCGGGATTGGGACCGTGATCATCAACCTCTTCAGCCCTTTCGCCGGGATGCTCGAGCTGGTCTTCATGCCGCTAGTCGACGTCACCGGCGGTGTAATCTGCTATCTGGTGGCCAGGAGGATCGGTGGGGCGTTCGGGACCTACCTCGCCTCCCTGATCTACGCCCTCTGGACCGCGGCCGGCGTAGGGGTCGTGCTCACGGTCGCCGCCGGGTTGCCCTACCCGGTCGCCTTCGCCTCGGTAGCCGTCTCAGAGGTCATCCTGCTCCTCCTGGGAAACGCCTTGCTCGTACGCAGAGTCTGACATTAACAAAACTTAATAGAACTTTAAACCTATCTTCGGGATAACCGCTGGAATCAACATCCAGGCGGGTTAGTATGTCGGGCAACGTTTCCGGACCGCTTCGCTCCGGGTCTTCGACAGGAGCATGGTCCGCATCCTTCTACCGCGACGTTCTGTCGCACCCCATACGGTTTTAGCAACGTGTTGGTAGTGTAGGAAAAGCAAGGAGAGGTTGATCGCTATGCGAAGGTCGTTTGGCCCAACGGTAGACGTGGGCGTATTTGGTGTTTGTGGAGGCATCCCGGTATGAAAAATCCTGCTGATCTTTGCCTGCACGAGCTCTTCGAGGAGCAGGCGCGCCGCACGCCGGACAATCTCGCGCTTCTGGACGACCGTATCTCCCTGACCTACAGCGAGCTGGACGGGCTCGCTGACAGGCTTGCGGCGTTTCTGAGGAGCAAAGACATCGGCCCGGATGAGCCCGTGGGTGTCTACATGGAGCGTCGGGCCGAGTACGTGGTCGCCTGCCTCGCCGCCATGAAGGCCGGCGGCGCCTACCTGGTACTCGAGCTCGCCTACCCGCAATCCCTGCTCGCCGATGTCGTGGCGGACGCAAGCCCGCGCATCGTCCTCACGCAGGAGCGGTACGCGGATCGCCTGCCCGAAGGAACGGAGACGTTCTCTCTCGACGAGTGCTGGGGGGAGAAGCTGGAGGACATGCCGGCAGTAGACGAGGGGCCCGAGGTCGACCAGGACAACCTGGCTTTCATCTCGTACTCAGCCGGGACCACGGGGAAGCCGAAAGGGATAGCCAACCCGCACAGGGCGCCGGTCCTGTCTTACCTGTGGCGTTTCGGTATCAGCGACTACACTCCTGAGGATAGGGTCGGGTGCAATGTGTTCTTTATCTGGGAGATGATGCGTCCGCTGCTGCGTGGGGCGACGACGGTCGTCATCCCCGACGACGTTATCTACGACCCGAACGCCCTGACTCGCTTTCTCGAAGAGTACGAGATCACGGAGACGCTCGTCACCCCCTCCCTCCTCGAAACCGTCCTGAACTCGAGCGGACCCGAGGTGGGCGAGAGGCTCTCGAACCTGAAGACGCTGTGGCTGAACGGCGAGGTCGTCACCCGCACGCTCGCGCGGCGCGCCATGGAAACGTTGCCGGATACGCGGCTGCTCAACGTCTACAGCTGCAGCGAGACCCACGAGGTGGCGGCCGGCGACCTGGGCGAGCTGGTCGAGAACCCCGAGTCAACTTACTGCGCGGTCGGCGTCCCGTTGGACCCGGACCGTCTCTATCTCCTCGACGAGGAGGGCGAGCGGGTCCCCGACGGCGAGGCCGGGGAGCTCTTCGTCGGCGGCGATTGTCTGGCACGTGGCTACGTCGCCCTGCCCGAGAAGACCGAGGAGAGCTTCCCCGAAGATCCCTTCTCCTCCCGGAGCGGCGCGAGGATGTATCGCACGGGCGACAGGGCCCGCATCCTCTCGGACGGGAGCTTGGAGATCATGGGCCGCGTGGACTTCATGGTCAAGATCCGGGGTTACAGCGTCGAGCTCGGCGCCGTCGAGGCCGCCATCGAGAACGGCCTCGCCGTAAAATCTTGCGTGGTAGTCTCGGAGGGCGAGGAGGGCGAGGACAAGCGCCTCGTCGCCTACATCGTGCCCGACCCCGAGGACGACGAGCGCTACGCTGGCTGGAGCCTCGACCCGAAGACCGGGCGGAGCAAGGAGATAAGGGGCGTCCTGCAAGACAGCCTACCGCACTATGCGGTCCCCTCCGTCTTCGTCGAACTGGAGGCGCTCCCCATACAGGCTACCTCGGGCAAGGTCGACCGCTCCGAACTCCCGTCTCCGCCACCCCGTCCCGCCCGCTCGAGAAGAGATGACGCAGGTGAGATAGCCAGACTCCCCGAGAGTGCGTCCCGTTCCGAGAAGGAGGCGCTGCTCGCACGCTCCTGGGAGGATGTGCTGCGCCTGGAGGAGGGCGAAGTGCGGCCCGAGGACGACTTCTTCGACCTCGGCGGGCACTCCCTCGCCGCCGCGCAGCTCTCCAGCCGCGTCGAGCAGGGTTTCGGCGTCCACGTCTCCATGCCGCTGTTTATGGAGGACCCGACGCCAAAAGGACTGCTCGACAGGATTGAGGCGCTACAGCGCGACGGGACGGCAGGCGGAGTGACGACCGCCGAGGACCTCGCCGCCATGGCCGTCCTGGAACCCGAGATAGTCCCGCAGCCCTCCGCGGATGGCCCGCGGACATTACGGGATGCCGACGACATCTTCCTAACCGGGGCGACGGGCTTCCTCGGGGCCTTCCTGCTCGAAGGGCTGCTCTCCGCAACAGGGGCCCGCATCCACTGCCTCGTCAGGCAGCGCGAGGACTCGGGCGGGAGGGAGGCCATCGAGACCAACCTGCGGCGCTACGGGTTGTGGCGTCCGGCGTGGGAAGAGCGCATCGTGGCCGTCCCCGGAGATCTGGGGGAACCGCGATTCGGCATGACGGCGGGTGAGTTCGACGCGCTGGCCGGAAGGGTGGATATGATCTTCCACCCCGGTGCCGTGGTGAATCTCGTCTATCCTTACTCGGCGCTCGAGGCGGCCAACGTCGGGGGCACGCGCGAGGTCTTGCGGCTGGCGTGCCGCGACGGGGCGAAGCCCGTCCACCACGTCTCTACAAACGGAATCTTCCCGCCGGACACGGGGCTCTGCAGAGAAGACACAGACCTCGACGCGCTGGCCGAAGCCCGCAAGGACGGCTACGGCCAGTCCAAGTGGGTCGCCGAGAAGCTGGTGCGGGAGGCCGCCGGGCGCGGACTGCCCGTATGCGTCTACCGTCCTGGCAACATCTCGGGGCACAGCGAATCCGGGGCCTCCAACCCGCGCGACATGCTCGGCGCGGTCCTCGTGGAGTCTACGCGGCTCGGGTGCGCCCCTGAGATCGAGGGGTGGCGGATGGAGATGACCCCGGTCGATTTCGTGGCGGAGGCGATACTGCACATCGCATCCGAGCCAGGTACTTACGGGGGGGTCTACCACCTGGCGAATCCCGACCCACCGCCCGCCGACGAAGTTTTCGACCTGCTGAAAGGGCAGGGCTACCCGCTAGGGCGCCTTCCTTACGAGGATTGGTTGCAGAGGTTAGACGCCGCCCCACCGGAGGAAGGCTCCCCGGGGGAGATGCTGCGCGGGGCCTCGCCCGAGGCGGAGGATCTCTGGGAGGGGAACCTCTACGAAGACGGCAACGCCCGACGCGCCCTCGGCGAGGGCGAACCGAGCAGGCCCGCCATCGGCGGGGATCTCCTGGAGACCTATGCCGGGTACTTTACCGAGCAGGGCTGGACGGAAGCACCCGCGGCACTCCAGGAGGCCGAGAGGCGCACGTAAGGCGCAAGAGACGTGGCGCCCCTACACGAACCGCCTCAGGGAAGGGTCACGTACTTGCGCAGGAAGGCGCGCGCCGACCTCGTGTCGAGGCGATACGTTACGTTTGTGGACTTGCAATAGGTGTCACCGGATATGGTCGTGCTGGCGACGATGTCCGTCTCCGACGGGCCCGCGCCCAGGAAGTTCGGGCCGCCCGAGTCGCCGTAGCAGGTGCCGCCGTTACCGCTCGCCGGGTTCTGCGAGATGCGCAGGTAGCCCGGGGTCACCGCGTTCAGCGTGCCCACCGCGTACTCGCGGGCGTCCCTGTACACGAACTTGTGACCGCCGGGAGCGTTCCTTACTTCCTGGCTGCCGTAGCCGACCGAGGTAAATCTCTTGTCCTTCGGCAGGCCGCGGAACCGGTTCGCGGTCGGCAACCGCGCCGGCGCGATGCCATTGATCCTGCTGTCGAAGACGACCACGGCGATGTCGTAGGGGTCGTTCGACGCGCCGGGGTAGAGAGGGTTGGCGTGCCACGTACCCGTGTATAGCTCGGACGCGGAAGTGTACTCTTCGTCGAAGGTGACCTTGACCCTCTTCTTGCCGGGTTCGCAGTGCGCGGCCGTCAGAAAGACGGTGCGGGAGATCAGGGTCCCTGAGCAATAAGGAAAGGTCTCGCCGTCGAAAGTCCCCACCAACGCCCCGACGTTGGGATGCCTGTGGCCGTCGGCTTTGCCGTAGGTGATGGCCGAAGCCGCGCCAGTGGCCATGAGTATCGCCACTGCCGTCATGGCGAACGCGAGCAAGACCTTCCGCAAGCCTTCTCCTCCTGTGTGACCGATTCACAGGTCATGTTACAGGAACGGCAACAAACTTTGAAGAAAGGTGGATCTACCCCACGTCGACGTCCGTGGTGTCGACCTCAAGGACTTCGTCGAGGCCCATGATCTCGCGCACGAGATCCGTGAGGTCTTCCCTGGCGGCCATAGCTCCGGTCAGCTCCACGACCCCCTCCCTGACGGAGCTCACCGCCAGGTTCGTGCCGTCGAGCAAATTGGCCACGTCGTTCTCGACGCTCTCGGTCTCCCTGAGTAGGGGGTCTACCTCCACCTCACCGGTATCCGGGTCGACGTAGGCATCGTTGCGCGGGTATCCGGAGTCGGGGGTGTAGGACTCGTCCTCCCAATCCTCGCGCGACTCCAGATCCTCCACGGACGTGGCCTCGTCCTGGTCCTCGGGCTCGGTGACGAGCTGGCCTTCGTGCTCGTAATCTTCTTCGCTCTCGTCGTCGATCTCCTCGGGGGCGTAACCCTCCGGTTCTACCTCGTCATCCGTGTGATCGCCCGGCTCTTCGTCCGAGGCGTCGGTCTCGAAGGTCGCGAAGTCGGCGTCGGGGTCGAGGGAGAGACTGGTGATGGGGACCTCCAACCGCTCCCCGCCCTGCGTCTCGACGACGACGTGCGTGACCTCCTCGCTGTCCTCGTCAGCGACCACCTCGGCGATGCGGCCGACCTCCGTGCCATCAGCCGCCCGTGCCTCCAGCCCGATAAGACCTCTCTCTTGCAAATGACCCTCCAGAATAGCTTCTGCCCGATAGAAGGAATATACCCTGTGTCAGAGAGCCTATACCGAGTCCGTCTGCAGAGGATGACCTTCGGGCGAAGGGCGGATCCAGGTGCCCCTATACTCGTCATTCCCGCGAAAGCAGGAATCCACTCCCCCTTCTCACCTTGATCTACCCCGAAGGAGTAATAAAATATGAGCGTGACGGGCTTAGATTTCGACGTTGCGGTTCTCCCTGCAGGGAGAACGAGGGAGTACGAGGATTTTATCAGGAGGCTTCTGGCGGATGATCTGTGAAAACTGTGGGATTCGGCCGGCGAGCGTACAGGTGTTAAGGCAGCAGGGCGACCGGAGGGTCGCGAGCTATCTATGCACGCAGTGCGCGCGGCAGCTCGGCATGATAGGGGGCGCGCAGAGCGGGGACGACCCGTTTGCGATGCTCCAGAACCTGATACAGCAGCAGCAAGGAGGGCCGGGCAGCCTGTTCGACGCGCTCTCCCAGGAGGCGCAGCAGGCGGTGATGCGTGCCCGCGAGGCGTCTGCGGGGACCACGCGGGCGGCGGCCATCGGGACGGACCACCTGCTCGCCGGTATTGTGACCGGTGACAATGTGGCGACCGAGGCCTTGCGGCGTGCCGGCGCCGACGTCGGCGGGATGCGCGCGCGCTTCCAGGAGTTCCGTGGGGATCCCGGAGAGCAGATCTACACGTTCACGCCGAGCGCCAAGCGCGCCTTGCAGCTCTCCTTTACCGCGGCCAGGCAGATGGGCGCTGGGCAGGTCGGTAGCGAGCATCTGTTGCTCGGGCTGCTCGGCGAGGGTGATGGTAACGCCTACAGGATACTGCAGCAGCACGGCGCCAGTGACGCCGAGGCCTTGAGGCGTGAGATCCTGCGCCTCATGCAGCAGCGGGGGGCGCAGATGGGACAGGCGATGCCCGGCGCCGCCGCGGGAGGCCCTGGTGGTGGGCCGCAGGGCCCGCCGAGCCAGACGCCGACCCTCGATCAGGTGAGCAGGGACCTCACTCAGCTTGCGCGAGACGGCGAGCTCGACCCCGTTATCGGGAGGGCCGAGGAGATCTCGCGCGTCGTCCGCATCCTCTCCCGCCGCACGAAGAACAATCCTGTGCTCATCGGTGAGGCCGGCGTCGGCAAGACGGCGGTGGCCGAGGGGCTCGCCCAGCGGATCGTCTCGGAGGACATACCCGAGACCCTCAAGGGCAAGCGCGTGCTCGCGCTCGACGTGGGCGGGCTCGTCGCAGGCACCCGCTTTCGGGGAGACTTCGAGGAGCGGATGCAGCAGATGATCAAGGAGCTCCAGCAGGAGGAGAAGGACATCATCCTGTTCATCGACGAGCTCCATTCCATCGTCGGGGCTGGCGGCGCCGAGGGCGCCGTCAACGCCTCGAGCATGCTCAAGCCCGCGCTCGCGCGCGGCGAGCTCCAGGTCGTCGGGGCGACCACGCTCGACGAGTACCGCAAGCACGTCGAGAAGGACCCCGCACTCGAGCGGCGCTTCCAGCCCGTGCTCGTGGACGAGCCGACGGTGGATGAGACGGTGTCCATCCTCTTCGGCCTCAGGGACCGCTACGAGGCCCACCACAGGGTGAAGATAACGGAGGAGGCCGTCATCGCCTCGGCCCAGCTCGGCGACCGCTACATAACGGACCGTTTCCTGCCGGACAAGGCCATAGACCTGCTCGACGAGGCCGCTGCCGAGGTAAGGCTCCGCTCGACGGTGCCACCGGTGGACGTCAAGCGCATCGAGGAGGAGATAGCGGGCCTCGAGCGCGAGAAGGAAGACGCCGTCAGGGCCGAAGACTACGAAACGGCCGCGGGCTTCAAGCAGCGCATAGAGCAGCTGAAGGCCGAGCTCGACGAAAAGCAGGAAGGCTGGGCCGGACGCCGCGAGACCGACGCCCCCGAGGTTACGCGCGAGGACATCGCCCGCATCCTCGAGGAATGGACCGGGGTGCCAGCGACCAACATCGTCAAGGAGGAGGCCGAGCGCCTTCTCAACCTGGAGGCCGTGTTGCACGAGCGGGTCGTCGGGCAGGAGCACGCGGTCAGCGCCGTAGCCCAGGCAATCAGGCGCGCCAGGGCCGGCATCAAGGACCCCAAGCGCCCCGTCGGCAGCTTTATCTTCCTCGGTCCTACCGGGGTGGGTAAGACCGAGCTGGCCCGCACGCTCGCCGAGTACCTCTTCGGCGAGGAGGACGCCATGATCCGGATAGACATGTCCGAGTTCCAGGAGTCCCACACGGTCTCACGACTGGTCGGCGCGCCTCCCGGCTACGTCGGCTACGAGGAGGCCGGACAGCTCACGGAGCAGGTCCGCAGGCGTCCCTACTCGGTCGTCCTCTTCGACGAGATCGAGAAGGCGCACCCTGATGTCTTCAACTCCTTGCTCCAGGTCCTCGACGACGGGCGCCTCACGGACGCCAAGGGTCGGACGGTCAACTTCGAGAACACGGTCGTCATCATGACCTCGAACGTGGGTAGCCAGCACCTCGTCTCGACGAGGCAGTTCGGCTTCACCTCGCGCGACGGAGTGGATTTCCGCGAGACCGAGCGGCGGGCTCGTGAGGCGTTGGAGCGGGCGTTCAGGCCAGAGTTCCTCAACAGGGTGGATGAGATCATCGTCTTCCAGCCGCTAACCAAGGAGGACGTGCTGAAGATCGTGGACATCATGCTCTCCCGCCTGAACAAGCACCTCGAGGGCCAGCGCGTCCAGATCGAGGTCACCGACGCCGCCAAGGAGTTCCTCGCGGAAGAGGGTTACGACCCGAAGTTCGGCGGACGACCTCTGGCAAGGGCCATCCGGCGCTACGTCGAGAACCCTCTCAGTAGCCGCATCATCGGCGGCGAGTTCGGGCCCGGCGAGACCGTCCTCGTGGACCGCGGCGAGGACGGTCTCGCCTTCGAGGCGAGGGTGCCAGCGACGCAGTAGAACCTCCTATCGTCTGCCATCAGGGGCTCCCCGCCAGGGGAGCCCTTTTTTGTGTTAGGTTTGTCGCCATGCGGGAGTTACCGGAAGGCTACACGACGAGCGCGCCGAGGCGCGAGGACGCCGGGGCGGTTGCGGCCCTGATCTCGGCCTGCCAGATCGCAGACATGGGCCAGACGGACATGAGCGTCAGGGAGAGCTACATCATACACCTCAAAGAGCTCCGCCCGGGCATAGATCTCACCGTCAGATCCTAGAACCACCTGCACTGGGGGCGGGTTTCAAACCCGCCTCTTAGGTTCGCGAACCACCATCGCCGCGCGCCGAGGCTTCCAGCACCAAACATTTGTTTGACATGGGGTGCATGATGCGCTAATGTGTTGGCGTGGAAGAGCCTCTACATCCGAGGCGCGAGGAGATACTGAGGTATCTGGCGCGGCGTGTTGGGGGTGGGGAGCCTCCGCCGAGCGTGCGCGAGGTCGGGGCCGAGGTGGGGCTAAGGAGCTCGCAGACGGTCCACCACCACTTGAGGAGGTTAGAAGAGGAGGGTTATGTGGTGCGGGACAGGGGGGCGAGGATGGTCCGGCTCACGGATAAGGGGTGGGGGGTTGCGGGGCGGATGGGTTTGCTAGGCAGGATCGCCGCAGGTCGCGGATTGGAGGCCGTGGCGACAGAGGAGGCTTACTCGCTGGCGGCCGAGCTACTCGCTTCGCGAGCGGGCAAGCGGAGGTATCTGTTGCGGGTGGTGGGACAGAGCATGGTGGGGGCGAGGATCGAGGACGGGGATTTGCTGGTCGTCGAGGAGGACGAGAGCCCGCCGGATGGCTCGGTGGTAGTGGTGTTGCTCAGGGAAGGTGAGGAGGTGACGGTAAAACGCTTCTACAGGGAGGGGGAGATGTTGCGGTTGAGGCCCGAGGCTCCATCGGGAGAGTACGAAGAGATGGTGGTCCCGGCGAACGAGGCGCGGATGCAGGGGCGCGTGGTCTACGTACTACATCCCCCGGGAAGGAAAGGTGGGGTGTGAGCCAGCTTCCGCCGATGACTTACGGGTTGCTCTCGTATCTCGTGCTCGCCAGCGCCAGCGCCGTCGTCGGATACTATTTCGCGCGAAAGCGAACCGCGTACGAGGTCGGTTACCGTCAGCGTGTTGAGGTTGCCGAGGGCGTTCAGGGGATGGTGATCCCGCTCGTCGAGGAGTTCGGGGCCGCCCTGGAGTACGTCCGCGCGCCGGGCCCCTCGGGAGAGTTGCCGGTCGAGGAGCTGGAGCGCTCCGTAGACGGCCTCGAGAAGTACGTCGAGCAGCAGGAGCTGTGGCTGGATCGCCATTCCTCCTCCGTCCTCGGTGATCTCGTCGCGAGCTTTCGCGCCCGTCAGAGGGCGCTGCAACTCCTCCCGCGCCGCTACGACGATCCTGGCTTCGAGCGGGCTTACGAACAGACCGCGACCGACCTCGAGGAATGGTTGCGCGCGGAACTCCCCGCCGCCCGCGAAGAACTCGACGAAGCGTTACGGGGGATGCTCGGCATCGGACGCTGGCGCCGCGGAGTACTTTAGGGGCACAGGCGGCGGTGTGGGAGGGGAAGGGCGGCCCTCCCGCCGTCCAAATCTTGCGGGCCACCTGTACGCCGGTTAACATTGCTCCATACGGCGCTGCCCGTGCGGATTGTCCGGGTATCATTCGTCGAGTGGAAAGGTTCGTGGAGCGGTGGGCGCAGTGTTATCGGCGACGGATGCGTTCGTGGCCGGCTACGGCGCGTTGGGGAGTCTCTCATAGGCGGGTTCGGAGCTCACCTACCCGCTTTGCGCCCGGCGCTCGGACGCCTCTTGCGACACCTGCGCCTCGCCGGAGCCGCTTACGGGGTGCTCTTGATCTCGCTGCTGCTCACGGTGCTCGCCTGGCATTACGTGCGCCACACGGTCCAGACGCAGGATAAGGTTCGTTTCGACGAGACCATTCGGGCCACACAGGCGGCCGTAGACCGGAAGACGGACGCATACCTCGATGCGCTGTTCGGTGCGCGCGGCGTGTTTTTGGCCAGCAAGCATGTAGGGCGCGAGGAGTGGGAGAGCTACGTCAAGGGCATCGAGACCAAGAGCCGGCTCGAGGGCCTGCAGGCCCTCGGCTTCGCCCGGCATGTAGGACCAGGCGACAGAGAAACGTTCGTCGAAGAGACCAGAAAAGACGGGCTGCCCGAGATGCGTCCTGACCTGGATCCCGGCGGGGAGCGGTCCGTGTACTTCCCCCTTACGCTGGTCGCCCCCCGGGACGAGGCCAACCTGAGCATGATAGATCACGACGCCTACACGGTCCCCGCCCAAAAGGCTGCCATGGACAGGGCGCGCGACAGGAACTCGCCGCAGGCTACCGGGATGGTCTACGTGCTGACGGAGCCCCCCAGGGACTCGAGCGCCGACCTCGCGCTCAGGCCTGGCTTCGCCGTTTACCTTCCCGTCTACGCCGAGGGGGAGCCGGTGGGGAGCGTCGCCGAACGGCGGAGCGCCCTGAGAGGGTTCGTCGTCGGGTATTTCCGGCGGGACGGGCTGCTCGACGACGTGTTCGGGAGCGGCTTCGACCCGGCCATAGACTTCGAGGTCTACGACCGTGCCGACGTCGGGTCCAGTTCGCTCCTCTACGACGAAGACGGGGTGCAGCGCGCCGGGGAGGGAGGGTACGATCCGCTCTTCTCCAAGAAGAGCCGCCTCGGGGTGGCAGGACGCCATTGGACCCTGTATTTCGCCACGTTGCCGGGATTCAAGCGTGGCGCCGAGAGCGACCTGCCGTCCTTCGTGCTCGCTAGCGGCGTGGGAGCGAGCATCCTGCTCTTCGGCATCTCCTGGATGCTCGTGCGCAGCCGCACCCTGGCCGTGCGCGCGAGCAAAGACCTCGAGGACGCCAACAGGGAGCTCGAAGGGACCAACAGGGAGCTCGAAGCGTTCTCCTATTCCGTCTCCCACGACCTGAGGGCCCCTCTTAGGACCATAGACGGATTCTCCCAGATATTGCAGGAGGACTACGAGGGAGCGCTCGACGACGAGGGGATGGACTACCTAGGTCGCGTGAGGGCGGCGAGCAAGCACATGGCCACGCTCATAGACGACCTGCTCGACCTCTCGAGGGTCGGACGCAGGCCGCTGCGCAGAGAACCCGTCGACCTGGCCCGCCTGGCCGCGGGGATAATAGAGGACCTGAGGGCGGCGGAGCCGGGGAGGGAGGTCGAGTTCGTGAGTGGGGAGCACATCATGGCCTGGGGAGACGTGAGCCTGCTCAAAGTGGCGCTCGAGAACCTGCTCGGCAACGCGTGGAAGTTCACCGCCAGGGAAGAGGAGGCCCGCATAGAGTTCGGCGCCGACAGGAGACCCGGGCCGGGTTTTTTGGCCCCCGTCTACTACGTGCGCGACAACGGGGCCGGATTCGACCAGGCGTACGCAGACAAGCTGTTCGGCGCCTTTCAGAGACTGCACGGACAGGACGAGTTCGAGGGGACCGGGATCGGCCTGGCGACGGTGGCGCGCATCGTACACAGGCACGGCGGCGGAGTCTGGGCGGAGGGAAGAGTCGGCGGGGGGGCCACCTTCTACTTCACCCTCGCGAGCCGGGATACCGGCGACCGCACGGCCGAAGCGAAGAAGGCAGAGTTTGCGTAAGACCAGCGTGAAGAGGGCGAGCGCGGTAGAGACCCTGCGCGTGCTGCTCGTAGAGGACTCCGAGAACGACGCGATGCTGCTCCTGCGAGAGCTCAGACGCGGCGGATACCAGCCCCTCTCGCAGAGAGTTTGTACCCCCGAAGATATGCAGAAGGCACTACGCGAAGCCGCCGCCAGGGACGAACCTTTCCAGGTGGTGATCTCCGACTTTTACATGCCGCGCTTCAGCGCAACCGAAGCCCTGAGATTACTGCGGGAGCTCGGTCACGACGCCCCCTTCATCGTCGTTTCGGGCAAGATAGGCGAGGATGCTGCGGTAGAGATCATGAAGAAGGGGGCCAACGACTACCTGACCAAGGAGAACATGAGCAGGCTGTGCCCCGCCATCGAGCGCGAGCTCAGGGAGGCGAAGGTGAGGAGGGAGCGCGAGAGGGCCCAGAAAGCGCTCGACCGGAGCGAGGACCGTTTCAGGCGCCTCGTGGAGCAGATACCGGCCGTCACCTACGTGCAGGAGCCCATCGACTCAGATCATCCCAAGGCCATAACGTATATGAGCCCGCAGTACGAGGATGTGCTCGGCTATCCCGCGGAGTCGGAGATGCTCGACGAAGAGCACTGGCTCAGGGTGCTACATCCCGACGATAGAGAGCGGGTTCTCGCCGAAGAGCTCAGGACCGACGAGACCGGCGAACCCTTCAAGATTGAGTACCGTCTTATCGCCCGCGACGGGCGGGTGGTGTGGGTTCGCGACGAGGCGACCCTCCTCAAAGACGAGGACGGCAACTCCCTGTACTGGCTCGGCGTCCAGTACGACATCACCGAGCAGAAGCGGGCCGAGGAGGATTCCCGAAAGAGCGAGGAACGTTTCCGGGCGACCTTCGAGCAGGCCGCGGTCGGGATCGTGCAGGTCGGGCTCGACGGGCAGTGGCTCAGGTTCAACGACAAATTCTGCGACATCGTCGGCTACGAACGCGAGGAGCTCGCCCGGGTGAGCGTCTTCGAACTCGTCTCGCCCGAGGACTTCGAGCGAGATTTCGACAGGGGTGTGAGGATGCTGGCGGGGGAGCTCAGCGACTACACCGAGGAGAAGCTCATCGTCGGCGAGGGAGGGAGACGCGTCTGGATCAACCTTACCGTCTCCCTGGTGCACGACGACTCGGGCGAGCCTCGCTACTTCATAGCGGTCGCCGAAGAGATCGGAAAGCGCAAGCAAGCAGAAGAAGAGCGTCGGAGAACCCAGGAACAGCTGAGGCAGAGCGAAGAGCGCTTCAAGGTGCTCGCCCAGGAGGTCGCCGAGGGAATCATCCTGAGCGAGAACGGCAGGATCATCGACGCGAACCGCAGCGTGACCGAGATGTTCGGCTACGACCTGGGCGAGTTGATCGGCAAAGATGCCATGGACCTCACCCCGCCCGAGTACAGGGAGATGGTCAGGCAGAGTATCTCCGAGGAGGACATTAAGCCGTACGAGTCGAGGGGCCTCAAGAGAGACGGCACCACCTTTCCCCTCGAGATCAGGCCGAGGCACCTGCCCTATTCGGGGCGTCGGATCCGGGTGACCTCCGTTATAGACCTGACGGAGCGCAAGCGGGCCGAGGAGGCCCTGATCAGGAGCGAGGAACGCTACAGGACGCTGGTCGAGCAGCTCCCCGCCGTGACGTACATGCAGGAGATCGAACACGCCACCCTCGTCTACGTCAGCCCGCAGATCGAGGGTGTGCTCGGCTACTCCCCCGAGGAATACCTCGCCAACCCGGACCTCCGCTGGCAGACCATCCACCCCGAAGACCGCGGGTGGGTGCTGGAGGAGGATGCGCTCACCGACCGGACGGGAGACCCTTACAACGTGGAGTACCGCAGGATCTCGCGCGACGGGCGCATGGTGTGGGTGCGCGAGGAGGCCGTGCTGGTAAGGGACGCGAAAGGCAGCCCGCTGTTCTGGCAGGGCATCCTCATGGACGTAACGGAGCGCAAGCGCCAGGAGGAGGCCCTGAGGCAGAGCGAGGCGCTCTACCGCACGGTGGTCGAGCAGGCGGAGGAGAACATCTTCCTCATAGACGCGAAGAGCAGGCGTGTGCTCGATGCCAACGACGCCCTGCTGCGCTCGCTTGGCTACACGGACGATGAGCTGAGAGAGATGACGCTCTACGACATCGTCGCCCACGATCAGGAGAGCGTGGACCTCAATATCGGGCGTATCATGGAGGAGGGACACCGCTCCCTGGGGGAGCGGCAGTACCGTCGCAAGGACGGCTCGCTGGTCGACGTCGAGGTCAATGTGAGCGCAGTACCCTACAACGGCGACACGGCCATGTGCGTGGTCGCCCACGATGTGACGGAGCGCAAGCGGACCGAGCGCATGCTGGAGGAGATCAGGGAGGCCGAACGCAACAGGCTGGCCAGGGAGCTCCACGACAGTACCCTCCAGGATATCGTCTACGCGCTGCAGGAGGTACAGGTCATGCAGGTCGTCTCTGGTGACGACCCGGATCCGGCCCTGGAGGACACGGCCGAGGCCCTCAAACGGTCTGTAGAGGGACTCCGCGGCGCCATCTTCGAGCTGCGCCTCAAAGAGACGCTGGAGCGCTCGCTGGTCTCCTCGCTGGAGAACCTCGTCGACCTGAACCGGCGGATGGCCCGTGGGAAGTACGAACTCGAACTTGTGGTGGCGGACGCCTTCCCGGCCAGGCTCCCCGATAAGGCGGGCCAGGAGCTCACGCGGTTGGTCCAGGAGGCGCTCACGAACGTCCGCCGCCACGCCGAGGCCAGGCACGTCAGGGTGGAGCTTGGGCTCGACGGCGTGCTCGCCTACGTCGAGGTCTCCGACGACGGCCGCGGGTTCGACCCCCAGAACACCAGGACCGGAATAGGCCGGCAGTCGATGAGACACCGCGCGCTCGAGCTCGGCGGGGAGTTCGACCTGAAGAGCGCGCCGGGTGAGGGGACGCGGGTGCGCTTCTCCATGCCCGTCTCCCGCCTGAAGGAGGGGTAGCGGCGCCACCGCAGCCCATCCGGGGTAAGATGGTGCACAGGCGTTAGAAGGGTGGCCATCATAGAGAATCACACCAGGGAGTATTCGACCCGCATCTTGCTCGTCGAGGACCACGCTTCATTCCGTCAGGCGCTGGCCTTTATGTTCGAGCGGGAGAGGGAGTTCGTCGTGGCGGGCCAGGCGGGCTCGTTGGCCGAGGCGCGCGCGTTCATGCGTAAAGAGCCCGACGCTGTGGACGTCGCGGTCGTGGACCTCGCGTTACCAGACGGGGATGGGTTCGAGTTGATCGAAGAGCTGGCCTCTCGTCCCGGCATGATGACGCTGGTCCTCAGCGCAAGCCTGGAGCCGGCCCGCTTCGCCAGGGCCGTCGAGGCCGGCGCCTCGGGCGTGCTGCACAAGTCCGCCGCCATCGGCGAGGTCGTCGATGCCGTCCGGCGCCTCGAGTCCGGGGAGGCGTTGCTCTCTCCGGCGGAGGTCATAGAGATGCTGCGCATGGTCAGCCGCCAGCGCCAGGAGGAGTACGAGGCCCAGAGGGCCATAGAGAAGCTCACCCCCCGCGAAAAACAGGTGCTGCAGGCCCTCGGCGAGGGACTCGACAGCAAGGATATCGCGGAGAAGCTGCATATCACCGTGGAGACCGAACGCACCCACATGGTCAACATACTGGGCAAGCTCGATGTACACTCCAGACTACAGGCCCTGGTCTTCGCCGCCCGCCACGGCCTCGTCGAGATCCGGTAGACGCCCGTGGCCGGCCTTTTGCGGGGCGCACCGTGCTAGAATCAGGGGCGTTCGTGTCGACGACCGCCCAGTCCGGTTCAAAGCACGAAGCCACCCGAGGAGACAGGAACTTCGTGCCGAAGCCGTCCGAAAATCCCTCCCCAGACCCTGCAGCGGAGGCGGCCTCTGCGCCCCGCAGGCCACGGGTCTTGATGGCCAACGAGCCGCGCGCCTACCGCGAGGGCATAGCGGCTGTCATCAGCCAGCTTCGTCCCGAGGTCGAAGTAAAGACCGTAGAGCCGAACGCCCTCGATACCTCCATAAAGCGCTTCTCACCCGACATGGTAATCTGCAGCAAGGCCACGGACGCGCTCAAGGGCGGGGTCAGGGTGTGGGTAGAACTCTACCCCGAGAACGCGGCGTACTCGGTGGCAAGCATCGGCGGAAGGCGTATGGAGTACACGGAGATCCAACTCCCCGATCTGCTCTCCATCGTGGACAAGGCCGAAGAGCTGGCAGGGTCGAACTAGCCCAACGAGGCTAGAAAAACTTCCCCCCTTTTGGTGATGCCGCGCGTCCTTGTAGGAGCCACTATTACGGTATGGGCGCAAGACGCATCCTCGTCGCCAACGAACTTGCTTCGTATCGCCAGACGATAGCCATCGTTTTCAGGGAGCTGCATCCTGGCGTCGAGATAGTGGAGGTCGACCCCGAGGCCCTGGACGAGGAGGTGGCGCGTCTCGTCCCCGACCTGGTCGTCTGCAGCCGCGTAACCGCCGTGGTCAGGGAGAGGGCCGCAAACTGGGTCGAACTCTACCCCGAGTGCAAGCCTTTCTCCACGATCTGCGTCGGTGGGGAACATACGGCCATGGAAGACCCGGACCTCTCCGATCTCCTTTCGGTGTGCGCTAGGGTTCTGTAGAGAGCTCCCTGAGAAGAGATTTCAGCCGTGGGGCGAGGTCGTCGATCTCATCTGCCGTACATCTGACCTGGACGTGGATGCTGACCGTGGGCGAGGTCGCGGGGACGCCAGCGGGCACTTCCCCCACGGTCGCGGTGACTGCGGATTCCCTGGTCTCGGGAGTCTGGGCGGGTGGATCCTCCTCGGGGAGGACCTCTTCGGCCCGCTCGTCGAAGGTGGCGACCAGTTCTCCGGCCTCCTCCCTCAACATACCCGAGGCTTTGAGTATCTCGATGATGGCCCCGGCGCCATTCATCACGGGCTTGTTGCGCGGTTGGCCCGCGGCGTGCGCTATGTAGGCCTGGACGGTGGGGTAGAGCATCCCCTCGCGCAGCTTCACCGCGGAGACCACGTTTTGCAGGAACTCGCTGGCCGCGACTATCGCGCGCCAGTTGCTCCTGACCCCGGCTCCGTCCTTGCGCGCCAGGGTCACGGCCAGGGAGCGCCCGCGGCGCGTGATCTGCTTCTTGCTCTCTCCTTGCAGAACCCCGATCTCCGTGAGGAAGGCGTTGTTGCGGCTGACGCTCGACTGGTGCACCGAGTCTAGCTTGCCCACGTCCCCCGCCGCCTCGTCACGGGTCCCGTACGCCACGATGATGTTGACCAGCTCCTCGTAGGGAGAGCCAGGAAGCCTGAACTCCTTCTCCACCATCCCACACCTCCTCCCCCCAAGACGTTTCCCAAAGCCAAGCTCGGGCCATTATAGAGCATGGCGCTACGCGCCTTTCAGCACGTTCCGGCCTGCGGCCTCCACTTTCAGCATGTCAGCAAAAACAGAAAGCTGACAAGCTGAAGTGCTGACAAGCGACCGAAGGGAGCGTGCTGACCAGCTCTCAGGCGACGAACCGCCAGCTCACGAAAAGCGCGCACAGGGCAAGGGAAATGGGGACGCTCATGACCAGCCATCCGCCGAAGAGTAGTCTGTTTCTGGACAGGAGCCCGAGCACGATAAAGATAGGAAACGCGACGAGCACGTAGCGCGGGGTCCCCATCAGCGGGCTCCCCGGCGTCCCAAAGAGCGTGGCGGGGGCGACCAGCAGCAAGCCGTAGATGCTCAGGGACAGGGGGAGGTACCGTAGCCCCGCGAGCAAGACAGAGGCGGCGAAGGCGAAGAAGGCCAGGTTGAAAAGGTTGACCGCCCCGGCGAGATGGTCGGCCACGTTTCCCAGGGCAGGATGCGCCCACAGATCGGGATCGAGGAGCCTGCCGGCTCCTTCGACCGCCGACCCCCAGGCTCTACCCGCCGTGTCGAGCGGCCCCGCGGCCTGCCTTCCCCAGCTCTTCTGCGCCGAGTAGAAGAGCAGCGGATCACCGAAACGCGCCCACAAATATCCCATGTATGCCAGTAGCCCACCAGGCGCCACGACCAGGTAGATCCCCCGCCAGCGATAGGTCTCTATGTCCTTGATCCACTCGTAGAGTAGCGGGACGATCAGGAAGATCCCTACGTTGCGTGTTGCGGAGGCAAACCCGGCCAGTACGCAAGCCAGCAGTAGATCCTTCCTCACCCTCATGGCCCACAAAGACCCGGCAGACAAAGCAAGGAAGAGGCTCTCCGTGTAGGCGGCGTTCAGGAAGAAAGTAGTGGGGAAGAAGGCGATGGCGAGGACGGCGCCCCCCGCAACCTTTTCATCGAAATCATGCAGGGCTATCTGGTAGACGAAGTAGAAGGCGAAGGGCAAGAACAGTAGGGAGAGGAGGGGACCCCAGACCGAGAGTGCTTGCAGGGAGATAGGGCCACCGAAGAGCCCTGCAAAGGACCTCATGAGCAACGGATACAGTGGGAAGAAGGCAGGGGAGACGTTGTCGGGGTGGTGGAGATACCCGTCCATGGCCAGTCTCACGTAGTGCTCTCCGTCCCAGTGTGACCAGATGTTCATACTCCCGAAAGGCACATCGAGGGTTATCCTCTGGAAGCTGGAAGTCGGCACGACCCTGGCGAGCAAAGGGCCGGAGATGAGGTAGAGAAGGCGGCTCGCGGCGTAGACCGCGAGCACGAAGGCTATGCCGGTGCTCTTCCCGCTCTCTTTCTCGTAGTCCACCACTAGTCCAGGATCTCTTGTCGGGCCGCGGAGCGCATTATAGTAGGGAAAGCGAGACCAAAAAGCTGACCAGCTGAAGGGCTAATTGTGGCGCGGCGCGAAGATGATGACGCTCTCGTTCTCGTAGACCACCCTGTAGAGGCTCGCCTGGAGCGCGTAAGACCGCCAGTCTATCGAGGCGTAGCGCTTGTCGAACACGATGTAGCGTACGTCGTTCTTCTTCAGGAGCTGTGCCGTACGCCCGCCGGCCGGATGCTGGAGCACCCACAGCGCGTCCCAGAGTGGAGCGGCCCCGAAGGGCGGGAGATCCCTCGCGCGCATTATCCTGGCCGCGTCGTAAGACTGCATCCGTGTGTACCCGCCCATCGCCAGCATGGCCCGACTCGGGGTGTAATGGAGGTAAGGGGTCGCGACGATGTTCCCTCCTTCGTTGTGCCTGCGCAGCCACTCGCCGGCGGCGACGACCCTGGCCCCGGGTGGCCTGTCTTTGGGACGCGCGCTCGGTCCTGCGGCCTGCTCCAGGTTCAGGATGGATTGCGCGGCCACCAGGTTTATGGAGAGTAGGACGACGGCGAGCGTGACCACCGAGATGGCGGCCCTCCCTCCCGACCTGGGCGGTGGGCGCAGCAAGGTCACCAGGGAAAGGGCGGCGAGCAGCGCCAGGGGGACGCCGAGGTCACGCTCGAAGCGGTCAGGGAAGCCGCTGTAGGAGGACAGGCTGCCGAGGAACAGCAGCAAAGTCCACACCAGCACGGTGAGGCGCGCCAGTATATCGGGCGTACCCTTGGCATCTTTGGGGCCCGCGAGCAAGAGCGCTACTCCGAGCAGGCCGAGCCAGAGGACGGGTTGTGACATCGTATCGAGGAAGTGTAAGGGGCCGTTCGCCGGCTTGGTTCCTATCGCCATCGCCACGGCTTCCCCGCCCCTGCCCGTCTCCGAACCGCCGAACATCCCCGCTACCAGGCTGGGCAAATCGTAGGTATCCCAGGCGTAGAGCACGGAAAGAAGACCCAACAGCGCGAGCGAGAGGGTGAGGTAAACCCCTTTCCTGCGGTCCTTCCAGAGCAGGTAGGGCACAAAGAGAAGGCACACGAACCCGAGCAGCACGGCGAGGCTGTAGCCGGCTATCTGATGATAGAGGACCGTCGAGGAGCCGAGTAGTGCCAGGAGCAACCCATTACGGGCCGATGGGGAGGCGTACATCCCGACCAGGGTGGCGACGGTGAGCACGATCAGGAAATACTCCCCCAGGAAGTTCGGGTAGCGGGCCTCCTCGAAGTGCAAATAGGTGCCGCCGAGGAGCAGTCCTGAGGTCAGGGCCGCGGCCACCCCGTACTCCCAGCCCCACAGGCGCCTCGCCAGCGCGTAGAGAGCGAGCGCGCCCATCACAGGGAGCGTGGGGGCGAGGATAGGGAAGATCTCGAGCGGCTCGATGCCGCTGAGACGCGAGATCATGGCGGTAAGGAGGTGGAAGCCGGGTGGGTAGAGCATGAACGACTCGTTCGATCCCTCCCTCATCATCATCCCGGCCATCACCGCGTGCTCGTAGCGGTCCACGCCCCTGGGGAAGGGCCAGCCGTTTACTATAGGGCCGAGGTATCCGCGGGCGAGCACGAGCACGAGCACGAGCGAGAGCAGCGCGTAGCGGGCCGCCGCGGAGACATCTCTGCCCGGGGTCGCCGCGGTAGTCCCTCTCTCCTGCGGCATCGCCAAATAGGCGACACCCGCAGCGAGTACGAGAACCGCTATCGGGATCATCAACCACGCGCCGGGCGCCAGGCCGAGGAACATCCAGAGGGCCAGCACGAGGGCCGCCCCGAGGGGTGCGAGGGTGGAAAGGCCGGGGGGCGCAGGCGGGCGCGAGAGGGGCTCCTCGGATTCTTTGGCCGGCCCGAAGAGCAGGTAGGCCGCCAGTCCGGCCAAAGTGACCAGGGCCACAGAGGCGACACTCACGACGAAAGTGACACCCGTCGCAAAGAGGTAGGTCTGCACGAGCGCGACCGCGGGCACGAGCGTGATAGAGAGCGCTATCGTGTAGGCGAGCTGCTCGGCGCGGTCCCCTGATGCCAGAAGGCACCTCGTCCAGAACCACCCTGGCAGAACCCCGACGAGCAGCGCCGCAGGGAGAGCCGCAAGCAGATCAGAGACCAAAAGCCGCTCCGCGGTAGGCGGTCTGTGGCGCCCCGTTCGTATCGGGACCAAGTGCTCGCGCCGGGCCGACTTCCGTCCTGCCACCGGGACCACAAGAGAACTGTTCTGGTCCCGGCCCTGCGCGCCGCGCCGGTCTTCTGGAAGTGGACTCGCTCATCGCGGGAAGGTATAACACTTAACCTGTAGGAAACACAGACCCGGAAGATCGGGCGGCCCGACAAGCTTACGAGTACCCTCTTTGGGGTAGAGCTAGAGGACGTCGAGACGGTGCTCCCCGGGGCGCCGTCTGGCGATGCGGACGTGATGGTAGTGGATCTGAGCAGAAGAACACTCGTGGTGGCTCTCTACACGCTGCTCGGGCTGGCCGCAGCCTGGGTTCTCTCCGGCTGCTTCCCCTCGGCCGAGGGGAAGCCCCCGGAACGGGAGCAGGCGCCGAAACCCCCTAACGTGATCCTGATCCTCACCGATGATTTGACCGTGAGCGACTTGAACCCGAAGACGCTCGGGCACATGCCCAACATACAGTCGCTGCTCATAGACAAGGGCACGACCTTCGAGAACGCGTTCGTAACCAACTCCCTGTGCTGTCCCAGCCGGGCCACCATCCTGCGCGGCCAGTACACCCACAACCATCAGATCCTGAGCAACGAGCCGCCGCTTGGCGGCTTCCAGAAGTTCCGCTTTCTGGGCCACGAGAACTCGACGATGGCCACCTGGGTCAAGGAGCAGGGTTACAGGACGGCCTTGTTCGGGAAGTATCTCAACGGCTACGACGATACCTACATCCCTCCCGGGTGGGACGAGTGGTACGCGGTGACCGGCAACTACCTCAGCCACACGTTCAACGAGAACGGCCACATAGTCGACTACGACCCCGGGTCCTACTACGAGACCGACGTGATGAGGGACAAGGCGACCGACTACATCATGCGCACGGCAGGGGCCGACCCGCCGTTCTTCACGACGGACAGGCCTTTTTTGATGTGGATCGGCACGAAGGCCCCCCACCAGCCGGCCACCCCGGCCCCCAGGGATGTGAACGCCTACGCTGATGATACGCTGCCGCATCCGCCTTCGTTCGACGAGAAGGACGTCTCCGACAAGCCGGATTGGTTGAGCGACAACCCCCCCTTGAGCCTGGAGCAGAAGGTCTACATGAAAGAGCTCCACCGCAAAAGGTTGCAGTCCATGCTGGCTGTGGACGATATGGTGGGAGACCTTATCAAGGCGCTGCACGACAGCGGCGAACTGGACAACACATACATAATCTTCACCTCGGACAACGGTTTCCATCTCGGTCAGCACAGGCTGGGCGCGGGGAAGTGGACGCCCTACGAAGAGGACATCCGCGTGCCACTCATCGTCCGCGGCCCCGGCGTGCCCGAAGGCAGGTCCCTCCAGCACATGGTGCTCAACAACGACCTCGCGCCGACCATAGCCGACCTTGCGGGGGCCAGGACGCCTTCGTTCGTGGACGGTCGCTCCCTGAGGCCGCTGCTCACGGACGATCCCCCGCCCCTCAGTGACTGGCGCAAGCGCTTCATCGTCGAGTCCGTCGCCGAGCGGAGCGGGATGCCACAACCCCCCTTTATCAACGAGAGCACGGTGGTGCCGCTGCTTACGGGCGACCCGCTGCCCAACAACTGGCGGCGGACCTCGGCTGCGAGCGCCCAACTCAGCGAGGAGTGGGGCCGGCCGTGGCTCAAGGGACTGAGAACGAAAAACTACCTGTACGTCGAATACAAGACCGGCGAACACGAGCTGTACGACTTGCGGAAAGACCCTTACGAGCTGCATAACACATACGCGAGCGCCCCACCGCAGCTCAAGGGGCGACTCGAGTCTCAACTCGATCCCCTCAGGCACTGCAAGGCCACGGAGTGCCGCGCGGCAGAGGGCGGAGACTAGGGCTCTCTGCCCGGAGGCACCAGCTCGTAGAGGAGACCCTTCTTTACCGTTACTACTTCGAAGCCGGCATCCTGGAAGGACTCGGGGTTCGTGGACCCCTGGTCTAGCAGGTAGACACGGCCCTTCTTCGCGGCTTTTCTGGCGGCGCTCACCCCGGAGAGATCGTCGGTCCCGTAGCGGCGGTCCGTGGTCGCGAGGTCTATGTCGTCGGGCCAGACCAAATCAGCGTAGGCGACTTGCGTGTTGTGGAAGAAGGGGTCGACTATAGTCAGGTCGGTGCGGCGCTTCTCGACGAGCACCATGTACCACATGCTGCTCCTGTGGTGCAGGATGGTCGAGTTCGGTGCCGCCTTTTCTGCGACGGCTTCGATCTCTGCGCCTCCCCTGTAGGCGCCGCTCATGTCGACCTTCGCGTAGGTACCGGCCGCGCCGAGCAGTGGTAAGCAGAGCAGGATCGCAGAGAGCACGCCGAGGATAATCCGCCTGGTCCTCACGGGAAGGCCCAAGACGAGAGATTCGGCCTCTGCCAGCAGGGCCCCGAAACCGGCCGCGGCCCACAGCGAGAGTACGAGGTAGGTCGGGATGAAGTAGAGGTCGATGTCGGGGATGTCGTTCTCGACGGCGTAAAAGAGCCAGCCGAGGAACAGAAACCCGAGGAATATACCTACCGCGCGGTCCTTTCTGAGCGTGACCACAGCGCCGGTCAATGCGACCATCACGATGAGAAGGTGCATATTACCTAGCAGGTGCTCCCAGTAGAAGATCATCCTTCCCGGCAGCTCCGGGGGCCCGAAGGAGAAGAAAGAGCCGGTCAGGTTCCCCCCGCTGACCACGTACCAGAAGCGCCCGAAGGTGGTGGGGTTGTTCGCGTCCATCGGCGGGTCCATCGCTGCCCTGATGGGCAAATACAGGTAGGGTGTGAGGCCGAGGAGGAAGGCCCCTGCACCCCAAAGAACGAGCCTGGCGTCGAGCAGTTTGCGCCAGTCCACGAGGGCGACGAGGAGAAGGCCCGCGGGCAACAGCAGCCCGCTCGTGAGGTGGTTGGTCAGGCAGAGTCCTACGAGGAAGGCCGACAGCAGCAGGTAGCGGTCTTTGCGGTACACGCGCCAGAGCAGCAAAACAACGACGGTGACGGAGACGAGCAGGGCGTTCAGGGTGTAGACCTCCGCGATAACGGCCTGGGACCAGAGGGCGGTCCCCAGCCCGAAGGCCAGGGCGCCCGATGCCGCAGCCACCACCCTCCGGCTGAGCAGGAGACCCGCCGCGTAGACGGCCACCACGGCCAGCGCCGCATAGACGGCGGAACCAAGGTTCACCCGGTAGGCCGGGTCCCCGAAAGGCAGGTAGGTGAACAGATGCGTAAGCATCAGGTAGGTGGGGTAGCCGGTCGGATGCGCGATGCCGAGCACCGAGACCTGCATCTGCAACATCACCGCGTCGAGCAGCTTCGGGCCCTTCATGTAGAGGACCGTGGGCGCCAAGGTCTCGAAGTAGAGGACCATGACGAGCACGAAGACCCCGAGCCCGGCGAGCAAAATAGTAGTCCTCTCGCGCAGACGTCCCTCCCCCCCGGAAGACGCACCCGTAGAGGGCGGTGTCGTTCTTTCCTGTTCCAATGACAAGCTCTAAAGATGTCCTTCGCCGATCTTCCGGGCGGGGGCTATTGTACCCAGGCGGGGCCACCGATGTTAATTAGCGTTAACGTGCGTTAATATAGCGCCCACCGGGTATGCTAACCGGTAGGTTATCGGGGCCGGGCCCCCGGGGGTGGGCCGGCATGCCGGAGCGCGAAGAGAGTGAGACAGAGCGTTTACGCTAGATTTGTACCTGTTTGACGATTTTTCCGCTACAATCGTCGGCTGGCACGTTCGGTTCGGGCCGAACTCTGAACTACGAAGCACAAGTAGCGTAGAGCAAGAAGGGAGCACGTGAGATGAAGGTACTCGTTCTAGGTGGCGACGGCTTCTGCGGCTGGCCCACCTCGCTGCACCTCTCGGCGCAAGGGTACGAGGTGGCCATAGTAGACAACCTCTCCCGGCGCAAGATAGACGTCGAGTTGGAATGCGAGTCCCTCACCCCGATCCGGTCCATGGGCGAGCGTCTTCGCGCCTGGGAGGAGCTAACCGGCGACCGGATAGAGTTCCACAACATCAACGTCGCCGAGAACTACCGCCAGCTTCTGGACCTGCTCCTCGAGTGGCAGCCCGACGCGGTCATCCACTTCGCCGAGCAACGGGCCGCGCCCTACTCGATGAAGTCCAGCTACCACAAGCGCTACAC
>JBKPNW010000021.1:0-5074 GCA_046732815.1 Actinomycetota bacterium | reverse complement strand
GCGGCGTCGTGGTCCTCGACGTGGACCCTAACGCCGGTGGGTCGACACTTCTGCTCGCGCGGAGGCTACTTGGCTGATCGAGCGCCTGGCAGAGGGGGAGGAGGCGACGCTCTTCTGAGCGTCGTTCGGTCCCTCTAGTGCCTCGGTTGCACGAAGACGATCAGTCGGCGCACCTTCAGCCCCGGTTAGCGAACCAGGTCGTAGCCTCCCGCGCGATCGCGGGCGGTACCACGTGGCCGCCTTCGAACTCGCGGTAGCGTACCTCGTATCCGGCTCGTTCAAGTTGGGGGACGATCCTGCGACTGCAGGAGTCGATCGGAAGCCACCCGTCCTGGGTCCCGTGCGAGACAAAGATACGCGGCGAGCCCGTCTGGCCTGCTGATGCAAGGAATCCTGGCGAGAAGGCGAGCACGTCCGAGAACAGGTCACCGTTCGCTATCCCGAGCGAGAGGGCGTAGGAGGCTCCGTCGGAATAGCCCCCGACCCCAACGCGCTCCGGATCGACCGTGACGCGAGAGAAGGTGTGCTCTAACGCTCGGTCGATGGCTGCGATGTCGGCACCGTACCGCCCTCGCCCGAGGATCGAGTCCCAGGTGGGCCCGTGCGAGCTCAAGGCGAGGAGGATGAGCCTCGCCTCGTCCGCCTGCCCCCTGAGCTGCGCCAGGCCGTCGCGCGCATCCTCTCCAGCACCGTGCAGCAGCAGGACAAGCGGGGCGGGGGTCTCCGTGCGGTAGCCGGCAGGGACGTAGAGGTATCCCTCGGCAGAGCCGGCGTTGTCGGATCTCAGCGACCGCAGACCGACCGGAGACCCCCCCTCGGGCGTCCGCACGGGGCGCGACCGCAGGCGTCCTTCCTCGTGGAGGCCGTTCGTCGGCATGCGCCCATCAGTTCCCCGGCCTGCTCTTACTTACACTCCGTTACCTAGGAGGCGAGCCACCGCCGCGGAGTGGCGGGGACCGCGATGCTACGATCGGGGCGAACGCCGGCGGAAAGGAGACTCATGGACCGAGATAGGCTGCTGAGGGATCTGAGGTGGCTAGCTGAGGGCAACCCGCGCTACGCGGGCACCGAGGAGGAGGGCAAGCAAAACCCGGCGGTCGCACAGCTGATGGCCGAGGATCTCCTGCTGAGCTACATAGGTGATGGGGAAGTCACCGAAGTCTTCAACCAGATACGAAGAGGTCATTCGTCATAAAATCAGATTCTGCACTCCCTGCTTTGGTATAACGCCAGAGTATAGGGAAGCGGGCGCCGAAGGGAGCACCAAGCTTCATGGCTTACATCCACGCGATCGCGGTGGGGCATCTTGAATTGGCTTTGTACACAATCTCGCTGCTCGTGAGCGCTCTGCCGGAGGGATTTCTACCGATTCTAATGAGGGGCTTTGGCAGGCGAGGCTTCGGTCTCGGTAGAGGGCACGGGATTTTCAGGCTGTTCAGGATCTTCAGACTGCTCAGGATCTTGTTCGTGCTGCTTTTCACTACCGTGCTCGGACCGGTCGTGCTGGTGGCTGTGATCGCCTTCGCCGGCTACGCTTTCTTCCGCATCCGACGAGGGCGATGAACTGAGCGCCGGTTGTAGCGTTAGGTGTGAGCATACTACTGTGCTCGATAGAATGCTGCTTCTCCGGGCCTCCTCGACAGAGTCGAAGCGTACTCGGCGTTGGTGGGGGTACTGGTGGTACTCGCTGCGCTGGTCTGGCAGGCACGCGGGCGATAATAGACTCCGAAGGCCCAATCAGGCGCAGCCCCGGCCCGCGCCTCGCTCCCGCTAACCCGAAGGCACCTACTGCATGTTCCTCCCGACGGGCTGCTCGGCGCTGCTACCGAGAAATGCCGCACAACCCCTCCTAAGCTATGATGGTCCTGAGGAGAAGGAGGTACGCTTATGACAACCAAAGCCGGCGTTGGCACGAGTCACCACCATAACCCAGACGTTGCGGGTCGCGAGGCTGCCGAGCAAGCAATGAAAGAGGCGGGTGTCGCTAAGCCTAACTTCGTCTTCATGTTCGCCTCAATAGGATACGATCAGCAATCCCTGTTGCAGGCGATCCGCGAGGCTACCGGAGGTGCACCCCTAACCGGTTGCTCAGCGGAGGGTACGATAGACGGAGATGACGCAGATGAATCCAACTTCTCTGTGGTCGTTATGGCGATCTCATCAGATGAGCTGCAGTGGCACAACGGACTAGCGAAGGGACTTGGTGGCGACTCACGTACCGTTGGACAGCGGGTAGCTGAGGATTTGCTACCCCACCTCGCTTCTGACACCATAGGACTTTTTGTCTTCCCTGATGGGCTCAACCTGACCCTCTATGACTTCTTTGCGGGGCTTGAAGAAAACCTCCCGCGTGAGCGATTCCTCCCTATGTGGGGTGGGGGAGCCGGCAACAATTTCAGCGTGGAAACGCCAACCTATCAATATTGCGACGACGAAGCAATCACAGATGGGGTCTCCTACGCGTTGTTCTCAGGTAAAGCACAGGCCAGTTGGGCTCTGAGCCACGGCCTGATCCCGCTAGGGGGCTCACGGACGGTAACGCGCTCCCAAGGGAATATCATTCATGAGATCGACGGGAAACCAGCAGTAGAGGTACTGAAGGAATATCTACCAGAGCATGCCCTCGTAGAAGATCGCGACTGGATGCATTATGCCGTATCGCTTGCGCTCTGCTTCAGGGCCCCTAGCTACATGAAAGACGAGGAGTACGTTGTTCTAGGAGTACCTGGAGTTAGGATGGCTGACGGCTCCATTACCGTTCAAACGGAAGTTCCAGAAGGCACGAGTCTCTGGTTCTCAAGCCGAGATAAGGAAAAGATGACCACAGGGCTAGATCGGATGGCTCGACAGATAAAGGACCAACTCAGGGGTGAGAAACCCAAACTCGTTCTCCAGTTTGAGTGCATGACCAGAGGCAAGACGATGCTCCGTGAGCAGGAGAAGCTGCAAGTTCTCAAGCAGTTTCGCCAATCGGTTGGCCCGGAAGCACCATGGGCGGGTTTCTACACCATAGGAGAGATTGGTCCGGTAGAGGAGCACAACAACCATTATCTTTTCACCTCGGTCGTCCTTGCCCTAAGTTGACGATGGGAGCGACGATCCTAGCACCCCGAACGGGTAAGCCGCCTCTCCCTTTTCACCCTTTGTTCGACGACTTGGGCTTACTTTTTAGCAGGTCTTCGCAGGTACGCTGTCAGGCCTTCATAGTGCCCCACGGTTCAATATTGCTGCAAGACGCTGTAAGAAGTTCAGCTGCGAGTCGCAGAACGCTGTAGCGTAAGGAGGGTGATGTCGTCCTCCTGCTCCCAGCCCTCTCCAGTGAAGCGTCTAAGCTCCTTTACTATGGCAGCGCTGAGGTCCATCCTACTCTCGAAACGATCGCTAAGAAGGCCTCGAAGGCGAGGGGTTCCGAACATCTCGCCTTGGGAGTTATGCGCCTCAGTGAGCCCGTCGGTATAGAAGAGTACGCTCTCCCCCACTGTCAGGATGGTCTCGTGCTCTTCGTAGTTCATCCCTGGCATAAGCCCAAGGGGCATCCCCCTCGCCTTGAGTTCGGTCGATGCACCCTCGACGTGGCAGCAGCAAGGAAGGTTGTGGCCTGCGTTGGCGTAACTGAAGTGTCCGCTAGAAGGGTCGAGAACGCCGTAGAAGCAAGTGACGAACATGTTGGCAGGTATGCGAGCCAACACCGCCTCGTTGACTTGAGCTAGTACCTCCCCAGGCGAGGAGCCCGAAGCTGTGGCCACGCCCCCAAGGAAGGCGCAGGTCGCAGTCATCACCAGAGCTGCTGGGACGCCCTTACCCGTGGCGTCCCCCACGGCGAAGCCCAGTTGTCCGTCCTTTAGCTCGAAGAACTCGTAGAAGTCACCTCCCACCTCTCTGGCAGGCCGGAAGTAAGGGTTGATCTGCCAGCCCTCTAGTTGGGGCACCTCTCTAGGAAGCGAAGCCTGCTGGATGCGCCGCGCCACCTGTAGCTCCTGCTCTGCGCGCTCTCGCTCGATCATCTCTTGCTCTAGGCGCTGGCGCGTTGCCTCCAGAGCACCCGTACTCTCGCTCCACTCCTCGGCTATCTTGCCCCTCTCTATGCGGTGGATGACGATGGCGCTCGTCTTGATCTCCATTCCGGTAGGCGCTAAGCCCAGAAACTCCCCTCGATCGTGGAGGCGCTTCATGGTGAGGCGAGTTATCACCTTGTTCCCTTGTGCTACTTGATCCTCGATGTTGGCACGGACGTTGGAGAAGATAGTAGGCTCCTTCGCGACCGACCGTAGAAAGCCCTCGCGACCAGGGTCTTGGTCTGGTTGCAGGCTATTATCGACGAAGTCGGAGGCGAGCAACTCGTCTAATGTGATCAGGTCAGCATTGGCCTGCGCTTCTACAAAGCGGCGCACTAGGACCTTGTTATTCTCTTCAGCCGACATAGTGTGTCCTCTGCTGCTGATGGACGCGACAAAGCCATCATATTCCGAAGCTGCGTCGAGCGCATCACGCAAAGGCAGTATTTCTTGGCTTATTCACCCGAATGTCGCTAGTTATGACCCCCTGGATGCATATTGCTGGCGAAGCACATCGAGCCGTACCGCGTCGACCTCGACGGACTCCGCTTCGACGTGTTGGTCGTTTCGCAGCCTGCTTTCGGAGGATCGCTAGAGCCACCCACGGCGCTTGAAGACCAGATACAGCGTCACCGAGACCATCAGCATGAGCACCATGGCGAACGGGTAGCCAAGGGTCCAGTGCAGCTCGGGCATGTGGTCGAAGTTCATGCCGTAGACGGTCCCTATGAGCGTAGGGGCGAACAGGATCGCCGCCCAGGCGCTGATCTTCTTCACCTCGTCGTTCTGCGAGAGGCCCACCAGCGTCAGGTTGACGCTCAGGATGTTCTGCAGCAACTGGCGGAAGCCTTCGACCCGCTCGGTGATCCTCAACGCGCGGTCCTGCACCGTGCGCAGGTACCTCTGCACATCGCCATCAGCCCCGGAGCCCTCGACACCTCCTATAAGGCGATCGAGGATACCAGGCAGCGGCTCTGTAGCCCTCTGGAACTCGATCACTTCGCGAGACAGCTCGTAAA
>JBKPNW010000020.1:0-3064 GCA_046732815.1 Actinomycetota bacterium | reverse complement strand
CCTCGCGGTAAGAGTCGTCGAAGATCACGTACTCGCCTTTGCCATGGCCCTGGACCACAACGCCCTCCCACCAGGTGAGCACTGGGCGGCCCTGGTAGTACTGCATCTTGAAGTCCCTGGCCTGCGGGTGCTTGCCAACCCACACTATCTGTCCGTTGTCGTCGACGATCATCGGACCGTTTTCCCCGGCGCCCTCCTTGATGGCTAGGAAGACGTAGCCTGGGGCGGTATCGCGCGCTCGCCTGGCCACCTCTGCCGCAGCAGGGCCCAGATCGGGGCGCGAACGGAAGGCCCACACGTCCTTCTGGGCCTTGGGCGAATCGCTGGGCAGGGGCCACCATACTCTCGGGGCGCATCGCTGCGCGCCTACCAGGGCAAGGTAGGCGGCACCGGCACTCAGCGCCTTGAGGAAGCTTCGCCTTGTGAACCCGGCGCCCATCGCAGAACCATACACCACCCAAGCGCACCATTTGCGTTCGGGCCTTCTCTGAGGCGACTCGAAGGGTCTACCAACGCCGAGCGAACTTCCCGACCAAGGCGCACTTCGCTTCCAACTCAGGCACGTCACCGGTGGAGGCCTCCAGCGGGGAGGTGGTTCACCACGGGCTCTCGCTGGCCTTATAAACCGCAAGCTCAACTACGCCTTACACATGGTCGCTACCTGCCAGGCCAGGTCGGACGCTCCGGGCGGGGCCCACTGCCGCAAGATGATCGCGGAGGGCAAATCCCGTAAGGAGGCGCTGCGGTGCCTCAAGAGGCGCGTCTCAGACGCCGTCTTTAGGAGCCTCGTGGCGCACTCGCAGGCGCCATCGCGCAGCTGGGGCGCGACAACACAGCTTATCCTCCCGGCTCGACTGCCTCGGAGGTGCCGAGTACTCGTCCCGAACGGTCTTTGGCTCGCGCGGCGACATACGGATCGGTGCTTCGCACCACCATGGCCGTCTCGAACCCGTCTCGGGGAATCGATCCCAACGACTTCAATTTGCCTGGATTCGGTCCGACGAGCGCCTCCCAGCTTGCGACCTCCGTGGCACCATTCCAGCTCGCGCAGACATTTACCTCCTCTTCTGAGGTGCGCTCTGCCACAGCGGTAGGCCGGTCGCTCGGGCGCCCGTTCCACGGAAAGCGGAAGGCCCGGTAGGACCTGTTATCGGGTTGCAGTCTGGCGTCGAAGAGCAACGTGCCATCATGGCTGAACTCCGAGACGGCTAACGCTCTACCCCACCCCACAAACACGTTGCCGTTCTCTAGCACCTGCGCGTTGCCTGAAGCGTCGGCTTTCAGCTTGTCGGGGTGGATGTACTCGCGCACAAGCGTTGCCTTCATCTTCTGTTCGTCGAGCTCCAAGACAATGTCGCGGGACGCTTCTATGGCTTTCGGGAGGCTATTGCGGATAACCGTGGCACCGTTATCGAAGATGGAGATGGTGCCGTCGGGCAGTCGGCGGGCGTCGTGCTGGAAGTCGAAGCGGGTGCCTTCTTGCATCTCGAAGTCGCTGTTCTTGCCGCCTAGGCGCCAGATAATCTCTCCCGTGTTGCGGTCTATCTTGTAGACGGCTGAGGTTCTACGGGCTGAGATCAGCAGATTGTTGTCATGATCCACGTCTATGGAGTTGAGGTGGAAGTAATCGATACCGGAGTAGTCTTCATCCTCTCCCGGCTTGGCATTAGTCTCATCGAGGCCTACATGGTCGAGGCTGTGCCATTCGAAGAGAAGCTTTCCAGTCTCTATGTCCAACTCCTGGACGATGCCTTCGCTCGCCACGCTATCAACCGAGCCGCCGACAGAAGTGAGATCCCGTGGCACCGTATCGCGGGTCGTAATCAGTGCGGTGTCCTCAGCAGTGATGAGGAACTCGTGGTGGTCCCCGTCGGTGTAACCGTTGGCGGGCGTAAAGCGGGCTATCTCATGGTAGGAGCTATCGAAGATCACGCACTCACTCAATTCCACGGGAAATGATTCTATCCAGGTAAGGACGGGCTCTCCCTTGTAGGTCTGCACCTTAAAGTCCATCGTACGCGCGGAGGCGCTCCCAAGGGGACGGAACCACACGACCTGTCCCTTGTTGTCGATCATCAGCGAGCCGCCCTGCCCCACATCTCCCTGCTCCGGGGCGATAAAGACGTACCCGGAGGCCGTGTCGTGCGCCTCCTTGGCCACCTCGACGGTGGGCGGGCTGAGATCCGGACGCGAGCGGAAGGCCCATGCGCCACCCTCAGAGGAGGGCCGTGATCCGGGGTCACCCGCGCGGACGCGGTGCTGGCTGTTCGGCGCGGGCTTGGTCTTTGATCTACTTTCAGATGGTTCGCAGCCCACTGCGTTTGCCAAAGCAAAGTACGTGGCGCCGGTACCCACCCCCGCGAGAAACTGGCGTCGAGTGAACCTAGTACCCATCGCCAAACTTTCCCCTATCGAGATAGATTTTTCAAGGGCCCGGTTCTCGATCCAGCCAGCAACATGTGGAGCCCCGGTCAACAAGAACTCCCCTAGCAGTTCCGCAGAGCACTCATCGCGGATTCATCGCCGCGACGTACGCTGTTCCCTGCTATAGGCCTTAGAAGCGGTATTCTCCAAAGCGTACTCTGCGCGGTCCCAAGAGATACGCGATACTGAGGGTGCATGGATCTTCGCTATTTATTACGTTTGTTACCAGTACCTCAGTGATAATATACCCCCTTGATGATCCCAGGGGATAGGATGAAGGTTCAAGTGTGGCGCATATTGAAGGTGTCCGCTCTGATGTTCGTAGCGGCCCTGCTTCTCTTAGGATGTGGTGGGCCCACGCCGGTCACCAGGAAGCCCAACATAGTCTTCGTGATGACCGACGATATGCCAGAGCGATTGCTCCACCGCATGCCGGAGGTCCACAAGGGTATCGTGGCCAGAGGGTTGCGCTTCCCGAACGCCTACACTAGCGAGTCGGTATGCGCCCCCTCTAGAGCCTCCATCCTCACCGGCATGTACCCGCACAATACCGGTGTCTGGATGAACGGGCAGCCGCCGTACCTGCATCACGACAGAGAATCTCATGGCGGTCTTAAAGTCTTCCGTGAGGAGGGCCTCG
>JBKPNW010000019.1:0-5664 GCA_046732815.1 Actinomycetota bacterium | reverse complement strand
ATGAACACGATCTTGCCGTGAAGGTTCGGCGCCCGGGACGCGGAGGCCTCAGGGCTCCCCGAACTGCAGCCCACCACCAGGACGATGAGGGCCATCGAAACCATCATAGCCACCATCATGGCAAGCCGTTTGTGCACGACTTCCTCCTTGTCTTTGGCCTGCTCTCTGCGCGAGACGAATCCGGCCTTGTTAGGCACACACTCTCGGTCAGGCGATGGCCGATTGTCCCTACCCGCGCCCCCGATCATTCCTACACGCTCCTCACCTTGGTCCGCACGCTTTCTCTGGTTGCACGGGCCACAATAAGGGAGGCGGTGTCCCAAAGACATGAGAGCAAACTCCCATTCTGGTCGGGAAATCTTGTAGGAGCTGGCTCCTACGCGGCAGCATTCGAAGAATGCTTCTCAGAGCTTCTATTCCATGCCTTCTGGTAAGTAGATTTCCCAAGGGGAAGGCTAGGTGTCCGTCCACTCGACGCTCCGCAATACCTTCTCAGCCACAGGTTCGAACTTATCGAAGTGGTCCTTCAAATCGGCGTATTGGATGACCACGGGAACTCTCTTCACATCCTTCAAGACGATGAAGTGTTCCTGTTTCAGATAGTAGACTTCCGAAGAACCCCCGGTGCTGAGCGCGAAGATGTCCAGGCAGTGCGCCGTCTTGCCGCATAGTCCCTCATGGTTCTCAGGCAGATTCGCGAGAACCACGTCAAACTGTACGCCTTTGACCCCCCCTACGGTGGCCGGTTCTGGTTCGGAAGTCTTCAGGTAAGGGTGGCGCCGGAACCACTCGACTAACTCGTCCGGTGCTGGCATCGGCTCTGTGGCACCCGTCGGTCCCCTCGGTTTAAAGACTCCCTTCAGCTTCCTGAGGTTGAAGAAGGCAATCACCCCCTCAGGGATTTTCTGCATGAACAGATAGTCGGGATGCTCCGGGTCGCCGAGCGCCCCCGAGGGACCTTCGAACATCCAGCCGTCTCCGGGGATTCGGAAAGAGAGGGAGGGCTCGAACTCCGTGGTGTGGTACCGGCCCGCGGGCAGAGTAGCCTGATCGTACTTGGGCAAGGGGTGTCCGTTGCCTTGTTGATGCTCACTTCCTCCGGCTGCACCTCGACCGCAAGCGCTCGGTACCAAAGCGATAAGAACTACTAACACCCCAAACCGGAAGGAATTCTTCATCGCCTAACCTCCACCTCAGTGCGGTTCCACACGAAGCTTTTGCGTCCACGCTAGCAGGTGGCGGGTCGCAGGGCATCCCCCACATGGACTATCTTATGGGGTATTCTTGGCGAACTTTGGCGAACGCATCTTCCACTTCGTGCGGTGAACAAGGGGCAAGTAGCCCTGCGCTCCCAGCAGGGTAGACAAGCTACCAAGCAGCGAGTTGCAGCAGGATCTAGGGAGCGCCTTCCCTGCCCAGCCCCGCCTCTCTGGCTCGAACGATGGCGTGTGCCCGGTCGGCTACCTGCAGTTTCGCGAAGATGTGGGAGATGTGGTTGCGTACGGTGTTGGGGCTGACATACAGGCGGGCGGCGATCTTTGCGTTGGTGTGGCCCTGGGCTATGAGGTCAAGTATCTCCACCTCACGGGCGGTGAGCTCGGGGAAGGCCTCTTGTGGGGAGGTCCGTTTAGGCGCAGAGAAGAAGTCCATCAGGCGTTTGGCGATCTCCGGCCCGAAGTAGGCTTCACCTCTGGCCACGGCGCGCAACACCTTGAGTATCTCCGAGGGGTCTGCACCCTTTAGCACGTAGCCCCTCGCCCCAGCACGCATGGCAAAGAACACGGAGTCGTCGTCCTCGAACATAGTGAGTACCACGACCCCTACCTCAGGGTTGGCCTCGATGATGCGGCGGGTGGCCTCTATGCCGTTCAGGTTGGGCATCTGTATGTCCATGAGGACCACATCCGGCTCGAGCGCGGCGGCCCGCTCGAGTACCTCTTTACCGGTTGCTGCCTCGCCCACAACCTCCATGTCGGGCTCCGGGCCAAGCACGGCGCGAAGCCCTTCCCTGAAGACAGCGTGATCGTCTGCTACGAGGATGCGGATGGTGCTTTCCACGATGACCTCGCTCTCTGAGGGTCTACCTCCGAGATGGGTAGTGGCAGACGTGCCAGCACGCGTGTGCCACCCTCTGGGTTGGGGTTCACGTCGCACGTCCCCCCTAGCTCCTCAGCTCGCTCGCGCATCGAGGAGAGTCCCACCCCCGCACGACGGCCTTGCGGCATGCCCACACCATCGTCGACGACCTCCAGCTCCAGCACACTCCGAGATCGATCGACCGAGATACGGACGCGGCAGGATGTGGCGTGGGCGTGGCGTGCGACGTTGGTGAGAGCTTCCTGGACGATGCGGTAGGCTGCCACCTCGACGGCAGCTGGCAGGGACGACCAGCCCTCAGGAGCTTCTAAAGAGAAAAAGACCGGTTCGTCTTCTCCCCGTGCCTCTCCAGAGAGGCCCTCATGAGCGACGAAGCCGTGGCTCTCCACCTGCTGGCGTATCGCTCCAACGAGCCCCAGGTCGTCGAGCGCTGGCGGCCTGAGGCCGTAAACCAGGCGCCTCACGTCGCTTACAGTCTCCTGCGTCTGGTCCTTCAAGCGTGAAAGCAGCGCCTCAGTGTCCCCCGGTTTGCTCCTGACCAGCTTGCGCGCCGCGTCGAGCTTCAGGGCGAAGCTCGCCAGCGTGGGCCCCAGGCCATCGTGCAGGTCGCGCCTCAGTCGCCGCCTTTCCTCCTCACGTGTGCTGACCAGGCGTTCGCGAGAGCTCTGCAGGTCAGAGGTGAGTCTCACCGCGTGCACCGCCACCTCGGTCTGTCGGGCCAGATCCTCGAGTAATCGTCTGTCGGCCTCTGAGAGCCGTTCTCCGGGTGCCCTGGAAGCTATTACGAGGCGCCCTATCTCCTCCCTCTGGTACACGAGCGGCAGGGCTTCCGGTTCTTCCGGGGGAGATCCGTAAGCCGCGGCGGTCCTGTAACCTTCCCCCTCCTTCAGGAGGATGGCCACGTAGGGCAGCTTCAGTGCCTGGGCTATGGTCTCGACGACAGTGGGAAGCACCGCCTCCGGAGCGAGGGTCGCTTCGATGCGTTGTCCCAGGCGAGAGGTCACGGCCGAAGGGTCGTCTCGATCTCCGTACATCATCCGGTTGACGCTCCGCTGGAACCTGCTACGGAGAGGCTGGAAGAGGATGGCCACGAGCGCCGTGGCCACCAGCGATACGGCGATGTTGCCCCGCGCCTGGAAGACGGCTCCCAAGGCTACCACCGCGAGGACGTAGGTCCCAAGGACGCAGGCGCTCAGAGCGCCGTAGACGAGGGTGCGGTTGATGAGGAGGTCTATGTCGTAGAGTTTGTGGCGGAGGATAGCGATGCAAGCGAAGACCGCGAGGAGGAGCAACACGAAGGCCGGCACGTAAGAGGTGCCGTTGAAGATTTCGGCAGCCGAGATGCCAAAGAGTGAGAAAACATCACGGATTTCGAACATGGCGAACGAGTTCATCATCTCGAACATCGAGTTCGTGCTTCGGTTGCTGATGATGACTTCGACCAGGAACATGGATAGAACGACGGCCGCCGGGACCGCGGCGAACAAGAACCATTTGAGCTGCTGGCGTTCATCACCCCTCGCACGGCGCAGCCGAACCACCGGCGAGAACAGCGCCGCCAGGGTGCTCACCAAGAGCAGTGCCGAAGCGATAAGCTTCGAGGCCGCCAGGGAGCCGTAAGCCGTCAACTGCTGGCCGATTGTCCCCATGGCACCGAGCGGGTTTTCGATGTATTCGTGGGCCAACAACCGTCCCGGGTAGAAGCCGTCGGCGAGTGCTGCCAGCGCGGCTCCCAACACCGCCGCCCACGCCACGATCCGCCACCGACGGGAAAGCAGACGCCCGTCGGGGAAGAGCAGCAGAAGGAAGATCCCGGACAGCGTCAGCCCCGCGAACCCCACCCACGCCGCGAACCAGGCCGCGTACTCGCCCCAGTGCAAGGAGAAACCCTCGGCAACGGCGTAATCGGAGTAGGCCAGGCCGACGTGCTGCAGCTGGTAGAGCAGGCCAACGCCGCAGAAGATCCAGCCGATCGGGTTCCTGGGAAGGCGCGAGACTATCAGCGCCCCGATCGTCGGGTATACGAGCGACAGCATCCCCGTCAGCACGGCGTAGATGGGGTACACAAACCTGCGGTTGCTTAGCACTTGCCAGGGATCGGAGAGGAACGTGCCCGTGCGTAGGAAGTCGAGCAGGAGGGCGAGCATGAGGAGCGCCAGGCATGCGGCCCATAGCGACCAGGCAAGCCGGGTAGCGGAGCGCGCATTCATCCCACCGACTCCTCGGTCCTGTTCCCTCGCTGCTTCCGTCACAGCCCCACTTTACAGGTCCAGCGTCTCGTAAACGTTACGGCAACCGTTACGAAATAGCAACTTATGGATTCCCGCCCCATTACCACCCCTTGTTCCGGCAGCCGGATAGACCGGCTGCGGGGCAAGAGAGGCTTCGAGGGCGCAGCCGCTTGCCCTCCAGCCGCCGGTGGTCCTCATGGGGCGAAAGCGGGCCCTGGAGGGTAGAATCGCCGGAGACGCGGGCAGTGCGGACGACCTAAGAAGGCGAGGGGCACACAGTCCAGGGTATTAGCTCGAACTGGTTGGGTCTATCGAGCTTCGGTCTAGGGGCGGCGGGGATGTTCGCTACCGTCTACTGCACGCAGGCGATCCTGCCGACTCTCGGACGAGAGTTCGGGGTGAGTCCAGCGCGAACGGGGCTAACCATCTCTGTAGTCGTGGTGGCCATGGCAGCGGGGGCTTGGATCTGGGGCCCACTCTCGGACAGGATCGGGCGCAAGCGGTGCCTCGTACTCGCCAGCACCCTACTGGTCGCTCCGACCGTGGGCCTGGGCCTGGCCCCAAGCTTTGCTGTCTTGCTGCTGTGCAGGCTGCTGCAGGGTCTTTGCATGCCTGGCCTTCTGGCCGTGGGTCTGAACTACGTGCAGGAGGTCTTCGGGGATTGGCTCGGGGGCAAAGCCATGGGTTGCTATCTGTCCTCCCTGGTCGCAGGGGGCCTGATCGGCCGGGTCGGAGTGGCGTTGGCGAGCGAGGTGGTGGGATGGCGGCTCTCCCTCGCCGCTCTCGCCCTACTGCCCGGCATAGCGGCACCGTTCATGCACTACGCGTTACCACAGTCCGCTTCCCCGGCCAGGGAAAAGCAAGAGCTCGCGGCCGTCATGCGCCTGCTGGGAAACCGCGCGTTGCTGTTGGCAACGCTGGGAGGGTGCGCGCTGTTTTTCTCCTTCGTCGGCGTCTTTTCCTTCGCCACCTATTACCTCGAGGCTCCCCCCTTCTCGCTCACTCCGGCCCTGGGAAGCCTCATCTTCTTGCTCTGGAGTCTGGGGGCGGTGGGGCCGGTCGCCGGAGCTGTCGCCGATCGCATCGGATGGCGGGCGACACTCGTCGGTGCTCTGACCGGAAGCCTGCTAGCGCTGCCACTCTCTCTTGTAGGAACATTGCCGGCCGTAGTCGCGGCGCTTGCCGTGCTCACGGTGACCATGTTCAGCGGGGCGACGGCAGCACAGATCGGGGTGGCGACCGCGAGCGAATCCGACCAGGGGTCGGCGAGCGCCATCTATTACAGCTGCTACTACACCTGCGGGGCTTTCGCGGGCTACTTACCCGGTGTGGCCTG
>JBKPNW010000018.1:0-4584 GCA_046732815.1 Actinomycetota bacterium | reverse complement strand
GCACCAAGAGGCATGAAAGCAGACAGGACGGCCCTGGGCGAACGGGCGCTGCGGTTGCGCAACTGATGATGAGAGCGGATGCTCTCGTGGATCAGACGGTGGTTATGCGCCCTCCGGTCTCGAACGATTCGATGGCCGCGTAGGCCGCCCACCGCCCGAGATGCGGGCGTGCCGATCTTCCTGGAGCCGCTCAACCGCTACGAGCAGCACCTCGTCAACCGGCTGGAGCAGGGCGTCGAGTTCGCCGAGCGCGTCGGGGGTGGGGTCGCGATCATGGCCGATTTCTTCCACATGAACATCGCGGAAGCAGATATCGCGGCGAGCATTCGGGCGGCCGGGCAGCACATCGTCCACGTCCACGTCGCCGACAGCAACCGCCTCCAGCCAGGGAAAGGGCACCTAGATTTCCGTCCGGGCTTCGCCGCGCTCAAAGAGGTCGGCTATGATGGGTACCTCGGAATAGAGTGTGGGGTCTCGGGTCCCTACGACGATGCGTTGGCCGAGTGTGCCTCGCTTCTGAGGGAACTCTGGGATGCTGCCTAGAGAACACTGAGAGGAGCAGACCATGACGACCCGATTCGGTGTCTTCGTGCCGCAGGGCTGGCGGATGGATCTTGCCGAGATAGATGACCCCGTCGAACAGTTCGAGACCATGACCAGGGTGGCCCGCGTCGCGGACGAGGGTGGGTGGGACTCTATCTGGGTCTTCGACCACTTCCACACGGTGCCCACGCCGGAGCTCGAGACCTGCTTCGAGGCCTGGACCATCAGCGCCACGCTGGCGCGGGACACGCAGAACGTCAAGATCGGACAGATGGTCGGCTGCAATGGCTACCGCAATCCGGCGCTGTACGCCAAGATGGCCTCCACCGTCGACGTCGCCAGCCACGGCCGGTTGTACGCAGGCATCGGAGCGGGCTGGTACGAGCACGAGTGGCTCGCCTACGGCTATGGGTTCCCGGAATTGCGCGACAGGATGGGCATGTTCAGCGAGGCGTGCGAGATCATCCACCGCATGTGGACCGAAGACTACCCGCGTTTCGAGGGAAAGTACTACACGATCGACGCGCCCATCAACGAGCCCAAGGGCGTCCAGAAACCCCACCCTTCGTTCTGGATCGGGGGCGGAGGCGAGAAGGTCACCCTGAAGCTCGTCGCTCGGTGGGGCGACGCCTGCAACGTCGCCGGCTCCGTGGCGGCAGACGTCGACACGATCCGGCACAAGCTCGACGTCCTGAAACACCACTGCGACGACCTCGACCGGGACTACGACGAGATCATCAAGTCGACGAGCGTCGACATCCACGTCGTCGACAACATGGACGACGCCGAACAGGCGACCGCGGCCGCGCGCGGAGACAGGCCCTTCGACGATTATGCTGTGGGCACCATCGTCGGTACACCGGAGATGATTAGGGAGCGTTTACAGCCCGTGACCGAGGCCGGCATCGACTACTTCATCGTTACCATCCCCCGCGAAGCCTACGACCACGAAGCGGTCCGCCGCTTTGCCAACGATGTGATCCCGCTGTTCGACTAGGGAGACGAAGGGGGCACTCGGATGGCAACCGGGAGACAGCGGACTCGCCGGCTCGAGTGGGAGGGCTGCCTGAACGTCCGGGACCTGGGGGGCTATCCGGCGGCGAACGGGCGGGAGACGCGCTGGGGTGCCGTCGTGCGCTCTGACAACCTCTCGCCCCTCACCGAAGCTGGGCGGGACGCTCTGCGCGACTACGGCATAAGGTCCATCGTAGACCTGCGCATGCCGGAGGAGGCAGAGCAACTTCCCAACCCGTTCGCCGAACCGGGGGATCACGGCATCGCGTACACGAACGTGTCCTTCATAAACCCGGACGTGCCCCCACCGGACGAGTTCACCACGTTGGCCAACGGTTACGCGGGTATGCTCGACCGCTTTCAGCCTGAGGTGTCCGACATCATGAGGAACATCGCGAGGGCCCCAGAGGGCGGTGTACTGGTGCACTGCCACGCCGGCAAAGACCGCACCGGCCTGGTCTGCGCGCTACTGCTGGAGCTGGCGGGCGTGGATCGGGAGACTACAAGCGCGGATTACGCGCTGAGCGAGGAGTGTCTACGACCGCTCCGCGAGGAATCGCTCCCCGATGAACCCGGTGAGAGGGCCGAGCGGGAGAAGGAGCTGTCGAAGTACAGTCCACGGGCGGAGGTAATGATGGAGGTGCTGGAGCGTCTGGACCAGGAATACGGCGGAGCAGAGCCGTACCTCCTCCACGCAGGCGTGGCCCCGCAGGAAATCGCGCGCCTGCGCGAGAGACTGCTATCCCAGCCGGCTGCGTAAAATGCTGACCAGAGCGGTTCGCAAGGAGGTTCACCCTTTTTGCGAACCGCTCTAGTCGCGAACGAGGCTGCACAGCCTCTCGCCCGAGATGCCGCTGATCACGTGCTGCTCCTTGGCGTCGTTCGGCGAGGAGCGCGGCCAGGTCCGCAACTCCCGTTTCTCGCACATCCTCGCCGAAGGCTCGTTCCGAAATCCGACCATCTCCGTCCGTGCTTGGGCGAGGCGAACTCGGTGCGGATCTGACGCAGCCGCACCTCCGGCTCTTCGCACTCCCGCAGCTCAGGCTCCCGCGGCTCCAGGGCTATCAGTGCAAGAACAAAGAGCTGACGTGCTGACAAGCGTAAGCCGAAGGCTTGAGCGTGCTGAAATGCTGACCAGCACGGTTTTCCGGAAGGGAACTTCCGGAAAACCGCTACTACAGTCCTGTCGGAGCCTGGTCGAGGCGTGCGACCCCGCTCTCTATGGCCGCCTCCCGCACGGCTTCGGCCACCTGCAGGTGGACGTCCGGATCGAGGGCATCGGGGACGAGCTCCGAGCCGGTGGCCAGGGAGGCGAGGACCTGGGCTGCGGCCAGCTTCATCTCGGCGTTGATCCGGCTCGCTCCCGAGAGCAGGGCGCCGCGGAAGATGCCAGGGTAGCCCAGGACGTTGTTCACGCTCCGGCCGTCGGCGGCGAAGGCCGCCCCGGCCGCCAGGGCGACTTCGGCCTCTATCTCGGGGTAGGGGTTGGTGAGCGCCAGGATCACCTGCCCCTCGCGGACCATCTCGGGCTCGATGAGGCCGGTAACACCGGTAGTCGCGACGACCAGGTCGGCTTCGGCCATGACGGTCTGCATGTCGGTTATCTCGATGCCCTTAGCGCTCGCGCGCTCGTGAGAAAGCGGGTTCGGGTCCGAGCCGAGGACCCGTTCCGCCCCGGCCTCTACCATCAGGTTGGCGATACCGAAGCCGGCCGCGCCGAGCCCGATCTGGCCCACCACCTCTTGCGCGAGCGTGAGGTTCGCGTCGCGACAGGCCACGAGCGCGGCCGCCAGCGTGACGACGGCCGTGCCGTGGACGTCGTCGTGCATGACGGGTTGGGGGAGCGTTTCTATCAGGCGGGCCTCTATCTCGAAGCACTCGGGCGCCGAGATGTCCTCAAGGTGGATCCCGCCGAACGTCGGCGAGATGCGCACGACCGTCTCGACGAACTCGTCGACGTCTTTGGTGTCTATGAGGATGGGCATCGCTGAGACGCCGGCCAGCTGGTGGTAGAAGACCGCCTTGCCCTCCATCACAGGCATCGAGGCGACGGGCCCGATGTCCCCAAGCCCCAGGACCCGCGTTCCGTTGGTGCAGATGGCGACGCTGCGCCCGATCATGGTCAGCTCGCGTGCGAGCGAGCCGTCCTCGGCTATGGCCTGGCACGCCCGGGCAACCCCAGGCGTATAGACGTCACGCATGTCCTGCACCGTCCTGACCGGGTGGGAAGATTCGATCACGAGCTTCCCACCCTCGTGCTTGAGGAGCGCCCTGTCGCGCGCCCACAGTACCTCCACGCCCTCCAGCTCGCGCAGCATGCCGACGATCCGCTCCGCCTGATCGCGGTCCTCGACCTCCAGCGTGATCTCCCGCACCGAGGCCTCGCGGCCGACGTTTATAGTGGTCACGTCGCCGATCAGACCATCTCCTTCTGCTATCGTGCCGGCGACCCTGGCCAACTGCCCCGTGCGGTGAGGCACCTTGATGCGGTACGTGTAGTCGAGCGGCAAAACAAACCCCCTGACGTCCTGGCGGTACGATCCCGCCTCCGTGCACTCCCGAGAACCCCGTGCCCGGATTCTATAGGAGGCAACGCCCGCCGACCACGCTTCGGAAACCCCTTTCTAGCAGGAGGTGAGCCGTGAACGGTCAGACCAACCAGCGGCCGTGGCGCATCAGCTCGCGGCCTGGCAGTTCGTTCGCCTCGCGCCAGGCCTGGATGCGGAGCGAGGGTCGACACTCATCGTCGTGGAGTGGACGCAGGCCCCGATACGGGATCGGCCGGCGAGATCGGCGCCCTCAGCTCACCGCTCTCTTCACGAGCGCGCCGATCTTCGCCTCTTCGACGGCGGTCAACTCCTGCAGCGCGAAGGAGGTCGGCCACATGGCGCCTTCGTCGAGGTTCGCCTTGTCGCTGAAGCTGAACGTCGCGTACCTCGTGTTGAACTTCTCAGCGCTTTGGAAGAAGCAGACGACCTTGCCGTCCCTGGCGTACGCGGGCATCCCGTACCAGGTCTTCGGCGAGAG
>JBKPNW010000017.1:0-8679 GCA_046732815.1 Actinomycetota bacterium | reverse complement strand
AGTCTGCGGCTCCTCAGGCATGAGGTCCTTGTTGTAGAAGACGATTATCTCCTCTACCTGATCGGGGACTCCGTAGACGGTGCCGTTGTAGGTGGCTCGCTGCTTGGCCCACTCGTAGATGTCCCAGCCCTTCTCCTTGTAGGTCTTCTCCAGGGGATAAACGAGTCCAGCGTCGGCCAGCACGCCGCCGAAACCAGGACCCGTGTCGAAAGAGAAGACGTCTGGAGACTCGTCGGATCGCAGCCTGGACGGTATGACCTTGCTCATCGCATCAGGATCTATTGCCTCGCGCTCCAGGGTGTATTTCGGGCGCTGCTCCTCGAACCTATTGACCTGTATCTCGGTTACCGCCCTCTCCTGGATGGTAGTCTCTTCGGTCCCGGTAAGGAACTTGACAACGTCCCTATTACCACCCAGACTTCTGCCGCAACCCGCGGCACCGAGAAGCGCCACACCGGTGAGTCCCACGCCGCCGAACCTTAGGAAATCTTTGCGGCTTACCGCACTTGGCATCTGTCGTTCACTCGCTCTCCTTGCTCTGGTGCAGCGTTTCACTAACGACGTTTGCTTGTTGCGCAGGCAGGTATGTTGGCCGCACCGCTTCCGATCATTCTTACAGATTAGAGCTGAGTGCGCTCCGAATTTCTCTGTGTCTCGAGAGTCCTATGTACACTGCAGCTGCCGTGCGCCAACCTGAAATAGCGCATGCTCTTGGCGACCGGTTCACCTGCGCGGCCGTCCGGAGCCCTCACCTCCCTTTGGAGCGAGATCCGGACGCAACCACAAAGAGACATGACCTGGCTGCATCGTTTCTCTTACCACTCCCACCAGGTCGTCGCTCAAGGTGTCGAGATCCGTCTCGTCTCTAAGCTTGGCCGAGAAGGCCTCCAGCGTTTTTACCGCATCGTAGTTCCTACGGTAGAAGCTGCGGTCGATAAGGCCCTGGATGCGGCGCCTCAAGGGGTTGAACAGGGCGGCTATTGCCAGGGTGGATGCCACCACCACAAGCTGGGATTTCTCACCTGTCAAAGCGCGGAAGAGTAACTGGAGCACGACGATGCTGCCTAGGTAGAGACCCGCCAATACCGCGGTAAGTGGACCGTAGACGAGGGTACGGTTTATGATGAGATCTATGTTGTAGAGGTGGTAGCGCAAGATGGCTATGCTCACCGCAACCGGCAGACCCACGACACTGGCTATTACCAATACGGAACCGACGCGGTCCAGCCACACCACACCCATAGATTCAGAGACCACGTAGGCGAGGGTGGCACTTGTGGCCAGCACCGCTACTGCGTAAGTGAACCACTTGACCTGCTGACGCTCCACTCCCTTGGAGCCCCTCAGCCGTGCGAACAACGACGCCGCCGCTGTGAGCCCCAGAGCATAAACGATGGTCTCCACCGGATTGATGACGTCGGTCGCAACCTCTGTCCCGAGAGGATGGTTGAGAAGGTCGAACCCTCTGGCCGTCTCAGGCCAGAGAGCCACCGAGACGGTTCCCGCTACGACCACAACTCCGCTAGCCCACACCAAGGGGCGCCAACGGGGTGAAGGCGGTCGTCCGTCGGGGAACAGCAAGGCCAAGAACACGAAAAGCCCCACGTGCAAAACCCACACCCAGGAGGAGATCCAGGCCAGAGTCTCGCCGCCCGGCAACGTGCTCGGCAGGGAGCCCGGCTCCGCTAGAAGTGTGACGATGGCGTACTCGGCGACGAAGAGGCGAACGCCCCCCACCAAGCCTATCGTGCAGAAGAGCCAACCCACAGGATTCTGGCGGGGAAGGAGGGGGGTGATCACGGCCCCTACAGTCGAGAAACCAATCGCTATCACGGTGTTTACGAGCCAGTAGTCGTAAACTGGAGCGCCCGTGCGGGACCGGCTCGTTATCAGAAAGAGGAGCCCGAGCACCGTCAACGCCAAAGAGAGCGCACACATGCACCGGGCGAGCCAGGCGTCACCGCGCCGATTCATCCGGTCCGTCCTCTCTGGCCCTCTTTACCCACCTCGGCAGGAGAACGCAGCCAAAGCGAGACGTGGGCTGGCTGCATCGTTTACCTCACCACCCACCAGATCGACACTCGCGGACGGTTTGCTCCACGAGCTTGGGCGATGGAGTCGTCCTGGTGACCAAAACGACCTCACTATCGGAGCCCTTCACGCTTTATCTGCCTGCTCAACTCGCGGGCTATCCCCTCCATGAGCCCCAGATCGCGCTCCCTGAGCCCGGGATCTGCTTTGTGACTCGCGCAGCACAGCGTGCCATATGGGTGCCCATCGGAGAGCACAACCGGCACTGCCACGTAGGACCCTATGTTTGCCTCGCTGGTTACCCACAGATCCTTCGTCAGGTCTTCGCTCCTGGCGTCGGAGACCACGTTAGGGAGGCGACCGTCGAGCACCCGCTTGCAGTAAGACTCATCGAGTGGGAAGCCTTCGCCTTCTCGCCAACCGAAGGACTCTGCATCCCCCTCCAGCGCACGGAAGACCAGCCGGTCCCCGGCGAACTCCGAGATGAAGGCGACGTCCATCTGCAGGTTTTCCCTGACCATGGAGAGCAAACTCTCGATCGTCTCAGGTGGTCGGTGTGAGCTGCCCATTGATGGTCTCTGTTCGCTCATCGTCGTGCTCCTTACTTATCTCTTTGATGAGGCGGAAGAAAGATGGAGACCCCCCGTCCCGATACCAACGAGCAGATCATATCCCGTGTCAACGGAATGTGCACATCACAGCCGGCGCATCTTCACAGTTATTCGAGCACACCTTGCAGTCGGGTATGCGAACCTCGCCCGCCCCCGCTTCGCCCTCTGCGGGCGACACCGACCGCTGATTTTGGGGAACTCTCCTGACACGAAGCTCGCATAAGGGGGCTCCACCGCTCTCCTTCCCGGAACACCTAACGCAAACACATAAACGCTGGTGTCGAAGACGCCGACCACGTCTGGGGCATGGTGAGAGACCACGCCGCAGACGAGAAGGTTCGGGCTGTCGTCCTCGACGCCCAGACGATATCATTCGTGGACATAACCGCCTCGCAGATGCTCGACGAGCTACGGGAAGACCTCTCCGGCCGAGGCGTCACCTTGTTGCTCGCGCGGGACGTCGGCCAGGTGCGCGACGTGCTCAGACACGCCCTGACGACGCCGGCGAGGATCGGGTTTTCGCGACGGTCGAGGAGGCCGTTGAGGCGGCGCAGAGTGCGATGGGTAGCCGTGATCGATCACCTTGAGTCTGAGGGAGGCAATGAATGAGGAAGTCGTTCGTAGAGCAAGGATCTTCCCGCAAAGGTATGACCTGGATCCCCGGTGGCACCTTCCTGATGGGATCGGAAGCCTTCTACCCCGAGGAGCGGCCGGTGCGCCGCGTCGCCGTCGACGGCTTCTGGATGGACGAGCACCCCGTCACCAACGCCCAGTTCCGGCGCTTCGTGAAAGCCACGCGTTACGTGACGGTGGCGGAGCGCCCGCTCAACCCCGCCGACTATCCGGACGCTGACCCATCGCTGCTCGTCCCCGGATCTCTGGTGTTCCAGAAGACGCGCGGCCCCGTCGACCTCCGCAACGTTGCCAACTGGTGGGCCTACGTGCCCGGGGCGAGCTGGCGCCACCCCGAGGGACCGGGCACCAACCTCGGCGGACGTGAACGCCACCCGGTAGTTCATGTCGCCCACGAGGACGCCGAGGCCTACGCGCGGTGGGCCGGCAAGGAGCTGCCAAGCGAGGCAGAGTGGGAGTTCGCCGCGTGCGGTGGCATCGACGGCGCCACCTACGCCTGGGGGGAGGAGTTCGTCCCGAAGGGCAAGATGATGGCCAACACCTGGCAGGGGAGGTTTCCCTGGGAGAACCTCAAAACCGACCGCTACGAGGGCACCTCCCCGGTCAAGACCTACCCGCCGAACGGATACGGACTCTACGACGCGACGGGAAACGTCTGGGAGTGGACCTCCGACTACTTCTCGACGCGCACCGCCGAGGAGACCCAGAAGCCCTGCTGCGTGCCGAAAAACCCGCGGGTAGACTCACCGGAGGGTAGCCACGCGTCGGGCCAGCCGGGCTCGCACATACCGCGCAGGGTCACGAAGGGCGGCTCGCACCTGTGCGCCCCGAACTACTGCTTGCGCTACCGTCCCGCGGCCCGCCAGGCGGAGGCGGTAGATACCTCGACCTCCCACATCGGGTTCCGGTGCATAGCGAGACACGCCGAGACCTAGTGGGGGGTGGCGTTTCGCCGCGGGTCGGGAGTGTCGGATGCCCGTAGAGGCCCCAGAACCACGCACGGCCTGGAACGCTACGTTCCGGTGGACGCCTCGAACGCGCTCGCCGGGCTCTTCCAGGGCTTCGTCGCTTCGGGCGGCTCGAGCCAGTCTGCGGCCAGCGACCAGACCGGCGCTCGCACGGAGCTGTTCGCCGTCGCCGCCGGGTTGACCCTCCTTACCGCTGTCGCCCTGGCGCTTCTGTTACGCGACGAGAGAAGCGAATACCACGGCATCACCGTGGAGCGGGCGCAGAGGGTTTTGGATGCCATGGGTGAGTCTCTGACTACCCGGGTGGTAGAAAGACCGCTCGTACCAGCGCAAGCGTCAAACTAACAAATTGAACGCTGTGAGGGACTCACTGGCACCGCCACTTACGTTTCCCCAAATTCTTTTCTCCGGGCCGCTGGACGGCAGCCAGCATCCCTACCTTCGCGCACGACCTCCGGTCAGTGGTTTCGTCTAGGATCGACCGCGAACCCGTAAATCCCCTAGGGGAGATGCGTTCGTGGGTGAAGACGGACCATCCTGCCGTGCCCTAAGCTCGGATAGGGTGGAAGAAAGTGGTGGCAGTTGTCGGGCTAAGCAGGAGGAACGATGGCCCTCGAAAATCCGGCGCTCAACGAACGCTCCTTTCGGCGTGGCATCGAAGAGGCCGGCGCCGAGCCCAGCGGCATGAGCGCCTCGGGCACCTACGCCATCGCCGGGTTGCTGCTCGCGATCGTGGTGGCCGCCGCTGCTTTCGGCTGGTCGCAGGTGGAGATCGTCACCGTGGGCGGACGCAAAGAGGCTCTGACCCCAGCCTGGACCTGGCTAGCCTTCCTTGTGACCTTCGTCGTCGCCATCGTCGGCGCCTTCGCCTACAGGGCCGCGCCGATAACCTCCGCCCTGTACGCCCTGGGCGAGGGTTCACTCCTCGGAATCGCCTCCCGCTACTACGACCTCAGGTTCGACGGTATCGTCGCGCAGGCGCTCCTCGCCACGTTGTGCGTATTCGCGGCGGTGTACCTGCTCTACAGTCTTCGCATCGTCAAAGTCACCTCGCGGTTCGCGACGGGAGTCATAGCCGCGACGGGAGGGTTCGTGCTGCTCTACGCGGTGGTCTGGCTGCTCTCTTTGCTGGGGGTGGATTTCCGCTTCCTGTATACCCCCACCCCTCTGGGCATCGGTATAAGCGTGCTGATCGTCATCCTGGGCGCGCTGAACCTCACGCTGGATTTCGATTTCATCGAGAGGTCGGCGGGGGCGGGCGCGCCGAGGTTCATGCAATGGTACGGCGCGTTCGGGCTGATGCTCTCTTTGATCTGGATCTACGTCTCGGTTCTGCGGCTGCTCGTGCTCCTTCGAGCCAGGCAATGAGCGTCCGGAGAGCAGGGAGCTCCTTAGGGGCGTGCAACAGGCGCAGGCGAATGCTCACCACCGGTCGGGCGCGAGAAATGCACGTAGCCGGTCCAGGGTGAAAGAAGGTATGGTAGAGGTCGCCGGCGAGCGTCAATAATACGGGAGCAAAACTGTTGCGTGGGATTATCGAGGTGGGCAGGACCTCGGTGAAGAGCTTCTTCGAGCATCGCATGGCGGTCTACGCGGAGCAGCTTTCCTACAGGGGCATCTTCGGGCTCTTCCCCTTCATCATCCTGGTCTTCGCTTTGCTCGCGGTCCTCAGGGTGGACGTGGTCTTCGACAGGCTCATAGAAGCGGCGACGGGCGTGCCGTCGCAGCAAATTCCGGAACCGCTGGAGCCCGTAGCCGAGGAGAGTAGGGCACAGGCGGCGTTCTTGCGGCCGCTGATCGAGCAAGCGCGGGAGCAGGCGGGGGGAAGTTTGCTCTCCTTCGGCATCATCATATCTTTGTGGTCGGTAGCCGCGGTGACCTTCACCCTGATGGAGGCCCTGAACGCCGCCTACGGCATCGAGGAGACGCGCTCGCGGCGTAAGAGGTACGCCTTCGCCCTGATCTTCGGTCCCCTCCTCGCGCTCGTCTTCATCGTCGCCTGCGGGCTCATGCTGATCGGACCGCACGTGGCGGGATGGTTCGCGGGACTGGCCGGGTTGGACGAGACGTGGTTGGCGCTCTGGGGATGGCTGCGCTTCCCCGTGGCGCTCTCGTTGCTCGCGGCGGTGCTGTCGGTCGTCTACCGCTTCGTCCCCGACGCCGATCGGTCGTTCTGGTCTGCGACGCCTGGCGCCGTCTTCGCCGTGATCGCTTGGCCGATCGCTTCTGTGGGGTTCTCGCTTTACCTGTCCAACTTCGCGGGCCGCGGCCTGACCTACGGCAGCCTCGGAACGGCCGTGGGCCTGCTCGTCTTCCTTTACATCTCGGCGTGGATCGTGTTGCTGGGAGCCGAGATAAACGAAGCCGTCTACCGCAGATACCGAGGGCCAACCCGATTGCCCTAGAAGCCCTCTGCCGAAAGGAAGAGACCGGGCTGTTCGGTGATGCCCAGCTGGGCCAGGAGCGAGAGCTGATCCCAGTAGACCCAACCGCGCACCATCTTGCCTTCCCTCGCCTCGGTAAGCATCGCCCCCGACACTGTTGCCCTCCGCCGGGTCGGGGGGATGGTCCGCCCCGTGACGGTGGCCAGCCGTTCGGTGTGGGTGCCGCTCGCCGTCCACTGGACGAGGACGCGATCGCCCTCGGCAAGGACGCCGAGCACCTCGGTAGCCTACGATCGCCTCGTACGAACATCTTAGTGCCCCGCCCGTTCGCCCGGTAGACTCGGACGTTCACTGCTCCTGACCCTACCGATTCATCGCCTTGGGCTAGGGTGTTGGCGGGGCTATACCACGGGGTGATTTCCCTTCCAATCCCAATCGTAGCATCGAATGAGCGATTGTTGTAGTCCTATCCTCTAGAGTCTAGGGATGCCGAAAGATCTGCACGGTCTCTCACCTTCGTTGCTCCCCACTCCGGTATCTCTGGCTTCTATGCTCCACAGTGCGTGGAAGGGTTAATCGCCGAAGTTCGGATACTGAACTCCTGCGCATAGCTTCGGTCACCTTGGCTGTGCATCCCAGACCGTTTAAGGTATCCAAAGTTCGAAGGTTCGGCGAAACGTGAGGATGGTCTATGGGCGAAAAACGCGACACTGACGTAGAGAAGGTCTACTCCACTTCGGAGTTCGTGGCCAAGCTCAGGAGGCTCGCCGATGCACTGGAGGCGGGCGAGCGCTTCGAGATACAGGTCGTAGAGAAAGCGCGTTCTTAGAACTTCCTCTTGACGGGGTTGTCGGTCTTTTTGTAAGCGATTGTTCTGCCAACTTGGTTTTCTCGCCTTCCTCGGGTGCGCTTCCGGGCGAGTCGAGCGTCAACTGGCCCTGCTGCCCTTGGGCCTCCACTTTCTTCTGCAGCTCCTTTAGCGTCTTCTTCAGCTGGTTTATCTGCTGCTCCTGTTCCTTCTGCTCGTGGGCGTTTATCTTCTTCTGCAGCTCGGCTACGTCCTTGCGGAGGCCGTTCACCTCCTTGTTCAGGTCGTTCACCTTCTTCTCGAGGTCCTCCCGGCCGGCCTCGAGCTGCTTTTTCGCCACTTGCTTCTTGGCGTTTAGCTTCTCCTTGGCCTCTTCCTGAGCTTGCTTACCCTTGTTCTCGACCTTCTTCTCGGCCTCGTGCTGGGCCCGGTCGGAAATCTGCCCGCATCCCGCCGCCAATCCCGCGATCACCAGCACCGCCAGTACCCAAACCGACGCCCGAACCTTCGTCATCTCTCGACTCGCCCTCCTTCGTCATTCGGTCGTCGTGGCCTTCTTCTTGCTCGACTGCCCGACTATCCTCACACCTCGAACGCGCGTTCGCCCCATCGCCGGGCGTTCCCCAGAGGCGCAGATCGATGCCCCTGAGTGCTACCCACCACACACGGCTTGGCACGCCTCATGTTCTCATACTGCTGGACGAGGATGAACCGGCGATGAGGTTCTGCCGGCGGCGATGCCGCCGCACCCTATCCTCCCCAATTCGTACAAAAGGGGTGTTCTGCGGACACATCCTGCACGAATATTGGCGTTGTCTAAGTTCGCCAAGACACTCATGGGCTTGCTCTTTGAGAGCGGTCGGACTTCGATGCTACCCTGTGACCCGGAGAAGATGAACTCCGGCCGGAAAGGGGATGCATGGACCAAGAAGTGATGTTCGACACGCGAGAGCAGCTAAGGAAGATACAAGAGGGGTTGTTGCCGGACGAGACGGTTTTCGCCGTCTTCGATATGAAAGGTGGCGGCACCGGTTTTATCGGCATCACGGACAAGCGCGTGATGATCCAAGACAGCGCGTTCATTAAGAAAGAGAGCGCGATCGTCTCTATACCGTACGACCGTATTCATGCCCTTGCGACCTCGGAGGAGACGGGGATGCTCGGTGGGCGCGGCGCTTTCGCCGGCAGCAAGCTCGTACTCAGTACCAGCGCGGGATCTTATGAGCTCGAGTTCAGGGGAGCGG
>JBKPNW010000016.1:0-4303 GCA_046732815.1 Actinomycetota bacterium | reverse complement strand
CGGCTGATCAACGCCGAATACGTTGGTAAGTGGGAGCTTCCGGTATTCGGCGGGGTCACTGCTCCCCCTGCCGTGTTGATTCGGCCCGACGGGTATGTCGCCTGGGTGGGAGACGGCACGGACCTGGGGCTTCCCGACGCGCTAAGCACCTGGTTCGGACCACCTACTGCGGCGTAGCTCATTCTGTTAGGAGTTCTTATGGACCTCACCAACGCTTCGGCGATCGTCACCGGCAGCGCTGGCGGCGTCGAGCATAGACGAGGCGACAGAGCACCGCGGCCGCCACGTCGGCCTTGACAATTAGTGCCTTCTCATGGAAGTCTGGGTGGATGGCACCGCACACGGGCCTACCTCCTCGGCCACCCGTGGATTCCCGCTTTCGTGGGAATGACGGGTGAGGGGAGCGCGGGAATCACGCAAGAGCAGGGCTCGGTGTCCCGCGGCCGGAAAGCACGACCGTCCAGGCGCAATTGGTATCATGCCCAGAGAGCGATCCGCAAAACCCAGGAAGATGTGGGGCGATTTGTGAACCGCCTCTGCAACGCATCTTCTCGGAGCACCCAGGTGACCTTCAGGCACGCACGTTAAAGCGGTTCATCGCGGCTTCGGGGCCTTGCTCGAGCACGAACTCGACCGCGTCGGCAGCCGTCGGGATGGCGTCTTTCACGGCCGAGTCCATCCGCGAGAGCACGTAGTCAGTAACGGTCATGCCTGCGGGCGGTCGTCCGATACCGATGCGCACCCGGACGAAATCATTGCCGAGTCTTCCTATGATGGAGCGCAGGCCGTTGTGTCCGCCCGCGCCGCCGCCGACCTTGACGCGAACCGTACCCACTTCGAGGTCGAGGTCGTCGTGGACGACGATGAGGTCCCCGGGCCTGTACTCCGAGACTGCGGAGCCCGAGTTGTTCATGAACGTCGTCGGCTTGAGGAGCGTGGCATCGGCAAGACCTATGCGGACGGGGGCAGCTTCCGCCTTCTTCCTCTTGCGCCAGGAGCCGCCGTGGCGCTTCGCGAGCTCGTCGGCGACCAGGTAGCCGGCGTTGTGGCGGGTACGTTCGTAGGAGCGCCCGGGGTTGCCGAGGCCGACGACGAAGGGGGCCCGGGTCGGCCCCCCTTCGTCTCGTTTGAAGAAGTAGCGGACCAGTCTAAGCCTGGACGTTCTGTCCCGCGGGGCCCTCTCCCTCCTCGGGTGCACCCTCCTCGGGGACCTCTTCGCCCTCGGCGGCCTCCTCGCCTTCGGCAGCCTCTTCGGCGGCGGCCGTTTCCTCTTCCGTCGGCTCCTCGACGATGCCAGCGGCCTCCATCTCCTCCTCCGTGATCTCCGTCGGCGCCGTGATCGTGACCGCGACCGCTTCCGGCTCCGAGAGCAGCGTCACGCCCTCAGGGAGCGTCAGGTCGCCGAGGTTCAGGTTCTCGTTCATGCCGAGGTTCGAGACGTCGAGCGTGATCTCCTGCGGGATGTCGCCGGGGAGGGACTCGACCTGGATCTCGTAGGCGACCTGCTGCAGCACGCCGCCTTCCTCCACGCCGGGCGCCTCGCCGATGACGGCGAGCGGGACCGTGACCTCGATGCGCTCGGCCATGTCGACCGGCGCGAAGTCGACGTGGACCAGGACCCCGGAGACGGGGTCGCGCTGCGCGTCCACGACGCGGGCCGTCGAGGTGTCTCCGTCGAGGGCTATGTTGTAGAGGGCGTTATCCCCGAAGTGGTGGAGCGTATAGTCCACGATCTTCGTCGGGACCGCGAGCGCCGTGCTGCCGCCGGCCTCGTTGCCCTCGCCGTAGAGGACGGCGGGGGTCATCCCCGAGGCCCTGAGACGTCGGGCCGCGTTCTTGCCCCTCTCGCCACGCTCCTCGGCCTGTAGATCCACGTTGTCTGCCACGTCTCGCTCCTAACGGTCTAGAAGAGTTGGTTCTCGCCCATGAAGACCTCGCTCACCGACTCGTCAGTAAAGACGTTCTTGATGGTGCTCGCGAGGATCGGTGCGATATTGAGCGTTTTTATCTTAGACCGCGGCTCATCTTCCTTCAAGGGCAGCGTGTTCGTGACGACGACCTCTTTCAGGGGTGAGTCTTCGATCTTCTCGTAGGCCCCCCCCGAGAACTCGCCGTGGGTGGCGGCGGCGCTGACCTCGATTGCGCCGTCCTCGACCAGCCGCTTCGCGGCGTTTACGAGCGTACCGCCCGTAGCGATCACGTCGTCGATCATGACCACCCGCTTGCCCACTACGTCTCCGATCACGTGCGTCACCTCGGAGTGTCCCGGCCTGTCGCGCAACTTGTTCACTATGGCCCAGGGGAGCCTGAGGTGTCCGGCGAGCTGCTTGGCGACCTTGACCTCGCCGGTGTCGGGGGCGACCACGACAGCGTCCTCGGCATCGTGGAAGCCCTGATCCACGAAATAGTCTACGAACGTGTGCATCGCCGTCAGGTGATCCACGGGGAAAGAGAAGTAACCCTCGATCTGGCCGGAGTGCAGATCCATCGTCATCACCCGCTCGGCCCCGGCAGCCTGGATCATGTTCGCCACGAGCCGGGCGGTTATGGGCTCGCGCGGCTTGGTCTTGCGGTCCTGGCGCGAGTAGGCGTACCAGGGAATGACGGCCACTATCCTCTTGGCCGAGGCCCTTTTTGCGGCGTCTATCATGATGAGGAGCTGCATCAGGTTCTCGTTGACGGGGTCGCACAAGGACTGGATGATGAACATGTCAGCGCCCCTGACGCTCTCCAGATACCTGGCGTAGAGCTCGCCGTTGGCGAACTCCCTCAACTCAACGCCGGCCAACTCCATGTCGAGCCGTTCGGCGATGCGCTCGGACAGATCGGGATAGCCCTGGCCGCTGACTATCATGAGCCGCTTCTCCGTGTTCTGCGTCAGGTAGCCGTTCTGCATCATCTTCGCGCTAGCCCCCCGTCTCGTTGTCGGCCGACCCGTCCTGTCCAGCCCGCTTTCTGCGCCGCTGGGGAGACTCCCTGATCGCACGCGCCGGGGCCCCCACGGCCAGTTTGCCCGCGGGCACGTCCTTGTTGACCACAGACCCGGCCCCCGTATAGGCGTCCTCCCCGACCGTGACGGGCGCGATCAGGTTCGTGTTCACCCCTGTAAAAGCGCCGTCTCCCACCATGGTACGGGACTTGGTCTCCCCGTCGTAGTTCGCCGTAATGGTCCCGGCCCCGAGGTTGGCGTCGGCCCCGATCTCCGCGTCCCCCACGTACGAGAGGTGAGGGACCTTGCTCCCGGCCCCCACGCGCGAGTTCTTGACCTCGCAGTAAGCCCCGACCTTGGCCCCCGCTTCGAGGACCGTCTCCGGCCTCAGGAACGAGTAGGGACCTACGCTCGCCCCGTCGCCCACCTTTGCCCCGCGTCCGACCGAGTGCTCGACGAGGGCGCCGTCGCCAACGAGCGTATCCTGGAGGTCGGTGCAGGGTCCGATCACGCACTCCGTACCTATCCTCGTCTCCCCGCGCAACATGCTTCCCGGCAGGATCACGGTGTCGCGCCCGATCTCGACCGAAGCCTCGATGTGCGTGGAAGCCGGATCCCTCACCGTCACCCCGTCCCTCATGTGGGCGTCGAGGATGCGGCGCCTGAGGATCGCTTCTGCCCGCGCGAGCTGGGCGCGGTCGTTGACGAGGTTCGCCTCCTCGGGGTTCTTGAGCCTGTACGTGACCGCCCGGCTGCGCCGTCCGATCGTCTCGAGCACGTCAGTCAGGTAGAGCTCACCACTCTCGTTCTCCGAGGTGAGACCCCCGATCGCACCCCTAATCTCGGAGAGCCTGAAAGCGTAGAGACCGAGGTTGACGAGCTTGATCTCACGCTCCAACTCGGTCGCGTCCCTCTCTTCGACGATGCTGACCACGCCGGCATCCTCTACCACCCTCCCGAGGCCGCTCGGGTCATCCAGCTCGGCCACGAGGACCGTAGCCCCGACGCCAGCGGAGCTGTGCCGCTCGACCAGCTCCCCGAGGGTCCTGTCCGAGACGAGAGGTCCGTCACCGTTGACCACGAGAAGGATGCCTTCCTCTTCTCCTTCGAGGGCGTCCAGAGCGTAACGCACGGCGTCCCCGGTACCGCGCTGTTCCTCCTGCAAAACGGGCTTCGCGTCATCGGGCAGAACCGCCTCTACGAGCTCTGCTTGATGTCCTACGACGACGAATAGGCCCTCGGGGACGAGGGGCCTCGTGGCGTCGATCACGTAGTTGACCATCGGGACGCCGCACAGGGTGTGGAGGACCTTCGCCCGATTGGACTTCATCCTGGTGCCCTTGCCCGCCGCCAGGATCACGGCGAAGATCGGCG
>JBKPNW010000015.1:0-11466 GCA_046732815.1 Actinomycetota bacterium | reverse complement strand
TTACGGGCAGCGTATCGGACTCGGTCCTCCGGCACGCACACAGCCCCGTGATGGTGGTGCGCGAGTAAGGGCGCTCTCGAGGACCTTACGCACCGTCCTCTATTCACCGGAGTGCGTGGAAGGTGTGTTCTCCGAAGTTCGCTTCCAGAATCCTGTATGGCACCGGTCTTATAGGGCCAGAATCGCCCTACTACCCTCTACCTCAGCGTTGAAGGCATTAGTAGATGTTGTGGTGCTGCATAGATATGCGCGTATCTGATTGACGGCGGGATCACCCACATGAGTTCGACGAGTGCGCCCAGTGACTACTCAAAGTCGTTATCGCGTTCGATGTGCTCCCTACCCGGTCGGCGCAAGTTCCAGGTGGACCCCAGACACTTCTCGGCGGCGAATTCCGGGTGAGCTCGAGACACCTCCTCTGCGATGTATCCCTTCCTGGGGGTGGCACTGGCGGAGTGGGTGTTGATCTCTGAGAGGGTCATAATGCGTGCTAGCGGTATTATCGTAGGTGCGAGGCGCTAGCCTCTGGCCTAGCCAGCACGCCCAGCCTGGTCAAGCCGGGGATGATCGACGCGGAGCGCGGTTCGCCGATCCTATTGGCTTCTCGCAGTTGGCCTCGTAGCGTAATCTCCTGCGTCGTTTAGTTTTCGTGTCGCGGGGTTTGGAGCGTGGAGATCTGCCACCTACAGACGGAAATGCGCTCTCTTTGAGGTCCGTAGCGTATAATGCGAAGCACTCGCTAGCGTCTTGGAGGGCATCGCAATACCCTGGTAGGGCAACCCGGTGGCACTGAAGCCGTAGGTACCAGAACCCGGGCACTGGAGGCGAAGGTAAGATCGTACATGGCAAATCGGAACGGACGCAGTATCGATCTTACGCAGCTTGACTTGCGGACTCGCGCTGTCGGGTGGGGGACAGGTAGGGCGACAGGTTTCTGTGAAACGCGCACTTGACATATCTCTGCGCTATGGTGTGGCAGCGCTCGCCATCGGGGTGGTGTTGGCGGTCAAACTGCTACTCGACCCCTGGATCACGGCGCAGTCCCCCTTCCTGCTGCTGGCGGGCGCCGTGGTGGTCGGCGCCTGGTTCGGCGGATTGGGTCCCGGACTGCTTGCCACGGTCGTCGGTGCCCTCGGCGCCGACTACTTCTTCCTGCCCCCGGAAGGCTCTTTTACGGAACCGGGCGCGGCGTTCTGGCCATTGCTCCTTTTCGTGCTGCAGGGGCTGCTGATCAGCTCGCTGGTCGCGGCGCTGCGCTCGGCCAGAGACAGGGCCGAGCAGAGCACGTTCGAGGCCGAAAGTCATCGGGAGAGCCTGCGCGAGGGCGAGGAGCGTTTCCGGCTGATGGTTGAGGGGGTGAGGGACTACGCGATCTTTATGCTAGATACCGGGGGACGCGTGACGACCTGGAACGACGGGGCCGAACGCATCGTAGGTTACAGGGAAGAGGAGATCCTGGGCCGGCACTTTTCGACCTTCTACCAGGACGAAGATGTGGAGGAGGGACACCCTCTGGAGGTACTGCGCGCTGCCGCGAAGGAGGGCCGTTTCGTGGAGGAGGGACTGAGGGTCCGTGAGGATGGATCCAGGTTCTGGGCGAGCGCCGTCGTCACCGCCCTCACCGACAGGGAAGGCGACCTCAAGGGCTTCTCGGTGCTGGTGCACGACGCGACGGAGCGAAAGCGCACCGACGAGGTGCTGCGCTTTCTGGCCGAGAGTGGCGCGACCCTCGCCTCTTCGCTCGACTACAGGACCACCCTGGCCAACGTGGCCCGCCTCGCCGTGCCGACCCTGGCCGACTGGTGCGCCGTCGACGTCGTAGAGGAGGACGGCTCCATCGAGCGTCTCGCCGTGGAGCATCCCGACCCCGGAAAGGTCGCGCTCGCTTTCGAGCTGCAAGAGCGCTATCCGCCTGATCCCGAGACGACGCGGGGCTTGCACAAGGTGCTGAGAACCGGCGAGTCCGACATGGTGCCCGAGATACCCGAGGAGCTACTCGACGAATACGCGGTTGACTCCGAGCACCGGGCGATCATGAAGGAGCTCGGCTTGAGATCCTATATGGTCGTGCCCATGGTAGCGCGCGGGAGGATGCACGGTGTGATCACGCTGGTCTCCGAAGAGTCTGGACGCCGGTACGGGGAGACGGACCTCTGGCTCGCCGAAGAGCTGGCGGGGCGTGCCGCCCTGGCGGTGGACAACGCCAAGCTCTACGAGGAGGCGCAACGCGAGATCTCCGAGCGCAGGGACGCCCAGGAGGCCCTGCGACAGAGCGAGGGTCGTTACAGGACCGTCGTCAAACAGGCCGCCGAGGGGATCTTCGTCGTCGACATCGAGACCAAGCTCATCCTGGAGGCGAACGCGGCGTACCGCGATCTGCTCGGCTACAGCGCCCTGGATATGCTGGGGCTCGGGCTTACGCTCTACGACGTCGTCGCCCACGACCGCGAGAGCGTCGACCACTACGTCAGGCAGATCCTGGAGGACAGGGGCAACTTTATAGGGGAGCGTCGCCATCGCAGGAAGGACGGCTCGCTCGTCGACGTCGAGGTCAGTTCGAGTGTGATCTCCTACGGCGGCGGCGAAGCGTTGTGCGTCATCGTCCACGATGTATCCGAGCGCAAGCGTTCCGCGGAGCGTCTGCAGCGCAGCCTGGACGCCCTGCTCGGCCTCTACGAGGCGGGCCAGATCCTGAGCTCCAGCCTGCAGCGGGAGGAGATCGGCTCGCGACTGCTCGAGATAGCTCACCACGTCTCGAACCTCACGGCAGCGGTCATCAGTATCCCCGACGAGAGCGGAGAACTGCACATCTGGCGCTCCACCGGCCTGGAGAGCCTGTGGCAGGTGCGGTTCTCATCCGAGGCCGTGGCCGCCCGTCAGAAGGTGCTGCAAACCGGGAAGTCCCAGGCCATCAGGCTGCGGCGACCGGGGGATGAGAACGGGGAACATCTGGTGAGCCTGAACCTCCCGCTGCTGGTGCGCGACCGGCTCATCGGCGTGCTCGAGACCTACGGACCGGAAGCCCTGATGGAGCGGCAGAACGAGGAGACCCTGATCAGCCTGGCGAACCAGGGCGCCAGCGCCCTGGAGAACGCCCGACTCTACGCGCAGTTGGCCGAGCGCGAGAACCGGCTGCAGGACCTGATCCGGAAACTCATAACGGCACAGGAGGAGGAGCGCCGCAAGGTGTCTTACGAGGTGCACGACGGTCTCGCGCAGACGGCCGCAGGGGCCCACCAGCTCCTGCAGGCGTTCGCCAGGCAGCACCCGCCCGACTCCGAGAAGGGCCGCGCGGACCTCGCCCGGGTTTTGCAGCTCGTGCAGCAGACCGTCGGCGAGGCACGCTACGTCATAGCGGATCTCCGGCCCACCGCGCTCGACGATTTCGGGCTGGGCGCCGCCGTCCGCCTGCAGGTCGAGAAGATCCGCGACCAGGGCTCACAGGTCGACTACGAGGAAATGCTAGGAGACGAGCGGCTGCCGGCAGAGGTCGAGACGGCGCTGTTCAGGGTCGCGCAGGAGGCTCTCACCAACGTCAGCAAGCACGCACCCTCGGCCCGGGTGGAGATCACACTCCAGCTCCTTGACGACTGCGTTCGCCTCCACGTGCGTGACTGGGGGCCAGGCTTCGACCCGGAGAAGGCTACAGACGGGGGCGGGCCCGGCGAGCGCCTGGGCCTCTCGAGCATGCGTGAGAGGGTGGCCCTGCTGGGCGGCTATCTGGAAGTCCACAGCCAACCCGGAGAAGGCACCGAAGTGGTGGCGAAGATACCGCTTGTCCAGATAGACGGTAAGGGGAGGTTAGAGAATGGGGAGTAGCGAAGGGGCGACACAGTCGAAGACAGCACGCCTTCTGATCGCGGACGATCACGCCCTCGTCAGAGAAGGCCTGAGAACCATGCTCTCCGGCGAGGTTGGCATCGAGGTCATAGCCGAAGCCCACAACGGAGAGCAGGCTCTAGACATCTGCAGAGAACTCCGGCCGGATCTAGTTCTCATGGACGTGAGGATGCCGGTGATGGACGGGCTGGAGGCCACAAGGAAGATCAAGCAGGAGATGCCCAGGACATCCGTGATGATGGTAACGATGCACGAGAACCCTGACTACCTCTTCGAGGCGGTAAAAGCTGGGGCTGCGGGCTACGTCTTGAAAGACGCGAGCGGGGAGCGGCTCCTGAATGCGGTAAAGAGGACTTTGGAAGGGGAGTCCCCTTTGAACCAGGAGCTTGCAATGAAACTTCTGACGAGGCTTGCCAGGGAGAGCCGTGTAGAGGGAAGCGGTGGAGAATCTGGAGGACTCTCTGGGGAGGTTGCTGAGGAGGTATCTACGGAGGCAAAGTCCGCGCCCCTGTCAAACCATTCCGGGGCGCATCAGGCAGGATCGGGCGGCTCAGGGCTGTCGAGAGGAGCGGACGAGCAGATAGAGAGCCTGACGCCGAGGGAGGTCGAGGTCTTGAAGCTACTGAGCCAGGGCCAGACCAACCCCCAGATAGCCCAGAACCTGCTCTTCAGCGTGAGCACCGTAAAGGCGCAGGTGCGGAGCATCCTCGCCAAGCTCGGGGTATCGGACCGCACCCAGGCCGCCGTCCGCGCCATCGAATTCAGATTGACTGTGTAAGCATGTCGGCTAGTCAGCACGCTACGCCCTTCGGGCTCCGCTTGTCAGCATTTCAGCCTCCTCGTGCGCGAGTCCTTGCTGACATGCTGACAAGCCTGCGAAGCAGGCGTGCTGACAAGGCGCGAAGCGCCGTGCTGACAAGCGGAGGCGAAGCCGGAGCGTGCTGAAATGCTCAATGAGCCCTATACGCGGCGGCGATGAGGCCCGCGTAGGCTCTGGCTCCTTTGGGGGTGAGGTGCAACCCGTCCCAGAAGTATTCGGGGTGACCGGCGCTCTCGGCGTGCCAGTCGACGAGCACGGCTTTGTCCTGGTGGCGCGCGACCCCGTCGGCCAGCACTTCGTTGTTCGGCGCCCACCGGTAGCCGTCGGGCACCGTGGTGTTCACCACGAGGACCTGCTTCGCGTTCGAGAGGACTTTCATCATCTGGTCGAACTGCTCGTCGGTGACGCCACCGTTGTCGCCTATGTGGACGATCACCACCTTGCCTAGCTCGCCGTCGGCGCGGAGCTGCCGGAGGACGCGGGTGGCCTCGGGGATCTGGCGGCTTCCGCGCGCGTCGATGGTGGTCAGCTTGGGAATATCCTTCTGGAGCGCGTCTACGGCACCGAGCATCACCGAGTCGCCGATGGCCGTTACCTGGCCCGCAGGGGATGCGGCCGACCCGCGCTCTGTTCGGTCCTTGCGCCACCCTGCCCTCGCGTCCCATCCGCGCTTGCCGGCAGGGGGCCCGGCCGCCCACCGCGCGTTTCTCCCCACGGCGTGTCTCGTTGTGCTGGCTTTCCCTTGGGTTTTCGTCCCGGGAATCGCTTTGCGGTCCGCGGCCTCGATGTGGACGCGTTTGGTGGAGAGGTAGGAGGGTTTCTCGGGCGGTTCGGCGCGCACCGCGGCCATCCCTAGCGCCGCGCAGAGGGCCATGGCGGGCACGAGGGCCGCGGCCCAGCGCAGGCCGAGCCGCCTCTGTCGGGACCCATGCGATTCGCGAAGTCTCTTCCAGGCGCGTCCCAGGGCGCCCCGGCGTATGGGGGTCTCGACGTAGCGGTAGGAGAGGTCCGCCAGAACTACGGTCGCCCCCAGGCGCAGGCAGAGCAGGGGCCAGCCGCCGAACGGAACGTCGAGGTCGGGACGGGTCACCATGAAGACCGGCCAGTGCCACAGGTAGATGCCGTAGGAGCGCTCCCCGACCCACCGCAGCGGCCGCCACGCCAGCAGGCGCGACCCCGTCCGCGCCCGCGGGTAGGCGATGACCGCTATCAGGGCGGCTGTGGCGAAGCCTACGGCCACCAGGCCGCCCCGGTAGAGGAGGGGCTGGAACTCGCCGAGGTGGAGGCTGAACCAGATCAGGGCCCCCAGCGCACCGATGCCCACGATGTCAAGCAGAGCCGGTACGGCCCATTTCCACCTGCGCCTGAACCGGCTGTAGGCGGGGTTCCTGCGGAGGGTCCCCGTGTCGGTGGATGGCTGCGGCACCCACAAGAAGGCGAGCGTGGCCCCGATGAGGAGCCCGGTAGCGCGGGTGTCGGTCCCGTAGTAGACGCGCGAGGGGTCCGCGCCGGGCTGGTACAGGAGCGCCATGGCCACCGCCGAGGCCACAGCGCCACCTAGCGCGAGGAATAGCACCCTACGATAACGCAGCCGCGTCGCCGCGACGCCCAGGCCGAGGGCTAGGATGGGGGGCCATAGCAGGTAGAACTGCTCCTCTACGGCCAAAGACCAAAGGTGTTTGAGCAATGAAGGTCTGCCCACCGCCTCGAAGTAAGACTCGTGCCCGAAGATCAGGTACCAGTTGGTCACGTACCCGAAGGCGGCCACCGCGTCGCCCCTCAAGCCCGCTACCTCCCCAGGAAGGAACACTACCGCGTAGGCCAGGCACACCACCACCAGCACGTAGAGGGCTGGCAAGAGCCTCCTTGCCCGCCTAAGCCAGAAGTTCTTCAGGTCGATCGTGCCCCTCTTCTGCCACTCGGCGAGAAGGAGGGCGGTAATGAGGTAGCCGCTAATGACGAAGAAGACCTCAACGCCTAGGAAGCCGCCAGGGATCCAGGGGAGGTCGGCGTGGTAGAGGAGCACGGCGATGACGGCCAGGGCGCGCAGCCCGTCGAGGCCAGGACTGTAGGGCAGGCGTACTTCAGCGACGCCCGGCGCCGGAGCGGCACGTCTGTTCTGCCCCTTGCCGCCGTTCATGGCGTCGGCTATCTGCGGTTGTCGCAAGGTACGTTCCGTAAGGTCCCGCCCTCCGAGCGTAGGGAGATGATCCTAGCACAGTCGCAGGAAGCCATGCACGGGCACGCGAATGAAAAAGCACTACATCTAGGACTATTCGCCCCACTCTCTGGCCTTCGCCTGATCTCCATTGTTCGCGCACCGATCATGCTTGTCGTTCTTCGGGACGCGGCTCGTGGCTCATGTCAGGGGCGCTGGTGAGGCCTTCCGGATTGATCTCGGAACGTTCCTCGACGTGCAAAAGGGCCTGCTGCAGCGCCTCTTCGCTCGCGGGGTGGGGGAGGTTCAGCCTCTCCGCGAGCGTCTCGTCGAGCCTCCCGTCAGGGAGGGCGCGCACCCCTCCTTGGAGGTCGGCCATCTCCTTCTTTCCCAGGCCTGGCCCCAGATCGTTGACCATCAGGGCTATGAGCTTGCGTTCCTTCGTTTCGCGGTCAGCCATCTTCGCCTCCTCGAAAGGTGTCGGCGTCCGAGTCTACAACAGATGCCCCGGTGCCGTGGAGCGCGGTTGCGCCACATGCGCTCGTTTCATGATCTCCCTGTGTGGTAACAAATGAGGACTATCAAGCAAGCGGCATAGATGGAGGCTGCGTGAATTACAGAGCGCTCGGCAGAACCGGCCTGGAAGTATCCGAGGTCGGCTACGGGGCCTGGGGCATCGCCGGCGACGCCTGGCTCGGCGCGAAGGACGAGGAGTCGCTCGAGGCTCTGAACAGGGCCGTCGACCTCGGCCTCAACTTCATAGACACGGCCCTGGCCTACGGGGAGGGACACAGCGAGCGGCTCGTGGGGAAGGTAGTGGGGGAGAGGGACGAGACCATCTACGTCGCCACCAAGATCCCGCCGAAGAACAGGGTATGGCCCGCTCCCGACGGCATCCCCCCCGAGGAGGCGTTCCCCGGAGATTACGTCAGGGAGTGCACGGAGCAGAGCCTCTCCAACCTCGGGTTGGATACCATCGACGTGCAGCAGTTCCACGTCTGGCAGGACGACTGGGTCGGCCAGGGGGACTGGCTCGAGGCCGTCGAGGACCTGAAGCGGGAGGGTAAGATCCGCGCTTTCGGCGTCTCCATAAACGACCATCAGGCGTCGAACGCCGTGAGGCTCATCGAGACCGGCGCGGTAGACACGGTGCAGGTGATCTACAACCTCTTCGACCAGAGCCCGGAGGACGAGCTCCTGCCCGCCTGCCTCGAGCACGACGTCGGCGTAATAGTCAGGGTGCCTTTCGATGAGGGCGCCCTGACGGGTAGGATCACCCCCGACACCACCTTCGAGGAGGGGGATTTCCGCAACCACTACTTTCGCGGCGAGCGAAAACAGGAGGTCTACGACCGCGTCCGGGCCATCGTTTCCGAGCTCGGGACGAGCGAGGACGAGATAGCCGAGATAGCGCTCCGCTACATCCTGAGCCACCCCGCCGTCTCCACCGTCATCCCCGGCATGCGCTCCGTGCGCAACGTCGAACGCAACATAGCCGTCGGCGACGGAGGGGGACTCCCTGAGGACCAGGTCAACCTGCTCAAGAACCACCGCTGGGACCGTAACTTCTACGCTTAGAGCGGATGGTCGGTACCTACGTTTGTGGTCTGTGTCGCTTTCACGGTGCGCTCCTTGTCTGCTCCCCACCCTTGGGAGTTGAATCAAGACTACGGTGCGTGGTGTCCCACCGTCACGAGGCACGTGTCACTTTCTGCGGGACATCTAGTCCCGGGCCGTACCTGAATCAGGCGGATCTTCATTGAGACAATATTGTTAAAGTAGGAGGTGCGGGCAAGGAATGCAACACCTTCCTGCACTCCGCTTGCGGGTGGTCCTAGAGCGAGAGTCCACGAAGCGATCGCGTCGTAGCGGTGCCGGGGAAGCGCGCCGCGCTGACGCTGTAAGGTAGCGCGGCGTGAACGCACACTATGAGCTTCGCCACCGACGCAGTTAAGACGCAAGCTAAGAAGGTCGCCAAGAAAAGTCCTTCGAATTGCACTCATTTGGACCATGCACGACTCTCGGTCTCCTGTTACATTCGTATCAGACGCTGCAACGGCGAGCGTCGGTTGGTGCCCAAAGATCGTGGGATGTTACCAATGAGGACATCGAGTAGCAGGGCCATACGGGCGCAGGCGAGGCCCTAATGGGCGCCGTCATGCAGCCGTGCGACACGGGGGTTATCAGCTGCACTCGGGGCGCGGCGCCGTGCCACCCTTCCTCGGGTCCTTGGGTGATAGCGGCCGCCTCTTTGGGCTCGGGGATGGCCTTCCTCGACAGCACGGTGATGAACGTCGCTCTGCCGGCCGTCCAGATGAATCTGGACTTGAGCGCACGCGAGGTGCAGTGGGTGTTCGGAGCCTTCGCCGTGGTGCTGGCCGCTTTCTTACTCCTCGGAGGCACTCTGGGCGACCACTACGGGAGGCGGCGCATCTTCGTCTTTGGCGCGATTATCTTCGCCTCAGCCTCTGCCTGTTGCGCCCTGGCTCCCGGTCCATCACAGCTCATCGCCGCTCGGGCCGTGCAGGGGGTGGGCGGGGCGCTGCTTGTGCCCGCGTCACTGGCGATAGTCGGGGCGTCTTTTGAGGGTAGACAGAGGGCGAAGGCGATCGGGCTTTGGGGAGCGCTAAGCGGCATAGCGATGGCGGTGGGGCCGGTCTTGGGCGGATGGTTGGTAGAGGACGTCTCCTGGCGGGCCGCCTTCCTGATCACCCCGGCTATGGCCCTCGTGGCCATCCCCATCGCGCTGCGCCACGTGCCAGAGAGTCGCGACCCTCAGGCCCACAGACTCGACCTCATCGGCGCGGCCATAGCCACGACCGCACTAGGTAGTTTGGTCTACGGTCTTATCGAGGCCTCGGCATCTGGTTTCGGCGATCCTGTGGTGCTTGCCGCCTTGCTCGTGGGCGCCTTGGCGCTTTGGATGTTCGTCTTCGTCGAGCGGCGAGAGGACGACCCCATGGTGCCTCCCTCGCTGTTCCGTTCCAGGAACTTCGACGGTGCGAACCTGGTTACGCTCCTTTTCTACATGTCCCTGACGGGCTCGCTTTATTTCGTGCCTTTCTTGATGATGCAGGTCCACGGCTACTCGGCCTTGGTTGCGGGCAGCGTGTTCTTGCCCTTCGTGGCGATGGCCCTGTTGCTCGGTCGCCTGAGCGGATACATCCTAGCCCGCTTCGGGGTAAAGATACCTCTCATAGTAGCTTCTCTCGCCGCTGGGATGGGATATGCGCTGTTCGCCGTACCTGGTATGGATCACGGCTCCTACTGGACCTCATTTTTCCCAGCGATGGTCGTTCAGGGCTTCGGGATGGCGCTGGCGATAACCCCGCTTACAGCGGTGGCGCTTGGCTCGGTGGAGGGCGAGCACTCCGGCCTGGCCTCGGGCGTAAACAACGCCGCAGCTCGGGTGGCAGCCCCCCTGGCGGTTGCCGTGCTGGGCGTCTTCATCTATGGGGCGTTTTCCGCGAACCTAGACTCCCGACTAGACAGAATGAACCTTCCCGGGGAGGTTCGCAGCGAGATGGAGGCGGCGAAGAGCGATCTCGGGGCGGCAGAGGCACCGGAGAGCGTGGGCGCCGGGATGGCAGCGCACATCGATCGTGCAATAAGAGAGTCGTTTGTCGCCGGGTTCCGAACCGTAATGGTGGTCTGTGTCGGGCTCGCGCTCGCCAGCGCCCTTGCGGCGGCGCTCCTGGTCGAAGATCGGAGCGTGCGGGTTGGGAGTAGGGAGAGCCTTCCATCGGGCTAGCATAGTCTGCAGGGTGAGTGCCAAGGTTGCTGAGTGCGTGGAAGGGATTTTCTGGAAACTTCGCTCCCCCAGGAGCTACCCCACCTCAACTCTTCCCAACTCTCACCGACCGCGAGCGCGAGATACTCACCCTTATCGCGCAAGGACACCCCAACCCCTCGATAGCTAGGCACCTGACGCTTAGCACCAAGACAGTAGGCAACTACGTCTCAAACATCTTCACCAAGCTCCAAGTTGCCGACCGGGCACAGGCCATCATCCGCGCCAGGGAAGCGAGCCTTGGGTAGGGCAACAAGACACGTCAAACTAGGGAAGCGATTCTCGCTAGCCTCTGGGTCTTTATTTGGCTGAAGCTCAATCGCTGACCCTCGGGAAGATTTCCTGGGAAAAATTGCCCGATCAGGTTAGGAAGCTATCCCCTATCTCCTGGGATAGTAGCGCCGCTAGAGTGACACCTATCAGGCAAAGGACCCAACAAAGGAGGAACCGACGTGAGACGCACCATATTGATGGTGGCCACCATGGCCCTTACCCTGTTGGTAGCGAGCGGGGTTGCCCTGGCGATCACCAGGATCGGCACCGATGGCCCCGACACCCTCAGGGGTACCAACGGATCAGACAACGTCATCGGCAAGGGTGGCAACGACGTGCTCCTTGCCCTGCGCGGCAAAGACAACCTGCTGGGTGGGCCGGGCAAAGATGTGGTCGCCGGCAATAACGGGCGGGGGGCTCCCCTCAGAGGAGAGAAGAACCTGGTCGGTGGTCCCGACAACGATCTAGTCTTCGGCGGCAGTGGCTCAGATAACGAATTGGGCCAGGGAGGGAACGACTTCTTGAATGACGGAGAACTCGGCCACGCTGTGAGAGACAACCTCTCTGCAGGTGCTGGCAACGACG
>JBKPNW010000014.1:0-2330 GCA_046732815.1 Actinomycetota bacterium | reverse complement strand
AAGCCCTCCCCGGAGAAGAGCGGGATACCCTCCGGCGGTTCGCGCACGTCCCAGACGGGCTTGCCGGGGAACTCGGGCGCCAGCCGCTGGTGGAGCCCGCTGACGATCTCGAGTCCCGCTCCCGCCGCTGCCCGCAGGGTCTCCATCCACTCCGCGGGGAGCCTTCCGCCCGCGGGGGCGAGTCCGACCAGTACGGAGGTCGGCGAGAGCTCCAGCGCCTCTTGGAGCGTCCCTACTATCGGCGCGTCACGCCCGAGCTCGGGCAAGACGTCGGCCACGCGTTTCCCTGCGAGCGTCGAGTCTATGACACAGACGACCTCGTCCTTGCCGTAGCGGATGAGGCCGTGCGCCGTCTTGGCGTGGCTGTTGGCGAACCAGCCCTCGGCCAGGATCGCGTACCGCCGCTCCGGAGCCTCGCCGCGGATCATCGCGGCCCCACCCCGAGGCCGGGCTCATCGGGCAGAAAGATACGGCCGTTCTCGTAGAGGGGTCCCGCGTAGGGATCGTCGGCGAGCAGCATCGCACCGTCCAGGTCGACGAAATCGACGAGGCCCGAGATCTGGGCCGCCGCCGAGATGCCTAGCGAGGTCTCGACCATGCAGCCGAGCATAACGAGCATCCCGTGGGCGCGGGCGGTGTGGATCATCTCCAGCGCGCGCCGGATCCCACCGCACTTGGCGAGCTTGACGTTGACCCCGCTGACAGATCCTGCGAGCTCGGGCACGTCTGCAGCCGTGAGGGCGCTCTCGTCCGCGATCACCGGTACCGGGAATGCTGCCTCCGTCACCTTGCGGAGTGCCTCTGGACCGGCGGAGACAGGAACGGGCTGTTCGATCATGCCGACGCCTATACGCTTCAGCTCCGTCACGACCTCGATGGCCTCCTGGAGGGAGAAGGCCTCGTTGGCGTCCACCCAGAGGTCAGCCTCCGATGACTCCCTCACGGCCCGAAGCGTCTCGATATCGTCCCATCCGCCGACCTTTACCTTCAGGATCGGGCGTGCGCTTAACCGCTTCGCGTGGGCGATGGTCGTCGCGGTGTCGGCTATGCCCAAAGTGTACGCCGAGACGGGTTCCGGCCTGGCCAGCCCTAGCAGACGGTAGACCGGCACGCCGAGTCTCCTGGCTGCGAGGTCGTGCATGGCGTTGTCGAGTGCCGCTAGCGCAGAAGGGGGCATCGCCCCGTTGCGCGCGAGGGCGCCCTCGATGTCCCAGGGGTCCCCGACCTCGACGCCCTCGAGAGCCGCTGCGACTCCTTTTGCATCCTGGTCGTAGTACCCCGTTGGTGCCGCCTCGCCCCTCCCCGTGACACCGTCTTCCGACATCTCCAAGATTACGCGCTCGAAGGTGTCGGCCGAGCTGCGGGCGATGGCGAAGGTACGCTCGGTGTGTACCCTTACGATCTTTACGCTCGTCGCCAAGTCCGTCCCCTCCTCCCTACTATCCAAGGTAGCATTGTAGCCGCGAAGGGCGAGTACTTCCGCCGCAGGTCGCCTCTGTTAAAACGGGGTTAAATGAATGAAGCCTGTAGGAGCAGCATTTATACTGGCCGTAGCCTATGGCCTGATCCGACAGGAGTAGATGCTTTGATAACCACCACGGCGGAGATCCTGATAGTCGAGGACGACGAGGTGATCATGGGTACCCTTGCCTACAACCTCTCCCGCCATGGCTTCGGCGTGAGCCAGGCAACCAGCGGCGCAGATGCCTTGAGGCTTGCCAGAAAGCTGAGACCCGAGCTGATCCTGCTCGACATCATGCTCCCAGGGGAGTCAGGCATAGAGGTGTGCGAGAGGATCCGCCAGCGCGACCAGGGCGTGATGATCGTGATGATCACGGCCAAGGACGCAGAGGAGGAGAAGGTCAGCGGTTTTGAGGCAGGGGCCGACGACTACGTTACCAAGCCCTTCGGCATGAAGGAGCTCATCGCCCGCATAAACGCGAACCTCAAGCGCAGCCAGACGGGCGGGAGGGGCAAGATAATCGAGGCAGGGGACCTGCAACTGGACACGAAGAACTTCACGGCCCGCGCCGGAGGGGAGTCGCTGGAGTTGCGCCTGAAGGAGTTCGAACTCCTCGCCGCCCTCGCCTCGAGCCCAGGCGAGCTCAGGAGCCGCGAAGAGCTGGCCAAGGAGGTCTGGGGGCACGCCGGAGTCGGCTCCTCGCGCACCATAGACGTGCACATACGCAGGATCCGGGCGGCCCTTGAGGAGAGATCCTCCTACGAGTACATCCACACGGCGCGCGGCCTCGGCTACCGTTTCGAGCCTAAGCCAAGGCGCCCCGCCGGGTCCCTGCCGGAAAGCCCGGAGTAGCGGTGACGCTGGAGAG
>JBKPNW010000013.1:0-17125 GCA_046732815.1 Actinomycetota bacterium | reverse complement strand
CGGGCGCGCTCCCGACATCGGCGGACCTGAGGTGAGCACCATGGCCGGCGCCGCCCGAGACTACTTGCGGGTCAAGGGAAGCCGGCGGAGGGTCATCGAGATCCCCTTGCCAGGCAAGACCGCGCGCGCGTTTCGTGGAGGCGCGCTGGTGTGCCCGGGCCCGGCCTACGGAAAGATCCGGTGGGAAGACTTCCTGCACCAGGCGATGGCGGCAGAAAGGCAGGGGGCAGTCAAATGATGAACCGTTCGACCCGGGCCCTTGAACCTGTCGTCGGCAAATGGGCTGTCTTGCTGAACACGTACAAGCGCGACGGCACCCCTGTGGGCACCGCGGTCAACATCGTGGTGGAGGGGGATCACGCTTACTTCCGTACCTGGGACACGGCGTGGAAGCTTCGGCGCATCCGCAACAATCCGAAAGTCGAGTTCGCCCCCTCCACGCCGCTCGGCAAGCCGACGGCGCCGGCGATCCAGGCCCGCGCCAGGGTGCTTGAAGGCAAGGAGTCTGCCCACGCAGGAAGGTTGCTCGCCCGCAAATATCCGGCCATGCACGGCCGCCTGGTCCCGCTGGTCCATCGCCTCAGGGGCAACAAGACGATGCACGTCGAATTGATACCAGATGCGGGAGGACTCGACACGTCCGTTGAAAGGGAATGGGGAGCTTCCCCTACTCCCAACTCCCCGGAGCGAAGCGACTAGCTAGGAGCCATCCGGATCGAACCGTCGAGCCTGATGACCTCGCCGTTTAGCATCTCGTTCTCGATGATGTGTCTGACGAGATCCGCATACTCCTCAGGCTTCCCGAGACGGGGCGGGAAGGGGACCTGTTTACCCAACGACTCGCGGGCCGCTTCGGGCAAGCCGGCCATCATGGGGGTGTCGAAGATGCCGGGGGCTATGGTCATGACGCGGATGCCGCTCGCGGCGAGCTCGCGGGCGACGGGGAGGGTCAGAGAGGCGACGCCGCCCTTGGAAGCGGCGTAGGCTACCTGCCCTATCTGGCCGTCGAACGCGGCCACGCTGGCCGTGTTGACGATGACGCCACGCTCTCCGCTCTCCGATGGATCGTTTTGGGACATGGCTTCGGCGGCGAGCCTGATGACGTTGAAGGTGCCGACGAGGTTGACCTGCACGACCTGCGCGAAAGAATCGAGCGCGTGCGGCCCTTCTCTTCCCAGGACTTTCTCCGCGCTGGCGACCCCGGCGCAGTTTACGGCGCCGCGTAGCTCTCCCAGCTCCAATGCCCCGCTCACGGCCGCCCGCACGCTGTCCTCGTCAGTGACGTCGGTCTCGACGAAGAGGCCGCCTTCCGGAGCCTCGCCCTTCAGGTCGGCGACGAGGACACGGGCACCCGATGCGGCGAGCATGCCGACCGTGGCGGCGCCGAGGCCAGAGCCGCCGCCTGCAACGAGGAACGTGTTGCCATCTATTCGCACCTTCTACCTCCCCGGTTGCGGATAGCTCGTTCTCAGTACGGCATCCCACGCCCTGTCAGGCAGCAGACGCCTGAGCCCGAGGAACAGGCGTGCGGATGGCGTGACGGTGTAGCGGCTCCTGGGGCTTTGGGCGGAGATCGCCCGCTCTATGGCCCCGGCGACCGCCTCGGGACTGCCACTCAGCCTGGAGATGGGACCACGCTCGTAGTTCTCCGTCGTCGCCCTTGCGACCGCCTCGTCGAAGCCTGCGTAGGGGCCGTCTTCCGAGCCGTCCATCGATCCGATCGCGGCATCCGCGAAGCCGGTGCGGATGAGGCCCGGCTCGATGACGGAGACCTTGACGCCGAAGCCTGCGACCTCGAAGCGCAGGGCGTCGCTCAGCGCCTCGACGGCGTGCTTGGTCGCGTGGTAGTGGCCGGCGCCGGGCAACGTCAGCTTCCCGCCCATGGAGGAGAGGTTGACGATCCTGCCGTACCCCTGTCGCCGCATCCCCGGCAGCACGAGCTGGCACATCCGCACCAGTCCGAAGACGTTGGTCTCGAACTGGGCGCGGACCTTCTCCATCGGCACGGCCTCGACGGCCCCGGACTGGCTGAAGCCCGCGTTGTTGACAAGCACGCCTACGGCCCCTTCGCGCTGCTCGATCTCTTCGACGGCCCGACGCATCGAGTCTTCGTCGGTCACGTCGAGGGGCAGGAGCATGCAGCCATGTCCTTCGAGCAGGGCTATCTTCTCGACGTTGCGGGCCGTGGCGTAGACCTTCCAGCCCACGTCGGCGAGGCGTTCGGCGGTGGCATACCCTATGCCTGAGGAACAGCCGGTGATCAGAACCGCTTTCGAAACGTGCATCTCTATCCTTCTACTACGGTCAACGTGACCCTGCTCGGTCGCCCCGCGTCGTGGAAGATGGTCTGGCGGGCTACCTCGGTACGGGAAGACTCGTATGCGCCCTCGCCGGTGTTGAGGTTGCGCTCCCAGCGGGGATGTGAACTCGATGTGATCTCCACCCTTATCCTGTGCCCGGGGAGGAAGGTGAGACCCGTCGCCCAGAGATCTATGACGTACTCGTAGATCTCATCTGGCTCGATGGGCGACGGCGCCGTGGGCCTCACGACGCCGGGCGCAGGGTAGCTCACCCTGGCGCTCGCCCGTAGGATGCCGTCGGCGACACAGATCGCTCGTCCGTCGGGGTAGACGTCGACGAGCCGTGCCACGTAGTCCGTATCCGGGGCGGATGAGGCCGCAAAGAGCGTGGCGTAGACGGGACCCAAAACCGTAAGGGGACTCTTCAGGGCCTGGCTCGTGTAGACGAGCACGTCGGACCTGCCCTCTATGGGCCGCTGGTCCCTCGGCCCCGAGCCGTGAATGGCCGCCATGAGTATGGGACCACCTACCGTCGGGACGGGGTCATCCGGGTCATAGTCGTAGTGTGCGGGCTCGTCCCGGGCTCCACCCGGCTCGCGACGCAGCGTGCCGTCGGAGCGCAAATGCCACGCCTCCTCATGCGACCCCGGAGGCGGCCACTCCTCATACCCGCGCCAGCGATTCTCTCCCATTACGAACACCCGTACCGGAGGCGTGCCTTCCAACGCCCCCTCGTCGCCTTTTATGGTGGCGTCGAACCACCGGAGGTGGGTACCTGTCAGGTCGCCGCTGTAGTTTAGGAACATGCCTGAACTCCCGATACCGAAGTCGAGCTCCCCGAGGGTGCTGCCGAAGTCCCCGTGCGTCCACGGGCCGACGATCAGGTGCGGCGGGCGAAGCCCCGCCTCGTGAGAGCGTTCTTTCATCGCCTTGTACTGGCGGAGCGTCTCCCCGATAAAGCAGTCGTACCAGCCACCGATGTGGAGGGTCGGCGCGTCCACATTCTCGTACTTGCCCTCTATGTTCAGGTACTCCCAGCTCGCATGGTCAACGCCGCGCCCGAAACCGCCCTCTACGAAGGGGGCAAGCTCGTCCGGGTTCGGGAGGTCCGTGAGAGGCAATACGTCGTAGCCGCCGCCGGCGAGGAGGGTGTCTATGGTACGGATCAGCTCGGGAAGTTTCTCCCCTATGCGCTCGCGGTCGCGGGCATACTTGCGGAAGAGGAGGTCGAGGGTGAGCGACGTCTGCGCCCAGTATTGCATCAGGCCGAGCTCCCTGACGCCGCCGCGCATCTGGACGCCGTTCAAGTGGTTGCCCCAGGTGAGGCCCGGGACCATGCTCTTCAGCGAGGGCGGCCGCATGACGGCGGCGTGCCACTGGGTCTTGCCGAAGTACGAGAGGCCGTACATGCCGACCGTCCCGTCGGAACCGGGGAGCTTCGCTGCCCACTCGACGGTGTCGTAGCCGTCCTCGTACTCCCTGACGAAGGGCACGAACTCTCCTTCCGAACGGTAACGCCCCCGCACGTCCTGTACGACGACGATGTAGCCCGCCTCCGCGGCCCTCACAGGGTCCAGGACCGCCCCTTCCGAAGGGAGATCCTTGCCGTAGGGGAGGCGTGTCAGGAGGACGGGGTGATCGCCCCGGCCGGCAGGCCGGTAGACGTTGGACATCAGGGTCGTGCCGTCGCGCATCCTGGCGGGGACGTTCTTCTGGAGAAGGATCTCTACCATCAGGAGCGCCTGCGGAGCAACGCCACAGCCGCCGCGACCGACAGCGCCAGCGCGACCGGCAAGGCTGTGGATAGTGCCCTCACCGCCTTTATCCCACCGCGCATCCGGGCCGCGTCGTTGAGGCGCGGGAACGGCTGTTCTGGTTCGGGCACACCGAGGAACTCGCATAACGGCCCCCAACCCTCCTTCACCTCGTAGACCAGCAACCGTTCTGGTGGGACGCGGCGCTTGACCTCATCGTTGTGTTGGTTGTAGACCTCGATGGCGTAGGCCTTGTCCTCGAAGTGCCCGTGGAAGGTGCCCCGCCAGATAATGTCGTTCACCAGGCTGCTTCTGCCCCCGGCGAAACCACCGAAGACGAAGAGGCTGCTCAGGCCGAAGATGAGACGCGCCATGGCGGAGCTATCGAGGAGCTTGCTCAACTCGTAGACGGTGGTGCGGGTGCTCTCGTACCAGGGTCCCGGATCGCGCACGCTCAGTAGCACCTTCGCCCCTGGATACCGCTCCATGAGCTCCTCGTAGAAGGCGCAGGCCGGCCAGTCCACGGTGGCCTCGTAGCCTTCCAGAACCCCTTCCCAATCCACCGGCTCTCCTCTCCAGGCGCGGACCCAGAAGTCCGCGTGCCCGGGGTGGGCGAGGACCTCGGTCATGTGGTAGCAAGGGCCGAAGCCGAGTTCCTCGAGCGCCGCCTTCAGCGACCAGGTGCCGGTCCGGCCGAAGCCGGCCCCTATGACCTTCACGCTAGCTCTTCGGGGACGTGTAGCCCTCGAACTGCTCGCGCAGCTTCAGCTTCTGGAACTTGCCCGTCGCGGTCATCGGGATGGCCTCGACGAACTCGTAGGCGTCGGGCAGCCAGAACTTCGCGAAATCCTCTTCGAGGTGGACGTGCAGTTCGTCTTCTGTCGCGCTCTCGCCTTCCTTGAGGACGATGGCGGCAAGTGGCCTCTCGTCCCACTTTTCGTGGGGGATGGCGATCACGCAGGCCTGGGAGACGGCGGGGTGGGCCATGAGGGCGTTCTCGAGTTCGACCGAGGAGATCCACTCCCCCCCGCTCTTTATGAGGTCTTTGCTGCGGTCGGTGATCTTGATGAACCCGAAACGGTCGATGGTGACGACGTCACCCGTCTTGAACCAACCGTCGTCCGTGAACTTGTCGTCCCCCTCCGGCGCTTCGTAATAGGAGCTCGCGACCCAGGGACCGCGGACTTCGAGCTCGCCCAGCGATTCTCCGTCCCACGGGATCAGGCCCTCGTCACCACGGGCGCGTATCTCCACGAATGGCACGGGGTAGCCTTGCTTGGCCTCGTACTCGAGCTGCTCCTCTTCGGGGAGCTTCTTCATCTCCGTTGTCAGGTTGGCCACGGTCCCGATGGGACTCATCTCCGTCATACCCCAGGCGTGGACGACCTGGATCCCGTGCCGCTCCTTGTAGGCGCTTATGACGCCCTTGGGCGCCGCAGACCCCCCGATAACCATGGCGCGCAACTTCGATAAGTCGTACTTCTCCGGCTCCGCGTCGAGCGCCTGCAAGACGGCGAGGAAGACGGTAGGGACGCCTGCGGTCAGGGTTACCTCTTCCTGCTCCAGGTCTTCGAGAAGGCTGGCAGGATCCAGGTGCGGGCCTGGCATCATCAGCTTGGCCCCGACGAGGACGGAGGCGAAGGGCAGGCCCCAGGCGTTTACGTGGAACATCGGGACGACGGGCAGCACGCAATCACCCTCAGACAGCGCGAACGTGTTGCCCATCGCCGCCATCATGGAGTGGAGCACCGTGGAGCGGTGCGAGTAGAGGGCCCCCTTCGGGCGCCCCGTGGTCCCCGAGGTGTAGCACATGGCGGCCGCCTGCTTCTCGTCGAAGTCGGGGTACTCGAAGTCGCCCTCCTCAGCGCCTCCGATCAGGCCCTCGTAGGAGACCATACCGTCAGGTACGTCCCCGCCCTCCGTCACGACCACGGCGTGCTCGACCTCCGTCCGATCCCTGAACTTCTCGAAAACGGGTACCAGGGTCTCGTCGACGAGCATGACCCTGTCCCCGGCGTGGCCGGCGATGTAGGCGAGGTCGTCCTCGTGCAGCCTGGGATTGAGGGTGTGCAACACGAGCCCCGAAGAAGGGACGCCCAAGTACGCTTCAAGGTGCTGATAGGTGTTCCAGCCGAGCGTGCCGACCCGGTCGCCGGGCTCGAGCCCAAGTTCTCCGAGCGCTACGGCGAGCTTCTTGGCGCGGGAGACGAACTCGGCGTAGGTGTGCCTGTGAAAGGACTTGTCGGGGCGGCGGGTAACGATCTCGCGGTGCCCGTAGAGCTGTTCCGCCCGCCGCAGGAAGTAGGGCAGGGTGAGTTGGAAGTCCTGGACAAGTCCCTCTAGCATCTCGTCTCCTCTATAGGTCGGGTGCATGCCCCATCACAGATACGGCCCCGAGCACCTGTACTCCCTCTCCCGGAAAGCGTTGTTAAAAGCGATCTTAGCAGGCAGAATGAAAGGGGGTCAAGACGGGGGCAGGGTGGAAGAGGAACGCTTCGAGGTGGTGGCGGTGACGCTCTTCGGGAAGATAGTAGTAGCCCGCTACGCGACGCTGGAGCAGGCCGAGTGGAGGGCCAGGGAGCTGGGCGCAGAGGCGGAACGCAGCCCGCGTGGCTACGTCCAGTACCTCGCGCGTCCGGTGAGAGGACAGGCTGAGGAAAGATAGCAAGGCCGCTGGCGGACCACATACACTGCATCCCGAACGTACGGCGAAGCCGACGCTGCTATCATAGAATTGTAGGCGAGGCTACGGACGGTTTCGGGACGAAGAGGAGGCAGGATGGCGACGGAGTATTTGCAGTTCGCCGGGGCGCTGGTTTTCTTCCTGGGGTTGTTGGTAGGTTCTTACTGGTTTGTCTACGTGCCGAACCAGGGTGAGGAAAAGAAAAACGATGAAGGTTGAGACCGATGCGTACGACCTTCCAGGGAGGGTGAGATAGATTGCAGGTTTCGGCCAAGACGGACTACGCGCTCAGGGCGGCATCGGAGCTGGCCCGGGCCGCGACCGAGGAGGCGGGCCCCATAAAGGGGGATTGGATCTCGGAGACCCAGGGCATCCCGAAGAAGTTCATGGAGAACATCCTGCACGACCTGAAGCGCTCCGGGATAGTCCGTACCAGGCGCGGCGCCTCCGGTGGCTACTGGCTCGCGCTCCCGGCCGAGGAGATCTCACTCGCCGCCATCATCCGCGCCGTCGAAGGACCCCTCGCCAACGTCAGGGGCGAGTGGCCCGAGGCCGTCGAGTACCAGGGCGCGGCCGAGCACCTGCAGGAGGTCTGGATCGCCGTCCGCGCCAACCTGCGCGCGGTCCTCGAATCCGTAACCCTCGCCGACATCGTCGATGGAAAGCTCCCCTCCTCCATTACGAAGCTCACCCGTGATCCCGAGGCGTGGGTGCATCATTAGCTTCTCTGCACACGCCCTCTCGGGCGCTGGTCAGCATTTCAGCACGCTCAGGCTCCGCCTTCGCTTTTCAGCGAGTCAGCATTTCAGCAAGTCAGCTCGAGGGCATCCCGACATCCCCGCGGCCCCGTCACCCGGCATTCCCGCGAAAGCGGGAATCCAGGGCCGGCAGCACCTCTTCGCGGTCGGCCACGAGCGAATTGCCGATCACAGAAACCTTTAGGCCGGTCCAACCCTGAAGCCGGCGGTTTGCGTAGTAGACCGCCTTGACTTCCAGGGTGGGCGTAGTTACGCTCGCGCTATTGTTCACTCGGTAAGTGGAGATAATTTGGGAAGAGAGCGGCCGAGAGAGGGAACGGAGGCCAAACCGGTCGGCTTCTGGAAGGCTTTCTGGTTCTGGGTGAGGCTTGGATTCATCGACTTCGGAGGGCCTGCGGGTCAGATCGCGATCATGCACCGCGAGCTGGTCGAGAGGAAGCGGTGGGTCTCCGAAAACCAGTACTTGAGGGCGCTGAACTTCTGCATGCTGTTGCTGGGCCCTGAGGCCCAGCAGGTCGCGACTTACATCGGGTGGAGGTTGCACGGGACGGTGGGAGGAATCGTGGCCGGTTCCTTCTTCGTGATCCCCTCCATCTTCGTGCTCTGGCTCCTCTCGTACCTGGCCGTAGCCCCCTCGGACGTGCCGGCGATCACGGGGCTTTTGTACGGGATACAGCCGGTGGTTATCGCCATCGTCGTCGAGGCCGTCTTGCGGATCGCCAGGCGCGCCCTCAACCATTACGTGCTCGTGGGCTTCTCGGTCGCGGCGTTCGTCGCCCTCTACTTCCTGTCGGTGCCCTTCCCGCTTGTGGTGCTGGCCGCCGCCCTCGGTGGTCTCCTCCTGAGCCGCGCGATGCCCGAAGCCTTCGAGGGTGGCGGGCACGGTACCTCGCAGGAGGAGGAGTCGGCGGTGGACCGGGTCGAATCAGAGGGCCGGCCCTCGATGCTGCGTAACCTGAGGCTCCTCGGGACGTTCGTGGTGCTCTGGGCGGTCCCGATGGGCGCCCTTTATCTGTGGCGCGGCGGGGGCGATGTGCTCGTCGACCAGGCGTTGTTCTTCACGGGGGCCGCCTTCGTCACCTTCGGCGGCGCGTACGCAGTTTTGAGCTACATATCCGACGTGGCCGTGGGCCACTACGGGTGGCTGACCGCGGACCAGATGGTGCAGGGACTTGGCCTCGCCGAGTCCACCCCGGGGCCATAGATCATGGTCACCGAGTACGTCGGGTTTATCGGGGCGTACAACGACTCAGGTCCCTTCGCCCCTCTGTTGTACGGGACGCTGGGGGCTCTCATCACCGTCTACGCGACGTTTTTGCCGTGTTTCCTGTTCATCTTCTTGCTCGCCCCTTACATAGAGCTCCTGGCCAAAAACCGGGAGATCAGGGCCGTCCTCGTCGGGGTCACCGCCGCCGTGGTTGGCGTGATCACGAACCTCGCGGTGTTCTTCGCCACGCAGGTCCTGTTCCCCGAGGGCGTCTCTTTTGGAGGGCTCGACGTCTTCGCCCTGATCGTGGCCGTCGTGTCGTTCGTCGTGCTGCAGAGGTTCAGGGTTCCGATCTACCTGATGGTCCCCGCCGGCGCAGTCGTGGGGATGGTGTGGACGCTCCTGTAGGGGGCGCAAGATACTTCGGCTCATCCCGGTATCCCCCGGCGTTGCGATCCTCTACACCCGTCCGTGCAGGGTAGACTCTCCCGTGTGGCCGCTCTCAAGATAGAGATCTCCGGACTCGGGTACGCGCTCGGCGGCGTGGAGATCTTGAAAAGCATCGATGCCGGAGTGCCCGAGGGAGAGATCACCGCCGTCGTGGGGCCCTCGGGGGCGGGGAAGAGCACCTTGCTGCGCGCCATCAACCGCCTTATAGAGCCGTCTTCCGGGGAGATCTACCTGGACGGGGAGCCGACGAGCGCCCTGGACCCGCTGGAGCTACGAAGGCGGGTCGGGATGGTCTTCCAGATCCCCGCGCTCTTTGGGGCCTCGGTCGAGGAGGCGGTCCTCTACGGGGCTCGTCTCACCGGCGGGGACGCAGACGCTGGACGGCTGCTCGGGATGGTGGGCCTGGACACCTCGCTTGGGGGGCGTGACCCGCAGGCACTCTCGGTCGGACAGCAGCAGCGTGTCTCCGTTGCCCGCGCCCTCGCCCTCGAGCCGGAGGCGCTCTTGCTCGATGAACCCACGAGCGCCCTGGACGAGGCCGCGCGGCGCAAGATCGAGGACCTCGTTAGGGACCTGAACGCCAGACTAGGACTCACCATGGTCTTCGTCAGCCACGACCTCGCCCAGGTCGAGCGCGTCGCAGACCGGGTCGTCGTGCTGGCGGAGGGGAGGAACATAGGGGCGTGGGATAGGGAGGACTTCTTCTCCGGGGCGGGCGAGCGGGCCCGGCAGTTCATCGCGGGGAGGCTCTAGGATGGCAGGTTTGCAGACGGTCGCCTCGGCGCTTCTGACCCTCGGTCTCGTCGCCGTTGCGGTGATTCTAAGCCTCTACGAGAGGCTCGGTCTGGAGAAGGACATCGGCGTCGCCGTGGTCCGCTCCTTTGTGCAGCTCGCCGCGATAGGGTACGTCATAGACTTCATCTTCGGGCTTGAAGATCTCTGGGTGGTCGCGTTGCTCCTCGCGGGCATGGTGCTCTTCGCCGCCTGGACCTCGGCGCGCAGGGCCAACGATGTACCGCGGGCCTTCCTCGTAGCGGCCGTCGCCGTTGGGGTGGCGGCCGTGGCCACCCTGGGGATATTGCTCACGCTCGGGATCGTACCAGCCACGGCGCGGTACCTGATCCCCCTCGGCGGCATGGTGATCGGGAACTCCATGAACGCCGCCAGCCTGACTATGACCCGCATCCGCGACGACGTGGCCGAACAGCGCCTCAAGGTCGAGGCGGCCCTCGCCCTCGGGGCCACGAGCCGCCAGGCCGTAGCACCCATCCTCAAAACCGCCCTCCAGCGCGCCCTCATCCCGCTCATAGACGCCACGAAGACGACGGGGATAATCTTCTTGCCAGGGGCGATGGTAGGCATGATAATCGCCGGAGCCGACCCACTGGAAGCGGTCCGCCTCCAGATAGTCGTCCTCTACATGCTGCTGGGCAGCGTCTCCATCGCCGCGATCCTGGTCGGCACGCTCTCCTACCGCTCTTTCTTCACCCCACGCCACCAGCTCAGGACGACGCAGACAGACAGCTGAAATTGTGACCAGCTAGAACGGCTTGCTGGTACCGCCGGTCGGGCGCACCACCAGGACCGGGCAGTGGGCGTGACGGACCACCGAGTCGGCTACGTTACCCATGAGGGCGCGTCTCATCCCGCCGAACCCGCGGCTGCCGATCACTATCATGCCGGCATCGATATCCTCGGCGAGGTGCACTATCGCCTCATCCCTCTGTTCGTCCATTTTCAGGTGGGCGATCGCGACCGTGCCGCCGGCCTCCTCGATCCTCGCGACCTGCCGGTCGAGGATCTCCTGGGCCTCCCTCCTGAGATCCTCGCGCCGCGTCTCGGCGTATTCGTCGTAGACGGCGGCGGGAAAAGTGCGTCCGACCGCGACGACGTGCAGCCGCGAGCCGGTGCTCTGGGCGAGATCCATGGCTACCTCGGCCGCCAGATCCGCGTGCGGAGAACCGTCGGTGGCCAGTAGTAAGTGCGTCGGAAAAATACCCAACTTCCTCTCCTCTCAAAACTGCTTTCAGACCGGCTCGTCGCGGGGCTCGACGAGGATCTCGTTAACGGCGACGTGCTCTGGTTGCACGAGCGCGTGTACCACCGACGCGGCCACATCCTCAGGATCGAGCACGCGGGTGGCCCCCTGTTGCCCGTACTCCTCGAGCGCCTCCTCATCCGCGCTCATCGCGATGAGATCCGTCGCCACGTTGCCCGGCTGGATGGTCGTTACCTTCACCCCCGTGCCCGCTGTCTCGAGCCGCAGTCCCTGGGAGAGCGCTTCGACGAAGAACTTGCTCGCCGAGTAGACAGCGAGGCCGGGAAAGACCTTCCGTCCGGCGTCAGAGGAGATAGTAACGATGTGCCCCCGCCCTCGCTCGAGCATCCCTGGTAGCACCGCGCCGATGCAGTTGAGCGCGCCCTTGCAGTTGACCTCGACCGTCCGCTCCCATTCCTTCTCGCGGACGTTCTTCATCAGGGTGTAGTACATGACCCCCGCGCAGTTGACGAGGATCTCCACGGGACCAAGCTCCTCCCCGGCGCGGCTCACCAGCGAGTCGACCTGATCGCGGTCCGTCACGTCGGTGGAGGCGACGATGCTCTCCCGGTTTTCGAGACCATCCTCGACCTCCAGGAGCGCCTCCTCGCGGCGGGCGGCGAGCGCGACGCGCGCGCCCCCGGCGCTCAGCGCCCGGGCCACGGCAGCTCCGATACCGCTCGAGCCCCCGGTAACCACAGCGACCCTGTTCCCAAGAGATCCCACCAGAACCCTATCCTCTCACGGCAGTGTTCACGAGAATCGTTCCTTCATTCCCCAAGAGCTGAAATGCTGACAAGCGAAAGCCGAAGGCTTGAGCGTGCTGAAATGCTGACCAGCGCGGCCTGGGGAAGGCCGTACGGCCTTCCCCAGGCCGCTATCAGCGAGAGCTCCAGTTGTACTCCGTCTCCTGCGCCTCCCGGGGCCAGAGGTAACCGAAGAACTCGAGCTTCTCTATGACCTTGCGGGTGCTCTCCTCAGGCGACTCCTCGTCGGTCTTGAGGACGAGGTCGGGGGCGACGGGCGGCTCGTAAGGGTCGGAAACGCCGGTGAACTGCTCGATCTCTCCGGAGAAGGCCTTCTTGTAGAGGCCCTTGACGTCCCTCTCGGCGCAGACCTCCAGGGGGGCGTCGACGAAGACCTCGACGAAGTCGACGATCCTGCGCCTGACCTGGTCGCGCGCCTCTTTGTAGGGCGAGATGGCGCTGACGATCACACCAACCCCATTGCGCGTGAGCAGGTTCGCCACAAAGCCGATCCTGAGGACGTTTATGTTGCGGTCGTCCCTGGAGAAAGTGAGGCCCTTGGAGAGGTTGGTCCTCACTATGTCCCCGTCCAGAACCTCGACGGGCCGTTCCCTCTCGCGCAGCTCGTGCTCGACGAGCTCGGAGATGGTCGTCTTCCCCGACCCGGAGAGGCCGGTAAACCACAACGTGAACCCGCGTTGTTCGTTCATACACGTTCCTTTCGACTGCTTCTTCGGCCGTAGTTTACAGTTCCCTGTGGGATCTGCTCACACGACGATGGTGGGATCGTTGGGGGAGAGCCCGTCGGGGTCGTTGAGCTCGGCGCCTTCTGGCGCGGGCACATCCCCGTCGAGGAGCGGATCTTTGGTCTCTACCATCCATGCCTCGAGCCTCTCGCGCAACTCCTCCAGCGTCTGTGCGTGGGTTGGATCTCCGGCGAGGTTGTGCGCCTCGTTCGGGTCGAGCACGAGGTCGTAGAGTTGTTCCTGGGGAATGGTACGCTCCCCCCACCCGTAGGAGAGCAGAAGGTCCTTGCTCGGACCGTCATCGGTGTTCGGCAGGACGGGCCTGGTACGGTCCCCGAAGCGCCGAATGTACTTCCAGCGGTGGGTGCGCACGCACCGCTCGGGCTCGTAGGCGACGTGGTAGGTCTTCTCGGCGAAGATGGCGTCCCTGACCTCCTCGGCCTCCCCGTTCGCGAGCGGGAGCAGCGACTCGCCCTGCAACCACTCCGGCCTCTCGATACCGGCGAAATCGCAGACGGTCGGGAACAGGTCTATGTGGGAGACGAGGGCGTCGCTCGCCTTGCCGCCCGTGAAACCGCCGGGTCCGCGCAGGATGAGCATCACGCCGAGCCCCCTGTCATAGAGGGTGGCCTTCGCGCCAGGAAAAGCGAGGCCGTGGTCGGTCGTGCAGATGACCAGCGTGTCCTCGGTCAGTCCTTCGGCGTCGAGGGCGTCGAGAACGGCTCCTATGCCCCGATCCAACGACCTGGCACTCTCCTGGAAGGCGGCCATATCGAGGCGCGTCGCGGGCGCATCGGGCAAATTGGCCGGAGGGATGACGTAGTTGGCCTTCTTCGGGGAGCTGGGGCGGAACCACTCGCGGTGGGTCTCGAAGAACCCAACGGAGAGGAAGAAGGGCCTGTCGCTCGCACGTTCCAGGAGATCGAGCGTCACGGGCACGACGTCGTCGGTGTGGCTGGTGCTGATCTTGACTACCTCGTCGTAGCCGATGACGTCGGGCTTCTTGGAGATGTGCTGTTCGCCGATGAGCGCCGACCAGTAGCCGAGCTCGTGCAGGGTGTGCACGATGTGGTGCCTGTAATCCTTGAGCGAGAACCCTCGGTGGGCCAGTCCTACCATCCCATTGGAGTGGGCGTACTGTCCCGTCAGCAGGCAGGCCCGGCTACCCGAACACGTCGGGGCCGCACAGAACGCCTTGCGAAAGAGCACGCCCTCCTCGGCGAGCCGCTGGATATTTGGCGTCCTGACAGAGTAGCCGTAGGGCCTGACCCATCGCCCCGTGTCGTGGGAGTGGATGTAGAGGATGTTCGGAAGATCCGGCAACTTTATCCTTTCTGCCTGGGTTTGGCGGCAGCGCGCTCGTCGTACAGACGGACCCACTCCTCGGAGAGCTCGTCGGCCTGCCGCCTCATTTTAGGCTCGGCGACGACAAAATTCTCGGGCTTGGGTACCCCGATGCCTTCGAGCAACCACATCACAGTCCCCCGGTAATCCTCGACGAGCTCCTCGTAGACTACCTCCATGGGCTCCACGCCACACGCTTCGAAGAAGTCCTGCCACGCGGCGTTGTGCTCGTCGATACGCAACTTGAGGTGGTCTATCGCCGCAAAGCTGAACCGTAGTCCCTGTCCACCCACGTCCTCGTCGGAGTCTCTGCGCCACTGCTGGGTCTGAAGCGCCTTCCACAGCGAGACGGCCTGGCGGGTGGTGTCCCTGCGATGCATCCAGAGGAACCGCCGCAGGTTGGGGAGAACGGCCGCCGGTACTTCGCAGGGACGTACGTCCTGCAGTCCACGCCTGCGAGCCAGACGGACGAAATCCCTGAAGTACGCCCACATGATCTTGGTCCCGAGCACGCCGTTCTCGGTCGTGCCCTCCTGCAGCGCCCCCTCCACCAGCTTCTGGAAGTCGGGAGGCCTCCAGTCCGGGTCCCGCCGCGCCGGATGCTCGGAGTACCTGCCGCCGTACTCGCCCAAAACGTCCCTGAACTCCGGATCGTCCAGCAGTGCCCATACCTCGGGGTCGTTAGACCGCTGGAAGTAGTCCCGCGGTTGCCTCGCCTGCCCCGTCTCGAGCAAGACCTCGAAATGCTCCGCAGGATGGCCCGCGATTCCCGTGTCATCGAGCGCCGCACACAACAGCGTACTCCCGCTGCGCGGCGTCGCACAGATCAAATACGATAACGCCGGCACTGCAAGCCCGGATCCAGCACCCATAATGCTCCCTCCCGAACAATGTCCACGATAATCATTTTGTCTATTGCGATGGTAAAGAATACACTAAACCAATGCCGGATCAACACGCCCGCGTGCCTTACGCTTTCGTGCTTCTCGCCCGCACTCAGGGCCCAAAAAGCGCCCCCAGCACTTGACGCCGTATGCGTGGTCGTATACCCTATTGTATACTTATAAAGTAGACAATAGGCGGATGGAATGGAGGTAGGGGAGATGAAGTGGGACCTGGATCTCTGGTACGAGCTTTGGGAGAGGGCTGGCAGTCAGGGATTGGACACCTGGTACGACTTGCGGAGTGAAGGGCGGAGTGGTACAGATCCTGGACTCAAGCCCGACGCCACCGAGCCGGATGAGATCGAAGAGCCTTTAGAGGGGCCTTGATCGGTCTCTGGCGCCAAGCAGGAGCGGAGGATCGTGCACGCACGGCGCTCTGCGGGCTGGGATCAATCCTGCTAACCACCCTGCTGTTCTGCGAATTGGCGTCCGCGATGGTGGGGGCCGGGACGTTTTTCTTCGCATCCGTCGTGGTTGCCTGGCTAGTCCTCCCCGCGGTCGTTGGACCCAAAAACGTCCTCGACGCCGGATGCGTCTACATGCTCGTCTCGCTCGGCATAGTAGCGGTAGTCGGCGCCGCAAGTCGCAGCGCCGGTTTCTAGCCGATCAGCACGCTCAGGCGAAGCCTGAGCAGGCCTTCGCTGACAAGCGAGGGCCTTACAGGCCCGAAGCGTGCTGAAATGCTGACGAGCGAAGGCCGTAGGCCGGAGCGTGCTGACCTGCTACCTGCTCTCGACCCGCTGACCCTCCATGAGCACCTCGATGACCTCGGGACGGGAGAACTCCGGGGGCGGGTACTCTCCCTTGGAGAGCATCTCGCGGACCTTGGTTCCCGAGAGGAAGACGTGCGAGTCGGGGTCGTGCGGGCAGGTCTTCGATGAGCCCATTCCACCGCACTCCGTGCAGAAGAACGCGTGCTCGAAGAAGAGGGGTGTGATCCCGAGCTCCTCGGGCTCGAACTCCTCGAAGATGTGCTGGGCGTCGTAGGTCCCGTAGTAGCTGCCGACCCCGGCGTGATCTCGGCCCACGATGAAATGCGAGCAGCCGTAGTTCTTGCGGCAGATCGCGTGGAAGATCGCCTCCCTCGGGCCGGCGTAGCGCATCGCCGCGGGGAAGACGGCGAGCATCGTGCGGTCTTCGGGATAGTAGCGGTCCAGGATCACCTCGTAGGACCTCATCCTCACGTCGGCCGGTATGTCGTCCGACTTGGTCTCCCCGACGAGTGGGTTCAGGAGGAGCCCGTCTACCGTCTCCAGCGCGCTCTTCTGAATGTACTCGTGCGCCCGGTGGACGGGGTTCCTGGTCTGGAAGCCGACGATCCGCTTCCAACCCTTCTCGGCGAACGCGTCCCTGAGCTGCGCCGGCGTGTAGTAGTAGCGGGGATACCTTCCCTCGTCCGGCGCACGCAACAGCTCTACCTCGCCGCCGAGCAGGACGTCGCCCTGCCGGTAGACGGCGGCCACTCCAGGATGGTCGGCGTCGGTCGTCCTGTAGACGAGCCTGGCCTCGCGCTCCTTGTCGTAGCCGTACATCTCCCTGAGCACCATGGTGGCCACAGGCTCCCCGGTACCGTCGACCAGGGCCACCTCGGAACCCTCCGAAAGCTCTCCTGCCTGACCCTCGTCCACGGACACGGTGACGGGCAGGCTCCAGGCGAGGCCGCTCCCGAGGCGCATGTCCTCGACCACGCTCTCGTACTCGTCGCGCAGCATGAACCCTCCGAGGGGGCTGAAGACCCCGGTCGAGATCATCTGCAAATCGGAAAGGGCCCGCGGGCTCAAGGGGACCTTCGGCAGCTCCGCGGCTTCCATCGCACGCTCCATGCGCTCCTCATCGGGTACCACCCGGTCTATGAGTTCCCCCCCGTGCGGGGCGATAGCGGTCTCTGTTCTGAGCAAGATCTTCTCCTTGTCTGTGTTTCCGGCGCCTCCGGAGCGCCGCGCCACAGATGGGATCGCGTGCGCCGCCAGCTCGTAGTAGTAGGGCAAACAGTGCTCGTAAGCGGCCTCCAAAGCCTCCGGGAGCTTGGGATCCAGGCGTTCGGCCGGCTCGATGCCCGTGCTGCTCTCGGCATCCTCATGCCACCCCTCCCAGCTGTCCCATCTGCGAACGTCCCTCGACTCCCAGGTAAGGGAGCCCGACCTGAAAGGCACCT
>JBKPNW010000012.1:0-3497 GCA_046732815.1 Actinomycetota bacterium | reverse complement strand
GGCTGGGAAGGTCCTCAGGCGCCTCTACCAACGCGCTCAGTTGCTCACCTTCTGAGCCATAGTGCTCGGCGAGGCGGCGTAGCGCCTCTACGAGCCCCAGATCGTCGAGGGCCGGGGGCCTGAGGTCGTAAACGAGGCGCCTTATGTCGGAGATGGCAGAGCGGAGTTCCTCGCGTAGCTCTACCACCACCTCCTCGGCAGCGTCGGGATCATGCGATATGAGGCGCCGGAGAGCCCCGGCCTGGACGTTAAGACCCGCAAGTTGTGCGCCCAGGCCGTCGTGCAGGTCACGCCTGAGGCGACGGCGCTCTTCCTCCCGGGTTGCGACCAGCCGCTCGCGCGAGTGCTGCAGGTCGGAGGTGAGCCTCACGGCGTGCACGGCTACCTCAGCTTGTCGGGCAAGATCTTCGAGCAGCCGCCTGTCGGCAACCGAGAACCCTTCTCCTGGTGCTCGGGGAGCTATTACCAGACGCCCGATCTCCTCCCTCTGGTACACAAGCGGAAGCGTCTCCGGCTCTCCTCTGGGTGAGCCGTAGGCTGCAGCAATCCTGAATTCTTCGCCATCCTTCAGCAGTATGGCCGCGTAGGGTAGCTTCAGGGCCTGGGCTATAGTCTCGACGAGCGTTGGCAGCACCCTATCGGGAGCGAGGGTTGCTTCCAGGCGCCTCCCCAGGCGTGAGACCACCGCGTAAGGATCGTCTCGCTCGCCGTACATCAAGCGGTTCACGCCGCGCTGAAGCCTGCTCCTTAGCGGCTGGAAGAGGACGGCCACGAGTCCCGTCGCCAAGAGCGAGACGGCAATGTTGCCCTGGGTCTGGAAGAGGGCTCCAAGGGCTACCACCGCGAGCACATAGATCCCGACGACGCTGGCGCTGAGAGCTCCGTAGACGAGGGTACGGTTTATGACCACGTCTATGTCGTATAGGTGATACCTGAGGATGGCGATGTATGTGAAGACCGGGACGATGAGAATGGCGAACACACCCGCATAACGGATGTCATCATTAAAAAGGCCCCACGACTCCCACGACAGCATGAGTGATTGGCCGATCTGGAAGAGGGTCCCGATGTCGATGACGATATATTGAAGCAAGAGGAAGCTGTAGCACACACCTGCCGGTACAGCGGCGTACAGGAACCATTTGATTTGGTGGTGCTCATCTCCCCGTGCGCGGTGCAGCCGAACGAAGAGCAAGAAAAGTGCAGCGAGAGTGCTCGTTAGTAGCAGCGTCTTGCCGACGAGAGTAGAGGTTGTAAAGAAATCGTACGTTGTGACCCGGCCGCCGATGACCCCCACGACTCCGAACGGATTGTCAACGTAATTATGGGTAGACAGCATTCCCGGATAGAAGGCATCATTGAGTGCTATCAACGCTGCTCCCAAGACCGCCGTCCACGCCACGATCTGCCACCGACGAGACAGGAGACGGCCGTTGGGGAACAGCAGCATCACGAACACTCCTGCCAGGATTCGTCCCGAGAACTCTGCCAACGTTGAGAACCAGGCCACGTACTCCCCACCAGGAAACGCGAAATTCTCGAGCAGCGCGTAGTCAGCGTACGCCTGGGCGAAGCGCTGCACTACGTAAAGTAGCCCCACACCACAGAAGATCCAGCCGATGGGGTTGGTAGGGAGGCGCGAGGCGATCAGTGCGCCGACCGTCGGGTATGCCAGTGACAGCACTCCCGTTAGAATAGCGAGCGCAAAGTCTAGCCTAGCGTTAGGCAGACCAACCGGATAGTACTGTAGACCTTCCCAGGTGTACGAGTCGATGTTTGTAACGAAGTCGAGCAAAAGGGGGAGCGCGATAAGCACCACGCACACCGCCCACAACGACCAGGTCAACCTAGTGGCGGTGCGGGGACTCATCCCACTGCTCCTTAGACCCTGTTTCCTTGTCCCTTTCGTCACAACCATCACTCTACAGCATGACCTTCCCTCAAGTATTACGACAGATGTTGCGGAGCCGACTGATGAAGCGGAACCGACGTCTCTAAGTAAAGCCCCAGGAACCCGTGCCGCAGAGGACTCCTGGGGGTCAGTAGATGCTAAAGAAGTTTGGTTGACTACGTGAGGTTACAGCTTGTTGCAGTCCTTTGGCTGCGGGTCGGAAATGGTAACTCCTTGAGGAGTCTCGGTCGGAGTGATGAACGTCACGTAGAGCACCGCTGGAACACTGCCCTCATTGTGCACAAGATGCACGTGGTCCTGACTTTCAACGAATCCGTCGCCCGTAGTGATGACGCTCTGACGACATCCTTCGTCATATTCGGTCACGGTGCCAGAGGCAACTGCAACCACAGCGACACCGGGATGATGGTGCCAGCCGGTCGAGCCTCCGGGTTGGAGATCAACCCTTACATTAGTAACGTCTGCCGAACGTGCGGAACTTTTCAACGTGATGCCGTCGTTGTGAGCGACGAACTCCCCAAGAGTCGCTCGCGTTAATAGGGTCGGGGCCACACCGGAAGGCGTAGTAGCAAACGCCGCTCCCACGATAAGGGCCAAGAGGGCTAGGGCAGTCACACCGCCTGCCACCAGCAAGGTCGCTCGTCTCATGATCTATCCTTTCGCTTTGCCGCAGAGTTCACTTGTTGTAAATGTCCCATCCGTAGTTTTCGCCTCCTGCGTCCATATTGGCGGGAGCCGCACCCGCGCCGGGGTTGCCGCTACCGACGCTCGGGGGGCTTGCCGCTGGTGGCGACGTATAGAGCAACGTGGAGAGCGTTATCACGACCACGACCAACACGGTCGTCGTTAGTGCCAATGCCGCCGTAAGCATCGGTCGGTGGTCAAATCTTGCAATCATTGCCTGCTCCTTTCTCTCTTCTGTCTCTCTCCGTGAACCTAACTGCTAGTCTCGACTGGCTCCGGTCCTATGACACCTCCTTCCCTTCTCTCGTCCATGTGAGCGTGCTCTGCGAACCTTTCGCTCGTTCCTATATTCGATGGATCTCCTTTGTGTGAGTTCTTCAACCTTCTACGGTCACTCTAGTGGCACCACTATCCCGGGAGGTAGGGGATAGTTTCCTGACTTGCTCGGGCAATTTTTCCTGGGACATCTCCCCGAGTTTGAGAGGACGAGCAGAGAGATGGAGGCTTCCCCTACGCCTTACGAGCGCCCTTTAGCACCCACGCTGGCTCCCGCATGGTGTCAGTAGGACCTGGCAGCGCAACACTTCTAAGAACGGGAGATCTCCTCGAACCAATCCGCGGCGGTAATGGCAGCAATGCGGCAGCAATAGACGCTAGGACGCACCCGGACGCATGAGGAAATTCGGCGGTGCGCGGGCCGGGTTTTCTCCTTACCTAAGCTACATGCTGCTACGCATTAGAACGCGCCCGGAGGTGTTCATACGGATTAGAAGTCCGCTGCTCTGTCCCCTGAGCTACGGGCGCATTCGGCTTATCGATGGGGAAAACTCAGCGTCTCGATCTGCTTATAGACCCCGATGTAAGCAGTGCGAAAACAGTAGGGCTCAAAGAGCGCCATCCA
>JBKPNW010000011.1:0-5918 GCA_046732815.1 Actinomycetota bacterium | reverse complement strand
CACCAGGTCTACTACCGCTACCCCAGCTACAATCCTGATGGGTCGCCGTACGGGGGCGCAGGGCTCAAGGTGGTTCGCCACCACTACTTCCGCGGCGAAAATGGCATCTATAAGTTTGGTTGGACGAAGAGACCAGGGATCAAGTCCAAGGGGTCCCGGATCAGTTTCTGAAGAATCGCACGTCCGCCGTCAGCAACTGCTACGTTCAGCCTGCTAGCGTTTATTACTGCGGCCGAAGAGACCGAAGGACCGTGGATCGCGCTGAAGAACTGCCTCAAGAAATGTCCCGTCCTCGACCCGTTCGGCGGCTGACGACCAGGGACTGAGGAAGCTTCTCAGCCGCCGCGCTTCCTCAGTCCCTTTATCAGATCCACGTAGCGGTTTTTCGACTTTCGGCGCTCGTACTTATTGCTGATGCTGATTATGACGTACCTCAATACCTGGGAGGCTTCCGTAGCGATCTCCATACATTCCTGCTCGCTCTGTCGGTGCAGACCGGCACTGAGCTTGTCGTAAATCAACTCCAGCGGGTTGTCCCCCCGGATCTCCAACGAACTCGGTAGCACCTGGTTCGCGAGCCGTATCTCATTCTCCGCCACCTTCTCGTTCAGGACCTCCGACAGCTCGCCAACGTCCTCACCCTCTTCGTTGCGAGCCTCGTAGACCAACCGCAGCAATGGGGTTATCTGGTTCTCCAAGAGACTTCTTAGGTAAGTGCACGTCGCGATGCCGAAGGACTGGCTGATGCCGCAGATCTGCGCGCGCAGATGTAGAGCGTGGCGTCCTCTCCGAGCGCGTTCTGGAGATTAGAGGAAGGAAGGGATTCTCGAAGCCTAGCGAGAGGTCGACACGCTAATCTGTGGGTGATCAAGCACTTCGCTGGTTGCGCATTATTCACCAGATGAATTTGTGAGTGGTGTCAAAAGGCCCCCAATCATGAACTGAGGGATTCTCTAATTCCGATTATTCCGCTTATCTACGCCGAATCGGGAGAGCCGACGAGCGGACTCGAACCGCTGACCTGCTCATTACGAGTGATCACTCAGGCGTTGGCGTTCGCGCGTTACTCATTCGAGCACAAGTACGAGATGGGCCTGGATCGGTGGCAGGTCCACAAGTGCGTAACCGTCCTCCGTCCTGAAAGCGAGCTCTTCGCCCTGGGGGGCGAGGTAAGCTCGTTCGAACGGCTTACCCTCGGAGAGCACCTTGATGCTCAGTCCCGAAGTGGTCCAGCTTTGATCGACGTGCTGGATGGGCTGCAACGTACGTCGAGGATGGTAGGCGACCAGGTGAACCATCCGCCGCTCGGGACGCCCTCTACTTGCCGGCTGCTCGTGCAGCGTGGCCTCGACCCATCCGGGCCCGGAGAGCTTGAGGATCGATCTCGGGAGGAAATCCCGGATGGCGTTCAGGGCAATGGCTCGATACGCCCAGTAGTCATGGTCGCGGTACGCCGCAAACATAGGCGCGGCGAAGTACAGGACGTTCTCTCCCCTCACCACGACCGGACAATCCAGGCGATCCCCGACCGGTGCCTGAGCATGGCTCGTGAAGTGCTCCCAACTTCGGTTGAAGAGGGCCCGCCGCAGTTCCCCGTAGGCCGCAGCACCTTCTAGGGGTCTGACTATCTGCGCTTGCTCGTAGAAAACATAGTCATAATCTGTGGCGAGCTCCGTATCGCCGGCGAGGGTCTCATCGATCCGCAGGTAGCCAGGCACGGTCGGTACTGGTTTTGCATAGGCGACCGGAATAGCATCGAGGGCGAATATGCCGGTCTCTCTGTCCAGAGCCGCCGTCCCACTAACGATAAGTCTGCCTCCAGCGCCGAGGTAGGCCTCGAGTTTTGTGCGAAGCGTCGAATCCAACGACAGACCCTCGGGGAGTACCAGCGCCGAGTAGGCGTCGAAGGAGCCCTGCTCTGGGTCGACGATATCGAACTGAATCGCTGCTTCCAGGAAGAGTTGCGCGGCTCCTTCTACGTCGGCGACGTACGCGTTTGTGGGAATGCCACCCAGGAAAGACGGTTCGTAAGCAGAAAGGATTCCCACCTCGGCCATGGGCTTCGCGTCTCTCAGGAACGGCTCAAGGTTCTCGACGCGGCCGAAAGAGTGCTCGAGCAGGCGGTAGACCGCGGGGTCTAGCACGCCGCTTGGGTGGAGCTGGTCGCCGACGGAGACTTCGCCTCCCGCAGCCACGACGGTGCCGCACTCATAGTCGAGCTGATCCCGGGTCTTTAGGCCGCCGAAGTCCGCCCAAGCCTTGTGGAAGCGTCCGGTCTGGCCGATGAAGTTCCGCCCGTAGGTGCGAGCCTGGCGGGCTACGATCGGGTAGTGAAGATACCCCCAGAGCCCAGAAGAGGTGGGCAGGCTCTCTATCTCGAAGTGCGTCTGGATGGGAAGGCTCCGCACCATCTTCGGGGTAACCGTGCCGTTGTAGAAGATTGTCGCTTCGGGCACTTTCGCACGAACCGCCCCGCTCATCCGTTCCATGAAGCGTGCAAGCTTCTCCTCGGCAAACCTCAGCACCGCGTGTTCATCGTCTAAGCGAACTCCAGCCTCGCGCATCTGGGCCTGCCCCCAAGGCGAATAGTTGGGGAGGGCAAAGCAGATGTCGAAGAAGAAGCCGTCTACGTCGTAGTTTTCCGCAATCTCTTCCACCTGTGCCACGAGGTAGTCGCCATACTCTGTGGAAACGTCAAGGGTGGTCCAGCCCCACCCTCCGGTGAGAGGCGACTCGGCAGAGAGCGGTGGACGGATCACGAGGCTCCCATCCTTGCGGGTGATAATCCACCCGGGCTCTTTCTCGCCGGCAAGGTCATCCCACATGATGCTTACGTAGATGGGAGCCCTCACGCCCACAGAATGCAGCGCCTCGAGCTGCTGTCCCATGAGGTCGAAGCCGAGATTCGGGTGCGTCGTGCCGACCTTCGTCGGGTAGTACGAGAAGCCGTGGTGACACTTGGCGAAGATTGTCATAGAGTCCACGTGCCCCGCCTTGACCGTCTTTGCGAACACCTCAGGGTCGAAGTGGGCGCCGACATCTTCGCAGTCGGCAGAGGTGTGGAAGTCCAAATGGACCTGGCGGTACCTGCGCTCGTGTTCGTTATCCATGCTATCTATTCCTTAAGGAACAGTTCGACGACCGGCACTTCGACTGGCGGCCGTGTCACAGGCAGATCGAGGGTGAGTGTGCCCGGCGGAATGCCGCCCATGGTGGTGTTCTGTGCCCTCTGATTCGGGTCTACTGCGAACATCCTCACCTCGGAGGCATCGTTGAGTAGTTGTGCGTACCCGACTCTGTCAGCCAACCCTTCAAGGTGGACGTGTTTGAACGGCCACCCGAAGAGGTGCAGGTAGAGTCGATCTTCGTTCTGGGTATAGCGGCAGTCGGGCGGCGGGTTGAAGCTGCTCGCGGTGCACCCTCGGATCGAGCGCTCGTGCAGCCGCATCCAATCCCCGACGCCGCGCAGCCTCTCGACAGCCTTCGGCTCAAGCTCGCCGCGGGCGTTGGGGCCGACGTTCAGGAGCATGTTGCCGCCCTTGGAGACGGTGTCCACAAGCATACGGACCAGCATGTCCGTGGTCTTCCAGTCAAGGTTGTCACGGTCGTAGCCCCAGGAGCCATTGAGGGTCTGGCACGCCTCCCACATAATCGGGCGGCCGTCGCGCTCTGGCCAAGTTCTCGGCTGGTACTGCTCAGGGGTGACGAGATCCCCGCCGATCTCGAGTCGATCGTTAACAATGATGCCCGGTTGCAGCTCACGCACCATCTGCATCAAATCCTCGGAGCCCCAATCCTCCTTACCCTTGCCGCTCCAGGTGCGGTCCGGGTAGGAGAAGTCGAACCACATGATGTCGATCTTCCCGAACCAGGTCAGAAGCTCGCGGGTCTGGCCGTGCAGGTACTCGCGGTAGCGAGCGATGTCGCGGTCCCTGTTCGCTTCAATGTAATCCTGGTCGTTGCGCATCGGGTGGAGACCGTCCACGGGGAACTCGGGGTGGTGCCAGTCTAATAGCGAGTGGTAGAAGCCGACCTTCATGCCCTCGGCGCGAAACGCCCCGACCATCGGGGCGATGAGGTCCTCGCCCCACGGAGTATTGGTGACCTTGTAGTCGGTGAGGTCAGAGTCCCAGAGGCAGAAGCCGTCGTGGTGCTTGGTGGTGACGACGAAGTACCTCATCCCCGCCTTCTTCGCCTCGCGGGCCCAGGCTCGCGGGTCGTAGAGGTCGGGATAGAAATGATCGAAGTACAGCTGGTAATGCTCGTCGCGGATCCTCTCGCGCTGCTTGACCCACTCGTGGCGGGCCGGGAGGGCGTAGATCCCCCAGTGGATAAACATGCCGAAGCGGTCGCGGGTGAACCACTGCGTATCGGCTGCGTTTGTACGTCGAAGCTCCTGCGTCAAGACTCCTCCTTATCTGCGATGAAATCTGCGGCGTCTACCTGCCGCCGAAACCGGACATGGTTATTCCCCGCACGAACCAGCGCTGGGCGAACAGGTAGACGATGACCGTGGGGATGGTGGCGATCGCGGCGGCGGCCATGAGCAGGTTCCACTGGGTACCGTACTGGCCCTGGAAGTTCCTCAGGCCGACCACGACCGGGATCGTCGCGTCCGAGTTGGAGACTATAAGGGGCCACAGCAGGTTGTTCCAGTGGAAGAGGAAGGCGAAGACGGCTAGCGTGGCCAGGGCCGGCCCCGAGAGTGGAAGTATGATGCGCCAGAAGCAACCGAAGCGGCTCGCGCCGTCGATACGGGCCGCGTCTTCCAACTCGTGGGGGATACTGAGGAAGAACTGCCGCAGGAGGAAGACCCCGAACGCCGTGAACGCCTGGGGGATGATCAGGCCCTGGTAGGTGTCCACCCAGTTGAGCTCCTTTATAAGGATGAACTGCGGTATGACGGTGACCTGGGGGGGGATCATCAGCGTGCCGAGGTAGAGGAGGAAGAGCAGGTCGCGCCCCCTGAAGCGCAGGCGGGCGAACGCGTAGGCAGCAAGCGCCGAGGTCACCGTCTGGAGGATGGTGATGCCGCCGACCATGATCAGGCTGTTTAGCAGGTACCTGCCGAAAGGCGCGAAGGTCCAGGCCGCCCTGAAGTTCTCGGGATGCCACTCCCTGGGCCACCAAGTCGGCGGGTTGGCCGCCACCTCGGGGGCCGACTTGAACGCGGTCAGGACCATCCAGATGATCGGGACCAGCGTGAGGAACGACATCGCCATCAAGGCGGCGTAGATCAGTATGGGCCAGTAAGCCCTGCTTCCTGAGGAGTCGCCAGCATTGCCTTTGAGGGCCGCGCCTATGGAGGTCAGAAGGCTCATGCGTCAGGCACCCCTAGTCGTAGGTGACCCAGCGTCGCTGCAACAGGAACTGGACGACGGTGAAGACGAAGATCGCGGCGAAGAGGACCAGGGCGACAGCCGCAGCGTAGCCCATCTCGAAGGACTGGAAGCCCACCTGGTAGATGTAGAGGACGAGGGTCGTCGTCGCGGTCCCTGGGCCTCCGTTCGTCATAATCAGGGCCTGGTCGAAGACCTGGAATGAGGAGATCACGGAGATAACCACGACGAAGAAGGTGGTCGGTGAGAGCAGCGGCAGTGTGACGTTCAGGAACCTGCGCCACGCCGTCGCGCCGTCCACCTTGGCGGCATCGTAGAGGTGCTCCGGTATTCCCTGCAAACCGGCCAGGAAGATCACCATGTTGTACCCGAACCCCTTCCACACGCTCATCAAGATCAGGGCAGGCATAGCCCAGGTCCCGCTGGTGAGCCAGGGCGGTCCATCTATACCGAACACGCCAAGCACTGAGTTGATCAGCCCTATATCGGGTAGGTAGATCCACTTCCACACCAGCGACAGTGCCACCGTAACCGTCACGTAAGGAAGCAGGAAGATGGACCTGAAGATCACGATTCCGC
>JBKPNW010000010.1:0-4741 GCA_046732815.1 Actinomycetota bacterium | reverse complement strand
CCTCGGGGTCGGAGAGCAGGGCCGGACGGCCGGGCTTCTTCTTGCGCGCAGAGGAGGAGGGATGGCGCTCCTGCCACCAGTCCTCCACCAATACGTACAATGTGACCAGGAAGGAGTCCAGATCCATGCGCCACCACCTCTGGGCGAAGGTTTGGTATCAGCATAGAGTTTCGGCTCCTTCCGCGTTCCCGGCAATTACACATCAGTCGTCTAAGTGCTGGTTGGGGAGCTGGTTGCCCTGAAGGTGGACGCCTATCACTGGCTCACCGATCCAGAGTACGCCGTCCTCAAGCACCGCCTGGAGTACGCACGCGCGGCCGTCGAGGCAGCACTCGTAGAGGCTAGGCGCAGGGTGAGGGTAAACGAGTAGCGGCCAGGCGGCTAGCATCCAGAAACCGCCTCGGTCGCAGATAGGGCCGACCCAGGGCCATCGGGCCGGCTACAACGCTCACGGCGGCTCTAGTGCAAACGAACGGAGCCCTATACGCTCAGTGCGAGCGTGAGCATCAACACTAGCAGGCCCAATAAACCCAACACCGCAGAGATGAGCAGCGCGATTAGTGATGTGACGGGATCGTCTATGTGGCGCGGTGGTTGGCGCATCTTCTTCCTCCTATGGTTTGGTGGGTGTATGCTCCACCCTGGTCTGGCGGTTGTTTGTACGCACGATTTGCTACTAGCGGTCGTGGTGGGTAACGAATTTCCATAGGAAAAGGCATTTCCTCGCTTGTGCGTGCACAAGTGCAGCGCGCAAGGGGTCAATAAAACTTTCAAACCCGCCCATCTTTATCCAGGCTCGGAATAATAGGAAGTGGCGAGCGGTAGCAAGCGGGCGCCCTGGCGGTCCTGAACCTCGGTATTACGGGACGTCATGCAGGATTCTGGTTCTGGACTTCGGAGAATAATCCTTCCACGCACTCCGGTGGATAAGGCTCCGGGCTATGCACTAGATGCCTCCAGCTGGCATCATGGCTGTTGTTGCCAACCCGTTGGAGAACAACCGAGAAGATCGTGTTCGCAAGGATAGTAACCTACACAGCCGACCACCCCTCTCCCCACCGCATAGAAGAAGGCATCCGCCGAACCTGGGAGCGGCTTCCCGGGGTTAGAGAGCTCGACGGCATCGAGGGTGCCTATTTCTTTGTGGATCGCCACAGCGGCAAGGCCATCTTCATCTCCTTGTGGGAGAGCGAGGAAGCCATGAAGAATAGCGAGGAGGTGATGAGGCCGCTACGCGCGGAACTCTCAGGGACTTTCGCCGCCCACAGGGTAGAGGTGGAGCACTATGAGGTGGGGGAAATGCTCGCCCAAGAGATACGCGAGCGCGAGCGCGTAGAGCAGGAACTGCAGGTTGCCCGAAGCATCCAGCAGGCCTCCCTGCCCGAGGAGGTGCCGACCCTAGAAGGCTGGGAGATCTCCCCTTACTACCAGCCCGCAAGAGAGGTGGGAGGAGATTTCTACGACTTCTTCGAACTAGAGGATGGCAGGGTAGGAGTAGTAGTGGGGGACGCGACGGGTAAAGGAGTGCCCGCGGCTTTGGTGGTAAGCGCAACTAGCTCCATGCTTAGGGCGGTAGCTCGAGTCTTGGGGCCTCCCTCGCCTGGAGAGGTACTAGCTCAGGTCAACGAGACGTTGTCGGCTCGTATCCCGCTCAACATGTTCGTAACTTGCTTCTACGCCACGCTTGAACCCGAGAGTGGCAGCTTGAGCTACGCCAACGCAGGCCATGACCTCCCTTACCTGCACCGAGTGGGCGGTGATGTCGAAGAGCTAAGGGCCAGGGGTATGCCCTTGGGGCTAATGCCGGGGATGAGCTATGAGCAGAAGGAGATAGTGCTCGAGGAGGGTGAAGCGGCACTGTTCTACAGCGACGGGCTTGTCGAGGCCCACAACTCTGAAGGTGAGATGTTTGGTTTCCCCAGGTTGCGGGAGCTAGTAGCAGAGCACGGTGAGGAGGGATCGCTAGATGAGGTGCTCCTAGAGGAGCTTTCCTCGTTCGTAGGGGAGGGCTGGGAGCAAGAGGACGATATCACCCTTCTTACTCTACGACGCTCCGCATCCCTAAGCTGAACTTCATAGAACTCCGTAAAGCCGAAGTTCGCAGAACGTTGCACAGAGGAGGTTCGCACTGGGTACCGTCCACGCGACTGGCACGTAAACGGTCGCTGGATAGCCTGCCGCATCAGGGTTACGTAGCCTAAAAATACAACCGGCTCAGAGTTGAGTTACCGCGTCCTGCTCTCCGGTGGTCGCGCCGCGAAAATGGAAGTGACGGGGGCTTAGCGACGGCCCGCTGCCCTCCACGTCCAATGCAGCTTGCGGTGCCCAGGCGCGCGACGATCGCCCCCAAGCTCCGCTTTAAGAAGCCTGCACCAGACGGGTCGCCGGGTTCGTCCTAAACCATCCTGGCGCCGCGAACTCAGCTTAGATCGGGCTCGTCGAGGCGGATGAGCCTGGGTTTGCTTAGCGGGATGCCGAGGTCCTCTTTAAGCATGGCCTTGAACACCGACCCCGCTATCCTCCTCCCATCCACGAAGACGCTGCTCGGTACGCCGGTGCTCATCGCCTCCAGAAGGTCCCGGGGACTCTTGGCGACTATGACTAGGTCCTCGGATTGCAGGTGCCTGCTCTGCAGCTTGCCGTCGGGGGAAGTGTACAGGGAGATCCCCAGCGCCCCTGGGAGGTCTTCTCTGCCGAGCTCGAAGAAGGCAATCTCCGTGCTGCCATCTTCCTCTTCCACGCAGAGCGCGTAGTATTGCTCGCCTGCCATACCTTCTCCTCCCTCTTGGCCCATGCACCACCGCATCTTACACCTCCGTATGGCACCGGCCCGGCCCAGGGTTTGCCAAGCGCCTCTGGACTCGTTACAAGCTACCGGAAGCCGTCGAATTCAATTACCGGGATCTGGTCGTGCTCGATCTTCTTGCCGCACCGTGGGTACCTCTCCCGCGCCCTCTCTCGCGCCAGACGCAGGGGCTCTATAGTCGCCCTACTGTTCATAGACCTGGACGACTTCAAGCTCGTCAACGATTCCTTGGGACACCAGCAGGGTGACAGGGTGCTCCGCGAGGTGGCAGTGGTGTTCGCCCCGGAGGCAAGAGGGGTCGAACCAAACTAGAGGGAGGCGTGGCCCCTCGCACCCCCGAGCACTCGACCAAGCGCCTCGACCACCCTCCGATCGAACTGGCGTCCCGCCTCGCGCGAGAGCTCCCTAAGGGCTTCCGAGGGCGAGCTTTTGGGCCGGTAGGGCCTGCCCCGGAGCATCACGTCGTAGGCGTCCGCCGCAGCCACTATGCGCGCACCTAGGGGGATCTCCTCCCCTTCGAGCCCAGCGGGGTAGCCGGTCCCGTCAGGGCGCTCGTGGTGGTGCCTCACGACCGGGACCGCCCCCAACAGCGGCTCTAGCGGCTCTATCATCTGGGCCCCTATCGGCGGGTGGCGCCGGACAGCCTCCCATTCTTCTTCGGTAAGGGGACCAGGCTTCTTCAGGATCTCGTCCGCCACGCCGAGCTTTCCAAGGTCGTGCAAGAGCGCCCCGTGCACGAGCCACTCTAGCCCTTCTTCATCGAAGCCAAGATCCATCCCGACAAGCCACGAGAGGCGGGCGACCTCGGTAGCGTGCTCGGCGGTGTAGCCGTCCTTGGGGGTTGCGGCATCGACCAGGATCGAGGTGGCATTGCGGGCCTCTTCCCATCCCGAGGGCGGGTACGATTGTTCCACGCCAGCGGCTTCGAGCTCGCGAAAAAGGGGGATGGTCGCCTCCCTCTCTATTTCCGTCTGCCTACGGACCAAATCCTTTCACCCACAAGAATAATGCCATAGGGAGAGATAGGATGCATCCTCTATCTGGGCGAACTCTTAAGAAGTCCGTACAGCGGAAGGTCGCAGAGGTCGCCCTGCGAGGTTAGCGGGTAGCCCTCGTCGAATCACCTGCCGCTTCGCGGTTACGTACCCTACAAAATACGAGCTGCATCGAGCTACCTTTTCGCCTCCTGCTTTCCGGGTGTGGCGCAGTACGCTTAGAGGTAAAGGCAAGCAGTTAGATCCTCGACTGAGATGCTGCCGCTCTACGGTGCTGTAAGCAAGCGCAAGTTGATGCAGATATCTTCTAGCATCGGTGTTGGCGGGTCCGCTGATTTCTTGAAGAAGCACGGCAACTGGTTCGTGCGGCTGCTGCTGCCCGGAGGCTACAGTCCCGACGATCTGGTCAAGGAGTTAGGTCCTTACCTCGGCGATCCTCGTTACAGGGTCGAGGGGTTCCACATCTACACCTTCAACGAAGTAGAGAAGACAGAGGCTTGGCGGCAGGAGCTGCTCGAGCGCATCGAGAGAGCAGAGGGGTAGTCGCTCTACATCTTCGCTGCCGTTTCGAGTCGCTTTGGTGTAGTCCGCCGATGTTGTGTGTCCACCAAGTGACGAACTTCGAACCCCTGCTCACCGACGCCTATTCGGCAGAGCTCCCTCGGTACGCAGTACGTGCAAACTCGGCGATAGGGGCAGGTGCAACAGTCGCCCGGATCTCGGTTTGCACGTGGCGCTCGACCGTCGGTTTCGATGTCCCGCCACCTTCTTCACCCCACACTACCGTGACCTCGGTGCCCGGTTCGCTATGTTCCACGTCGATACAGGCTAGCGAGAGCATCGCGCGCTCGTTGTAGCTATAACCAGTGTACGTCGATATTCCGGCCGCCTCACCATCCTTGGACACCCTGTCATACTGGAGCGTTGCGTAGTTAGACAA
>JBKPNW010000009.1:0-8917 GCA_046732815.1 Actinomycetota bacterium | reverse complement strand
ATACTCGCCTCCATCACACTGACTCTCGGAGGAACGGCGCTGTTCGTGGCCGGACACGCGCTCTTCAAGTGGGCGGTGTTCGGGGTGCTGCCCTTCTCGCACGCGGTCGCGGTCGCCGCGCTGATGGCCTTGATACCCGTGGGCTTCGCGATGCCGACGCTCGCGCTCAGCGGCGCGGCGGGCTTGATCGTGGTCGGTCTTGCGGTGTGGGAGACCCTCGCCTATGGACACATGCGCTCACCACGTCGGGCCACGTGAGTATGACCATGGCGGGCCACGTGAGTACGGGCCGTGCCTCGTCCGTAGGCGAAATCCCTTCCGGTAAGGCGCTCAGGGGCTGCTGAGCCGGCTCGAGCACCTCGCCAAGTTGGCCATGACCACGCAGCCCCACCCACTTGGACGCAAGATACCAGCGGTTATCGAAAATCACGCGGCAAGGGCCAAAGTGAGCGTTCTAAAGCAGTCGGGTTGCAGTAGATCGGTCCCAACGTAATGCCCACGCCTCGACAATCACTCGACGTTTTCCCTGCAAATCGCAAGAAAACGAAGAGCCGACGAGCGGACTCGAACCGCTGACCTGCTCATTACGAGTGAGAAAAAGGGGGTCCAGGCGCGTCCGGCGGGGTCCGCAAACCCGCACAAATAGGCGGTTTTCGTGCAATGCGGACTCGGCCGGACTAGCCCGGATTCGTGTGCACTGGCATACAACTGGCATACGCTGGCACACGCAGTCATGCACGACGTCGGGGATCAGTCGCGACGAACACGAACGGGAGCGCCCGAAACGGCGCGATCGTGCGCCGGAATTCGCGCAAACTTTTAATACACCGCGGCCCCTGAACTTCGTCTTAACGGGGTTCTCGGAAGTTCCGCCGTTGCCTCTGCTCCGGGTTTCGGATGAGGGCCTTCACTTGCGATGGGAAATTCTTGCGCTTCATGGGCGTCCGGCGCGTCGCCACCCCAGCGGCGTCGCGCCGTGGGCGCGCCTGAAGGACCTCACGAAATAGGTGGGGTCGTTGTAGCCGACCCTGTGGCCGACCTCCTCCACCGCCAGGTCGGTCTCGACCAGGAGGCGCCGCGCCTCGGCCAGGCGGCGCTCGGCGATCCACCCCAGCACCGTGCGCCCCGTCTTGCTCCTGACGACCGTGGTGAGGTGGCCCGGCGAGAGGCTGACCGCCCTCGCGACGTCCCTGAGCGAGAGGTGCTCCCCGTAGCGGTCCTCGATAAAGCCGAAGACCTCCGCGAGCAGGGGCTCGTCGTTGAGGCGGAGCTCGCCCACCGCCTCGGTGGCCAGCCGCCCCACGGCCACGAGCAGCAGCGTCAGGTGCGCCAGCGCCGCCTCCCGGTGGCCGTCCCTGCGCCCGCGCAGCTCCAGGTCCAGGGCCGACAGGCGCGCGGACCAGGAGGGACGGTCCTCCGGGGGCACGACCAGCCGCCTGGCGCCCCCTCCCACTCTGTCTACGCCCGCCGCGAAGGGGAACAAGAGCGGGTGTGAGCGCCAGGAGAGGAAGACGCCCGAACTTGATGGCGCGAGGACCTCGGCCGGGAAGAAGGCGGCCCAGCCCAGGGCATCCGAGAGGCCCCTCGGGTCGTGTACTTCGCCGGGCGGGATCACGAACGCGTCGCCTTCTCTCAACTCCCACCTCTTCGTCCCCGAGATCAGGAAGCCGCCGTCGCGCTCGAAGTAGGCGAGCGTCAGGAAGTCGTGGGCGTGCGCCCCGGCCAGGCCGCCCGAGGCCGCGAGCTCCCGGTCGAACCGCAGGGTGCTCACCAGCGGCGCGCCGGGCGCGGCCTCGAAGGTGAAGACGGGCGGCCCGCCCCCGCGCTTGTTCTGCTCGCGTGTCCTGCCCAAAGGCCGTTTCCCTGTCCGCGTCACCGATCGGCCGGTCCCGACGGTCCGTACAACCGCTCCCTAATGATAAACCGAAGAGCGCCCCACGATGCCAAGACGTTCGCCCTGCGTGGCCCGGTCCCGACCCTCAAACCGGTCCCGCAGCCAGAGATGGTCTACGAGAACAGGAAAAAGAGGTGACGCTGGTAGTCGCGCGACGAGGTGGCGGCCCCGATGGCCGACAGACTGCAAGCCCCCTCCCTCGAGCCCGAGGTCTTCCAGCAGAGCAACCTTCGGCCCGCTTGGGGTGTTCGCGGGCGTCCACGAATACGGGATCGATCCCGGTGAACGATCGATGTCCTGAGGGCCCGTTTCGCGTTGCCGGGGTGCCCTCCCTGCCTCCGCGAGCACCGTACCCGAAAGGGCCGTAGGAACGATTACGAGCGACTCGTAATCGGGACGTCGCGGGAGTTTGCACCGACTCGCAAATCCCGCCCGTCCGAGACGGTTACGTTGTCTAGCTTGATATGCGTTGCGCCGTACTGCGTTCCCGATGGTGCCGGAGTGGTGTCTATATAGGCACGTCTCCAATCTCTACCAAGGGCCTCCTCTTGCGCCTTCCGCCCGGCTGTGACACCGTCGGCCCGACGTTTATTGGTGTGTCGTGTTACCCAAGCACCGTCTATACTCTTGGGTAACCGAGGTAGCATAAGGAGAGTACGAGTGGCGCAGCGCATTCCCCGCGTGGTTGACGGGGTGCTCCATGTGCCCGGTCCTTCGGGAGGGCCGGAAATCGCCGTTGACTCGCCTTCCTGGGCCGCATGGCTGAGGAATCCCGCGACGCGCTCTTTCTCGTTCCGGGGCCCGTCCGGCGCGTTCACCGCACGCAAAGAGCACCGAGTACACGGCGACGCGTATTGGACCGCCTACCGCAGGCGGGGCGGCCGGCTGCGGAAAAAGTACCTCGGTAAGGCAGAGAAGCTGACCCTCGAGAGGCTCAACGACGCCGCAGAGGCGCTGGCCGGAAGCGATGACGGCGCGGTGGCGAGCTCGGTCCCGGACGCAAGCGCCGTGGGCGATGCCGTGCGTGCCGATGCCGCTGCCAAGTCCGTTCCCACGGCGGCCATCGACCAAGTGCGAGGAAGCCCGCGGCGGGGGGCGCAGAGCTATCCACTGCTGCTCACCAAGCTTTCGGTCCCGTCTGCGCGCGCCTCGTTGGTGCCGCGCCCGCGTCTGAGCGAGCGGATCGAAGAGGGCGCAGGACGCAGGCTCACCCTCGTCTCCGCGCCCGCCGGCTTCGGCAAGACCACCCTGCTGAGCGCGTGGGCCTCCGACCCGTCCGGTGTTCGGCCAGTCGCCTGGCTCTCCCTGGACGAGGCCGACAACGACCCGGAGCGGTTCTGGCGCTACTTCGTCGCGGCGGTAGACAAACTCCAGCCGGGCTCAGGGGATACCGCGCTGGCATTGCTCGGCTCTTCGCAGGCGCCCATCGAGGCGATCCTGACCGCCCTGCTGAACGATCTCGCCGGCCTGGAGGTTGACGCGGTGGTCGTCCTCGACGACTACCACCTGATCGAGACCCCGGCGATCCAGGAGGCGCTCGCCTTCGTTATCGAGCACCTCCCGGCGCGGATACACTTGGCCATCTCCACGCGCACGGACCCGCCCTTGCCCCTCGCCAGGTTGCGTGCGCGTGGCGAGATGGCCGAGTTGCGTACCGCCGACCTCCACTTCACGCCCGAGGAGGCCGCGACGTTCCTCGAAAGGGCGATGGGGCTCGAGCTGTCGACGGAGGAGATCGCCGAGCTGGAGACTCGAACAGAGGGCTGGATAGCGGGCTTGCAGATGGCAGCGCTCGCCATGCGCGACCGCTCCGACGTGCCCGGGTTCATAGAGGCCTTCGCCGGCAGCAACCGACACGTGCTCGACTACCTGGTGGAAGAGGTGGTCGACCGGCAGCCCGAAGGGGTTCGGTCCTTTCTTTTGGAGACCTCCGTCCTCGGGCGGATGTGCGGACTCCTGTGCGAGGCCGTCACCGGGCGTCCCGACGGGCGGGCGACGCTGGAGCGCCTCGAACGCGCCAACCTGTTCGTCGTGCCGCTGGACGACGAGAGGCGCTGGTACCGCTACCACCACCTCTTCGCCGACGTCTTACGCGAGCGCCTGCGCGAGGCCGGGGCCGAGCGACTCTCGGGGTTGCACCGCCGGGCTAGCGCGTGGTTCGAGCAACAAGATCTGGCGGAGGAGGCCGTCGAGCACGCGCTCGCGGCGGCCGACTGGAGACGGGCAGTCCGTTTGCTCGTGCGGTTCGTCCCGCCGCTCACGTTTCGCGGACGATTTCACACGGTACTCTCATGGTTGGACGCGCTTCCTGATACCGTCGTTAGCGCGAACCCGGTCCTCTACGTCTATTACGCGGGCATATCGATGTACCAAAACGAGTTGGAGGCGGCAGAGACCCGCTTGCAGGACGCCGAGCGGGGCGTTCGAGCGGGCGTCTCGCCCGAGGAGGCGAGGGTTATCCGCGGTCAGGTGGCCGCGGTCCGCGCGGCCATCGCGCGCATCTCGGGCGATCTTGCCCTCTGCGTCACCCTGTCGGGCCGGGCGCTTGATCTGTTGCCGGAAGAGGAAGCGGGGTCGCTCAAGTTACGCGCGGCGACGATGCTGAACGCGTCCCGCGCCTTCCTGGTCAGTGGGGACGTTGCGCGGGAGAACGAAAGGTTGGTCGAGTCGGCGATTGCGCCGTTGAGGGGCCCAGGTGGCAACCAGTATGCCGCTTTGTCCGGCATGACCAACCTGGCCCGGCTGCACGCGCTGCAAGGTAGGCTCCATCGGGCCAGGGACACCTTCGAAGAGGCCATGCAGATGGTGTCGGAGTCGGGGAAGATGCGGCAGTTGTACGGCGGCCCGGCCTACTACTTCGGCATGGGCGACCTTTACCGCGAGTGGAACGACCTGGGCGCCGCGCAAAGCCACCTCGAGCAGGGCATGGAACTGGTGCCCGGTACCCTGCCGGTGGATGCCGATGTGGTCCTGATGGGCTACCTCGGCATGGCTCGCGTGCGGCAGGCCCTCGGGGACGGCAACGGCGCGCTCGCGACGCTCGAGGAGCTTGTGCGTTTGGCACAGCAGCGTAACTTCGTGGCCCCGCTGCTCGCGCGCGCGGAGGCGGCCAGAGCGCGAGTGTGGCTGGCCCAGGGCGACATGACGGCCGCCTTTCGCTGGGCAGAAACCAGCAGCCCGCGCGCCGACGGCGAACCGGACTATCCCCGGGAGGGAGAGTACCTGACCCTGGCGCGCGTGCTCACCGCCCAGGAACAGGAGACGACCGGAGGGGACCTCCTGTACGAGGCCCTGGGCTTGCTCGATCGGTTGCTCGGGGCGGCGGAGGGCGGAGGGCGGATGGGCAGCGTGATCGAGATCCTCGTCCTGCGCGCCTTGGCCCTCAAGAAGCGTGGCGACCCAGATGAGGCGCTGGCCGCGCTCGAACGGGCGCTCGTGCTCGCCGAGCCGGAGGGTTACGTCCGAGTCTTCGTCGACGAAGGCGGGCCGATGAAGGCTTTGCTCTCGGAGTTCCTCGGCGCGCGGCGGAAGGAACCTTGCGGGGCGGGCCACCGCACCCTGCTCGATTACGCACGCCGGTTGCTGGCGGCATTCGAGCGGCCACGCTCGAGCGCCGAGCCGCCGCTACTCGCGCCCCTCACCGTGCGCGAAGGGGAGGTGCTGGGGCTGATCGCCTCCGGCCTCTCGAACCGGGAGATAGCCGCCCGGCTCTTCGTCGAGGTGGGTACTGTCAAGTCCTACGCCAACGGTATCTTCCGCAAACTCGGCGTTCGGAGCCGGACGCAGGCGGTGGCGGAGGCCCGCGCGCTGCACCTCATCTCCTAGCTAGCCCGCAAGGTTCGCCCAAAATACCCAACCCCTTCCCTAACCAAAGGGAGATGCGCTCCCACCCGGCCATTACCTATGCTGCAAAGACGGACAACCGGAGACGACGGTGGCCACACGTACAGGAAGAGCAGGAGAGGCCACGGCTGCGCGGCAGATGCCGCGTCGGCAGAAGGAGCGGACGATGAGGGTTCACGCGGTGCAAACGGGAACGGTGGAGATCAAGGAAAACCAGCGTAGGGGAAGCGGCCGCGGGCCCGTGCGGCTGGCCAACACGCTGCTGGACGGGAGGTGGACGGGGCCGCTGCCGGTGTGGTGCTGGGTGGTCGAGCACCCGGAAGGCGTGATCCTGGTCGACACCGGCACAAATGCCGGGGTGCTCGAGCCCGGCTACTTGCCGGGGTGGAACCCCTACTTCCGGCGCAACGTGCGATTTTCGGTACGACCGGAGGACGAGGTGGGCCCGCAGGTGCGGAAGCTCGGTATCCCGCCGGAGGAGGTGAGGTGGGTGGTCCTGACCCACCTGCACATCGACCACGACGGGGGCCTCCACCACTTCCCGAACGCCGAGGTGCTCGTCGGCCGGAGGGAGTACGACTTTGCCACGGGGCTCGCCGGCCGGGCGACGGGGTACCTGCCCAACCGGTGGCCCTCCCCCTTCTCGCCGACGCTCGTGGACTTCGGCGATGAATCCGTGGGACCCTTCCCGAGGAGCCGCGCCCTCACGCGGGTCGGAGACGTGCTGCTGGTGCGGACCGAGGGCCACACCGCTGGACACCTCTCCGTGATCGTGCGTGAGGACGGGCGCTCTTTATTCCTGGCCGGCGATACCTCCTACACCGAGGGGCTGATGCTCGAGGGGGCGGTGGACGGGGTCTCGCCCAGGGAACGGGTGGCCCGCGAAACCCTCAGGCGCGTACTGCGCTACGCCGAAAAGACGCCGACCGTGTACCTGCCGAGCCACGACCCGGCCTCGGCCGAGAGGCTGGCCGGACGTAGCGCGGCGGAGGCGGTGCCCGCCCTGTGAGCGGTGACGGTACACGACGAGGCAGAGTGCGTGGGTAGTGGGCGAGCCCCTTCGGCACGCCGCGCGGGAGATGGCGAACAAGACGGGCCGGATGGGGCGCCGGTCATGAAGATCGGCTCTGAGCGGATAGTCGGCTTCGACCGCCAGCGCATAGACCGGGCGCTGGCCGCCCGGCAGTCGTGAGCGTCCCGGGCTCGGCCCATACCCAAGCGAGAGGCGAGGAGACAGAAGTGACACAACTGGCACAGAGATACAGAGCCGAAGCCTGGGACGAGGATGGCCGGTCCCGCTACGATGTGGTCGTCGTGGGCGCCGGCGCCGCCGGGCTCTCGGCGGCGCTCGTCCTCGGCCGGTCCGGGAGAAGGGTGCTAATCCTGGACGGCGGCGAGCCCCGCAACGCACCGGCGGAGGCCTCCCACGGCTTCTTCACTCGCGACGGCGTTCACCCCGGCGAGCTGCTGCGGATAGGCCGCGAGCAGCTCGGTCCGTACCCCGACGTACGGTACAGAGCCGGGCGGGCCACGGAAGCGTCCGGCACCGACGGTGCCTTCGAGGTGGCCCTGGAAGACGGAGAAGTAGTCTCCGCGCGCAAGGTGGTGCTCGCCACCGGGGTTTTCGACGTGCTGCCCGAGAAGCCCGGCTTTCGGGAGCTTTGGGGGAAGGGCGTCTACCACTGCCCCTACTGCCAAGGTTGGGAAGTCAGAAACAAGCCGCTGGCCGTGCTGGCCCGCCCTGGAGAAGCCTTCGAGCGGGTGGCCCTGATCCGCAACTGGAGCCACGACCTCGCGCTGCTGACCGACGGCGAAGGCGGGCTGCCCGAAGACGACCGCAAGAGGCTAGACGCGCTCTCGGTCCCGGTCTACGAGGAGCGTATCTCGCGCCTCGAAGGAGACCCGGCGCGGCCGGGGGGCGGGCTCGAACGGGTAGTTTTCGAGGGCGGGCCCGCGCTAGAGCGCGCGGGGCTCTTCTACAACCCGCCCCAGCGCCAGCGCTCCTCTCTCGCCGGCGCCTTGGGCTGCGAGCTTGCCGCTCCCGTTCCGGAGACGAAGGTCGTAAAGACCGACCCCACGACGCGCGAGACGACCGTCGCGGGGGTTTACTCGGTGGGGGATGCCGCCAAAGCCCCGGGGCAGTCGGTCGTCCTCGCCGCCGCGTCGGGTGCTTCCGCGGCCTACGCCCTCAACCATGCGCTGGCGAATCAGGATGCAGAAGACGAGGTCGCAGCCGCGACCGTCGCAGGGCGCGACCTCGGAGGTGTCACCGCATGAATGCTCGCACCAACGGGAGCCTATACGACGCTACGCTGGCCGATGCCGACGGCGGGGCGGGTGAAGGGCCGGCGAGTGACGTCCTCTGGTGCCGCGCCGTCGAGGCGCCCCTTCCACAAGAGCGCCCCGAGCGGCTTACCGTGCCCGTCAGCCCGATCGGCGGGCAAAAGGGACCGTATTACCGCTCCCTGGCGACTAACCGAAGATCGTCCCATAACGCCGAAACATCCGCCCTTCGCGGCTCGGCCCCGAACCCCGATACTGGTCATGTAGCGAAAGATGCACCTAAGGGAACGGAAGAGGAGGTGGAGAAGATGGTGGACACGAGCGCAGGAGAGAGCGACGACGCTACCGCCGCCCGAGAGCTCGCGGCCAGGCAAGCCGGGGGTGATGATGGAAGAGCGACCGGCGGGTCGCTCGCCCGTATCGGGGGCGTCGCCGCCCTCCTCGGCGCGGTCGTGTTTTTCGTCTCCGGGCTGCTCCATCCGAGCCACAGCGACCCGAACGACCTCCCCGCCGCCTTCGCCGAGTACGTCAAGAGTCCCGACTGGGTGGGGGTCCATCTCGCCCAGCTTGCGGGGGTCGTCCTGATAGCCGTGGCCCTCGTGGCGCTCGAGGCCACCTTCGAGCCTGGCCTGGCGGCGGCCTGGGCCCGCATCGGGTCGGGCGGGGCCATAGCCAGCGCGGCGATCTACGCGGCCAACCAGGGGGTGGACGGGATAGCCAACCACGCCGCGGACCATCGCTGGGCCTCCGCCGGGGCAGCCCGCGATCGCGCCTTCGAGGCGGCGTTCGCGGTGCGCCAGATCGAGGTCGCCCTCACGAGCGTCTTCACGCTCTCGCTCGGCTGTACGCTGTGCGTCTTCGCTCTCGCCATGCTCTTCAGCAGGCGCTATCCCGCCT
>JBKPNW010000008.1:0-4113 GCA_046732815.1 Actinomycetota bacterium | reverse complement strand
CCTCAGCGAGTACGCCCCGATGCGCTTGCGGCGGTGGTTCAAGCCGGTGCTCGAGATCCTGGCCGGCGTGCCTACGGTGGTCTATGGGTACTTCGCCCTCACGTTCATCACCCCGTTCTTCAGGGACAATATCTTCTCCGGCATACAGTCCTTCAACGCCGTCTCCGCCGGGCTCATCATGGGCGTCATGATCATCCCCACGGTCGCCTCGGTTAGCGAAGATGCCATATACGCGGTGCCGTTGTCGCTGAGGGAAGGTGCCTACGCGCTCGGTGCGACCAAACGTGAGACGGCGACCAAGGTCGTCGTGCCCGCCGCGCTCTCGGGGATCGTGGCGGCCGTGATCCTGGGCATCTCGCGCGCCATCGGGGAGACCATGATAGTGACCATCGCAATGGGGGCGCAGGCGAACTGGCTCGGGAGTCCCCTCGAAGGCATGCAGGCCATGACGGCATACATCGTCCAGGTCGTGGGCGGGGAGACGCCGCGAGGCTCGGTAACCTACGAGTCCATATTCGCGGTGGGGTCGGCGTTGTTCCTTATGACCCTGGCCCTCAACCTCGCCAGCTACTGGTTCGTCCGAAGATTCAGGGAGACCTACTGATGAGCCAGAGCAGCACGAAAACCACGCGGCAGGCGGATAGCGGACAGGACTTCAAGAAGTCTGTCTCAACCAGATACGGCCTGGACCGGGCCTTCACTTGGCTCGTTACGGGAGCGTCTCTGGTCGGCGTCTTCGTCCTGGCGCTGCTGTTGATCGACGTGGTCAAAGATGGCTCCAGCATGCTCAGCTTGCAGTTCTTGACGAGTTTCCCGTCGCAGGTCTTCCCCGAGAACGGGGGCATCTACCCAGCCCTGATCGGGTCGGTGTGGCTGCTCGGGTTGACGGGCCTGATCAGCGTGCCACTGGGGCTCGGGGCCGCAGTATATCTCGAAGAGTACGCCGAGGACACGCGCATAAACAGGATGATCGAGATCAACATCTCCAACCTCGCCGGGGTCCCGTCCGTGATCTACGGCCTCCTCGGCCTCGGCATCTTCGTAGAGCTTCTGGCGCCCCTTACGGGCGGAGGGAGCGTGCTCACCGGCGCGCTGACGCTGAGCTTGCTCATCTTGCCCGTCATCATCGTAGCCACCAGGGAGGCCCTCAGGGCCATTCCCGACTCCATCAGGGAGGGCGGCTACGCTTTAGGGGCGACGCGGTGGGAGGTGATCTGGAGTCATCTGCTCCCACGGGCGCTGCCCGGCGCGCTTACGGGCATCATCCTGGCGCTCTCGCGGGCCGTCGGCGAAGCCGCACCCATCCTGGTCGTCGGGGTCTCGCTGTACCAGACCTACGTCACCACCAGCCCGTTCGACGGCTACATGGCGCTGCCCACCCAGATATACGATTGGATCAGCCGCCCGCAGCAGGTCTTCCAGGACTCCGCCGCTGCCGGGATAGTCGTTGCGATGGTGGTGCTGTTGCTGGCTAACTCGTTCGCGATCTGGCTGCGCAACAGGTACCAGCAGCGTTCGTAATGAAGGTTTATCCTGCTCGTAGACGGTTTATCCGGAGGAAAGGTGTTAGCCTAGTGGGTATTCAGAAGGCAAGAGAGGAGCAGAGTTTGTCCGGGGTTTCCAAGGACCAGCGCGAGGTGAGGCAGAGGGACGACGGCGCGACCCCCGCCGAGGCTCCCACCCTGGGCATGAAGATAGCGGACCTCTCGGCGTTCTACGGTTCCTTCAAGGCCCTCACGGACGTGAGCATAGATATCCAGGCCAACAAAGTCACGGCGCTCATCGGACCTTCGGGGTGCGGCAAGAGCACCTTCATACGCTGCCTGAACCGGATGCACGAGGTGATCCCCGGCGCCCGCGCCGAAGGGCATGTGATGCTGGGAGACCTGGACATCTACGCCAAAACAGCGGACCCGGTAAACATCCGGCGCCGCGTGGGGATGGTCTTCCAGAAGCCGAACCCGTTCTCCAAGTCCATCTACGAGAACGTGGCTTGGGGCGCCAGGATCAACGGCTACCGCGGCGACATGGACGAGCTGGTCGAGCGCTCCCTGAAGCACGCTGCCCTGTGGGATGAGGTCAAAGACCGCCTCAAGGAGAGCGGGCACGGGCTCTCCGGTGGCCAGCAGCAGCGTCTTTGCATCGCCAGGACGCTCGCCGTGGAGCCCGAGGTGATCCTGATGGACGAGCCCGCGAGCGCGCTGGACCCAGTCTCGACCCAGAAGATAGAGGACACCATGGACCAGCTCAAGCGAGAGTACACAGTCGTGATAGTGACGCACAACATGCAGCAGGCGGCACGCATCTCGGACTACACGGGTTTCTTTTTTATCGAGAACATGGGCGACCCAGGCCGGCTGTGGGAGTTCGACGAGACGGAGAAGATGTTCTCGAACCCCGAACGCAAGGAGACGGAGGACTACGTTACGGGACGGTTCGGTTAGAGCATGCCACGGGAGACTTTTCAGCAGGAACTGGACGGGTTGGTCTCCGACCTGATCGAACTCGGCGGCGAGGTCGAAGCGTCCCTGGAGAACATGGTAAAGGCGATGGAGACCCGCGACGCCGAGGTGGCACGCCGGGAGCTCGGGGTGGACATCCGCTACAAGGCGCAGGGGATGGAGATCGAGAAGGAGTGCATGATCCTGCAGGCCCGCCAGGCACCTGTCGCCCGCGATCTCAGGCTCCTCTACACCGTCCAATCTGTGACGAACCATCTGGTGCGCTCAGGCACCCTGACCGAGCACATCTGCCAGGCGATAGCGGACACCGCAGAGTGCGCGCGGGACGAGGACCTCGACGCGACGCTGGTCGAGATGTCCAGCACCGCACGCAACGTGTTCGACGAGGGCCTCGACGTCTTCAGAGACCGAGACATAGAGAGGGCCCGCGACCTGCAGGCCAAGGACGACAAGGTGGACCTGCTCTACTCCGAGGCCATGAACCTCATAGCCAACCCCTCCGTCCGAGGGGCCGGCGACCCGGAGTGGCGGATGCGGGCGGCGCTGATGGTTCACTACCTGGAGCGGATCTCCGACCACGGCGTGGATATCGGCGGCAGCACGGTTTTCCTGGTAACAGGGCAGCGCATAGAAGACGCCATGCAACAGTACCTCGGCCGCGACTTGGGCGAGCAGTAATACCCTCGCCCGCTCCCCGTTTTTAGCACTACGAGTAGGAGAAGCAGGATTTGAGCGAGGCGGAGATCCTGATAGTCGAGGACGACGAGGTGATCATGGGTACCCTCTCCCGCAACGGCTTCGGCGTGAGCCAGGCGACGTCGCCAAGGAGGTCCGGTGACACGCGGGTGTCGGCTCCTCGCGCACCATAGACGTGCACATACGTAGGATACGGGCGGCCCTTGAGGAGAGATCCTCCTACGAGTACATCCACACGGCGCGCGGCCTCGGCTACCGCTTCCAAGCCACGAACCGTGCCGGAGTGGGAGCGGACTCGCCGGGATAGAGCGGGTCGATCGAATTTCGTGGTATCAGACGTGCCGCCTTCTACCGAGGAGAGAGCGAACCGGCTACAGTCTGTTCGCACCTTATGCTCGAGAAGGGGCACCCTGTGCCCTAATCGTGCGCGAGCACGCGACGCACCGGTGCCGCCGAGAGGAAACCCTCCCTTAGCTTCTCGTCCCCGATCTTCTGCGCGAGCATTCTCAAGGTTTGCGCCGCCCGGGAGAACGCTGCGCGCGCTTCTTCGGTCTCCCGGCACCGCTCGTGAAGCTCGCCGATTTTGCCCTGGATCTGCCACAGTTCGCCCGGCAGTCCGATCTTCTCGGCTAGCGTCAGTGCTTCGTGCAGGTGCTTTATCGCCCTTTGCCTGTCACCTTCGAACTCGCTAAGGAGTGCCAAGCAGCGCAGGTAGGCCACCCTTTCCCGCTCGTTGACCTCGCCGCGCTCGGCGAGTTGGCGCACCTCTTCTCGGGCGCTTCTCTCGTCTCCTCCTCGCAACAGCGCTTCGACCTCGTAATGGAGGGAGAGGCTACCCAGCACATCCAAGGAGGTTCTGCCCTGGTGTGCCCTCGTGGCGTGAGCGTAAGCGTCCTCCCAGCTCTCCGAGAGGGCAGCTACCGCACAAAGCCTGATGGATGTGGACCTCTCACAC
>JBKPNW010000007.1:0-6929 GCA_046732815.1 Actinomycetota bacterium | reverse complement strand
CGAGTTCGTCGTCGGATACGGGCTCGACTACGCGGGGGCCTACCGTAACCTACCTGACATCTGCATCCTCAAGCCCGAGGTCTTCGCGACCGGCTGAAAGAAAGCGCGTCCCATTCAGTTCGCAGGTAGTATAATTCCCCTGTCCTAGACGCACTTCATGGAAGGTAAGAAGCTTTGGGCAGAATCTTGAGAAGCGGCGGGCTGCTGTACTTCGTCATCCTCATAGTCTTGGCCGTCGTCCTGGTGAACATGCTGAGCCGGGGCAACCCGGACGTGGAAGAGCTGAACTCCCAGCAGTGGAAGCAGGCGGTCCAGAACAAGTCCTTCGACACCGATCTCCCCAAGACCAGCGAAGATTATCTGAAGATCTCCGACAAAGACCAGACCGTAACAGGGCGCCTGGACACCGGCAAGGGAGATTCCAAGAAGTTCGAGTACGCCTACACGCAACACACCGACGTGGCTGGCCAGCTCGATAAGGCGAACATAAAGTACCTGGTGGACCCGCAGAACACGAGCGTCTGGCTTACGCTGCTCGGCACCCTGGCCCCCATCCTGCTCATCGTGCTCTTCTTCATCCTGTTCATGAGCTCAATGCAGGGCGGCGGGAACAGGGTCATGAGTTTCGGCAAGAGCCGGGCGCGTAGGATGACCAAAGACCAGCCCAAGGTTACCTTCGCCGACGTCGCCGGCACGGACGAGGCCGTCCAGGAGCTCACCGAGATCAAGGAGTTCCTCGAGGCGCCCCAGAAATTCCAGAAGCTCGGCGCCCGTATACCGAAGGGCGCGCTCCTCGTGGGGCCCCCGGGAACGGGCAAGACCCTTTTGGCACGGGCCGTTGCGGGCGAAGCGGGCGTGCCCTTCTTCTCGATCTCGGGCTCGGACTTCGTCGAGATGTTCGTCGGCGTCGGCGCCAGTCGCGTGCGCGACCTCTTCGAACAGGCCAAGCAGAACAGCCCCTGCATTATCTTTATGGACGAGATCGACGCCGTAGGAAGGCAGCGCGGCGCCGGCCTCGGAGGCGGACACGACGAGCGCGAGCAGACCTTGAACCAGCTCCTCGTCGAGATGGACGGCTTCGACTCCAAGAGCGGGATCATCATGCTCGCCGCCACCAACCGCGCGGACATACTCGACCCCGCACTCCTCAGGCCAGGCCGTTTCGACCGGCAGATCGTGGTCGACAGGCCCGACCTCCCGGGAAGGGAGAAGATCCTCAGAGTCCACACCCGCGGCAAGCCCCTCGGCCCCAACGTGGAGATCGGCACGCTCGCGAGGGGCACCCCCGGCTTCACCGGGGCCGACCTGGCCAACCTCGTCAACGAGGCAGCCCTCCTTGCCGCCCGCCACGACAAGAACCAGATCGACATGTCCGAGATGGAGGAGGCCATCGACCGCGTGATCGCCGGCCCCGAGAGGAAGACGCGCCTCATCTCCGACAAGGAGAAGGAGATCACCGCCTACCACGAGGCCGGGCACGCCATCGTCGGTGCGCTCATGCCCGAGGCCGACCCCGTGCACAAGATCACCATCATCCCTAGGGGCCAGGCCCTGGGCGTGACCATGAGCCTGCCCACGGAGGACCGCTTTATGATGAGCCGCGGCCAGCTCATGGCCCAGCTCGCCATGATGCTAGGGGGGCGGGCCGCCGAGAGGGTGGTCTTCGACGAGATCACCACGGGCGCCTCCAACGACCTCGAGCGCGTCACGCAGACCGCCAGGCAGATGGTCACCCGCTTCGGGATGAGCGAGAAGCTGGGGCCCATGGCGCTCGGCCACCAGCAGGGACAGGTCTTCATGGGCCGCGACTTCAACAACCAGCCGGATTACTCCGATGAGATCGCCTTCCAGATAGACAAGGAGATTCGCAGGATCGTCGACGAGTCCTACGACACCGCCGAAGACACGCTGGTCCGCAATCGTGAGCTGCTCGACAAGCTCTCCGCCGAGCTGATCGAGTACGAGACCGTGGACGCCGAGCACCTGAAGCGCCTGATCGAGGAGTACGCCGTCGACAGCATCTCACCGAACGGCGCCGTCCCCGACTCCGACGGCCGCTACAGGGGCAGCTACCAGGACTAGACGTGAGCCGCGCCAGGGCGGCAGGGAACACCCCGAGGGCCGGGATCCTTCCAGAGGATACCGGCCCCGTCGTCGTCGGCATCCTCAACATCACCCCCGATTCCTTCTCCGACGGCGGAGTCTTCTTCGACCCCGAAACCGCGGCACGGCACGCCGTCGCCATGCTCGACGAGGGGGCCAAAATACTCGACCTCGGCGGAGAGTCCACCCGTCCCGGCTCCCACCCCGTCTCCCAGGAGGAGGAACAAAGGCGCGTCATCCCCGTAATGGAGCGGATACTCGCAGCCCGTCCGAAAGCAGTGATCTCGGTCGACACCTACAGGGCGGATACGGCCGAGGCCGCCCTCGAGGCCGGCGCGCGCCTCATCAACGACGTTACCGCGCTCCGCGGCGACCCCCGCATGGCCTCGCTGGTAGCGCAGGCGCAGTGTCCCTTGATCCTGATGCACATGCAAGGCGAGCCGAAGACTATGCAGAACGAACCCCACTACGAAGACGTGGTGCGCGAGGTCAGAGACTTCCTCGCGCAGAGGGCCGAGTATGCCGTCGCTGCCGGCGTCGGGCCCGAGAACATGATCGTGGACCCAGGCATCGGCTTCGGGAAGAGTTTGGAGCACAACCTGGCGCTCCTCCACGACCTGGACGCCGTCGTAGCCCTGGGTTTCCCCGTACTGATCGGGGCTTCGCGTAAGAGGTTCATTGGCAAGATCACAGGCGTACAGGCGGCAAGAGAACGTGTCTTCGGCACGGTGGCGACGACGGTGCTCGCCTACGAGCGGGGCGCGAGCTACTTCCGCGTGCACGACGTAGCCGCCAACCGCGAAGCGCTCGCGGTCGCCGAAGCCGTGCTCCACACTTCCCGCCGGTGACGCGCGCGTTTTTGAGCCTCGGCAGCAACCTGGGTGACCGCCTGTCCTACTTGAGGGCGGTGATCTCCGCCCTCGGTCGGGGGCCTCGCTTGAGGGTCGCACGCACGTCGAAGGTCTACGAGACGGTGCCTGTGGAGGTCGAGGAGAAGCAGCCGGACTACCTGAATTGCGTGGTCGAGCTGGAGTGCGGCGTCCCGGCGATGGAGTTGCTCCGCTACTGCCAGGGGATCGAGGCCGCACTCGGCCGCGAGCGCGGTGAAGCCGGCGAGAAGGCCCCACGCACGGCAGACATAGACGTGCTGCTCTTCGGGGAGGAGACCATTGCAGAGCCCGACCTGGTGGTGCCGCACGCGGGGGTGACGCGAGCTTTCAACCTCAGGGGGCTCGCCGATGTGGATGCGGATCTGTATATTCAGGGGCGCGGGACTGTACGGAAACTGCTCGAAACGGCGGAACAGGAAGGAATTTTGGCGTTCGGGGAGGCTGAAGAACTTTGTTGATGGCCGTCGATATCGGGAATACCCAGACCGTCCTCGGACTCTTCGATAGCGACACGCCACTGGGAAAATGGCGTATCGCAACGGAGATGCACAGGACGGCGGACGAGCTCGCCGTCTTCTTCTCGGGCCTCCTCGCGCTCGAAGGTCTGCGCCTGGACGAGGTTGATGCGCTGATCGCATCTAGCGTCGTACCCGATCTTACGCGATCCTATCGCAACCTCGCCTTCGAGGTCTTCAAAGTGCCCTTCTACACGGTCACCGCGGAGATGGAGACCGGACTCGACAACCGCTACGATGACCCCGAGGCCGTCGGGGCCGACAGAATCGTCAACGCCGTGGCGGCGGGAAAGCACTACGGGTTCCCGGCGATCATCGTCGATATCGGCACGGCGACGACCGTCGAGGCCGTCGACGGAGAGGGCTGCTACCTCGGCGGCGCTATACTCACGGGCATATACGTTTCCCTGGAAGCGCTCGTCTCCAGGACGGCCAAGCTCCCCAGCGTGGACCTCGAAGAAGAACCCCCGAGGGTCATAGCCACCAACACCCCCGACTCCATCCGCAGCGGTTTCATCTACGGATACGCCGGTGCGGTCGACGCCCTGATCCGGCGTTCCCGTGACGAGCTGGGCGAGGACGGCGCCAAAGTCGTCGCCACAGGAGGCCCGGCAGGAGTCATAGTCCCATACTGCCGCGAGATCCAACACTTCGACCCCGATCTCACTCTAAAAGGACTCCTGGCGCTCTACCAGATGAACGCGTGAAAGCATTTCAGCTTGTCAGCATTTCAGCACTTCAGCACGCTACGCCCTTCGGGCTTCGCTTGTCAGCATCTCAGCGAGGGCTTCGATGGCTGAAAGAAGTTCTTGATCGCGGCGAACGATTCGCGGTCGGGGGCGGGCGGCGAACCGACACCCTGACAAGCTGAAATGCTGAAGTGCTGACAAGCGGAGGCGCAGCCGGAGCGTGCTGACTTGCTGAACCGCTGCCTGCGGCAGCGTTTCATTGACACCCCTTGCACCCGCCCTTATAATCTCGCGGCTTATGACCGACAAGAACCAGGAGCTCGTTACCCCCGAGGGGCTCGAGAAGCTCCAGAAAGAACTGGCATACCTCACGGATACGCGGCGCAAGGAAGTCGCCGATCGCATCCGTCAGGCCCGAGATTTCGGGGATATCTCGGAGAACTCCGAGTACGATGATGCGAAGAACGAGCAGGGCTTGCTGGAGCGCCGGATCGGCGAACTCCAGCGCAGGGTGCGCAATGTGAAGGTGGTCGACCCTTCCGAGGTCGAGGAAGACGCGGTCGACCTCGGGACCACGGTGACCCTCAGGGTCGCCGGCAAGAAGGGGCAGGAGCGGACGTTCCAGATCGTCGGCGCCAACGAGTCGGACCCGACGAGCGGGAAGCTCAGCCACGCCTCCCCGGTGGGCAAAGCGGTGCTCAAGCGCAAGGTGGGGGAGAAGGTGACGGTCTCCACCCCCCGCGGAGCGACGGAGTACGAGATCGTCAACGTAGAGGCGGCCAGCTAGCCGCCGGTTCCGGATCTTCTCTTCGATCCCCACCACCGAACTCACACGGAGCATCACATGAACGAGACCGGCATTCGCATACCTGCCTGGGCCGAGAGGGTCGCCGATTCTCTTGGCGCGGGGCCGCACGTGGTCGTAAGCGGCATCAGCGTCTCGGGCAACATCCACGCCGGCAACCTGCGTGAGGTCCTCGTCGCCGAGGCGGTGGCGAACGCCCTGAGGGCGCGCGGCGAGGAGGTTCGCTTTATCTTCCACGCGGACACGATCGACCCGCTGCGCAAGATAGCGCCGGGCATCCCCCAGAGCTACGAAGAATACATCGGCCACAGCCTCTCGCACATACCGGACCCAGAAGGCTGCCACGTCTCCTACGCCGAGCACTTTCTCGTTCCCTTCGAGGAGGCGCTCCGGGAGATGACTATGGATATCGAGGTCCTCCGCTCGCACGAGCTCTACGAGCGGGGCGTCTACACCGAAGTGACCCGCGAGGCCATCGAGCGCACGGACGAGCTGCGCAGGATCCTTCAGGATGTCACGAAGCGAGAGATGCCTGGGCACTGGTCGCCCTACCTGCCGCGCGCCTCGTCAGGGAAGTTGACCGGGATGCGCATCCTCGAGCACGTGCCGGAGCAGACGAGCGTCGTTTTCGCGGATGAGGACGGCTTTGAGGAGGCCGCGGATTACTCGAAGGGTGAAGGTAAGCTTGGGTGGCGGGTAGAGCTGGCGGCTAGGTGGAAGGCGCTCGGGGTAACCTTCGAGCCCTTCGGGAAGGACCATACCAGTCGGGGCGGTTCCACCGATACGGCGGACCGCATGGCTCGTGAGGTGTTCCAATTCCCTGTGCCTGGACGCTACCAGTACGAGTGGATCGGGCTCAAGGGCCGCGGGGACATGAGCAGCTCCCGGGGGATCGTGCTCCTGCCGAGAGATCTCCTCAGGATAATGCCCCCCGACGCCATGCGGCGTATCATCCTCGGCCGCGACCCCGCCCGTCGTTTCGACATAGATCTCGAAGGCGGCTTCCCGCGCTTCATGGACGAATACCGTGCGGAGGTCGGTGAGCCTTACGTTCCCTTTGCCCATCTGGTTACCGTCGCCCAGACAGTCGGAGAAGACGTGGACGCCGCCGCACGGATGCTGCGCCGCGGCGGGTACGGGGAGGTGGCCAGAGACACGGACAGTCTGGCGCGAGACCTCCGCTACGCCCGCAACTGGGCTGAGGAGTGGGCCCCAGAGTCGATGCGACTCGGGCTGCTCGACCCGGCTGAGTCTGAGGAGGTGGCCGCAGAACTCGACGACGAGCAGCGCGCGTACCTGCGCGAGGTAGTAGCAAGACTGGGAGCAGAGATGGATGGAGAAGCCGTCCAGGACGTGCTGTACTCGACCGCCATCGAGCGGGGGCTCAAGCCCAAGAGGGCGTTCGCCGCCGTCTACAGAGTCTTGCTCGGCAAGAGCAGCGGGCCCAAGGCCGGCCCATTCATCGCCGGGTTGACCCTGGATCAGGTCACCGAGAGGTTCTCGGTGTAAGACGAGACACCGCGGCAATGGGGCCGAGACGATATCCTCATGAATAGCGTTATAGGAGGATGATCGGGCCCAACCGAGCACGAGGTATAGCGCTTAGAGCGTAATGCTTCAGGCTGGTACCGAAATACTGGGCCAACGGTTGTATACTTCTGGGTAGCCGGCACGAGTTAGAGAGGCAAACATATTTGAGAGGCGCACCTTATTTCGAAAGGCAGATTTTTGGAAACGTATAATCCGTCGACCTTTGATAGTCGTATACAGTTAAAGACCGTTACTGCCCCCGATGCCGTGAAGGACCCTCGAAGCAGAGGAGATTCCCGCTAATGTTCGAACGTTTCACGGAGCGGGCCCGCAAGGTCGTGGTGCTCGCACAGGATGAGGCCCGTCATTTCAACCACAACTACATCGGCACCGAGCA
>JBKPNW010000006.1:0-10181 GCA_046732815.1 Actinomycetota bacterium | reverse complement strand
GCCTCAGACGAACTGGAGGCTATCCGGCGGCGTGCCGAGCGCCTCGCAGGATTGGAGCAAGACAGGGACACCCTCATGGAGTTCTACGCTGGCGCGGTGCCGGAGCGCCTAGAGGGGCTGGGGCCGAAGGAGCGGCGCCGGATCTACGGGAGACTCAGGCTTGAACTCTGGGCGAGGTTGGACGGGACACTAGAGGCTCGCGGGCTCCTGCTTGAGGGCCTTCGGGTCAGCCCCGAGGACGGGCGTGCAGTTTGCGAACCTATTCTTGCACCATGATGCACCTTCCCGCGAACTGCCCGATGAGCGTCAGTCCACTGCCGCCCTCTTCGGGCGGCGCGCCGCCACCCACCTCCCGTTCCTGGGCCAGCGCCTGCCTGATGGTCCCGACCACCAGCGGGTAGGCCGAGCGCCCACCGCGAAGGCGCACGGCGCTCTTGGCGGGATGTACGTTTACGTCCACCTCGCCGGGCCCGAGCTCGAGCCGCAAGAACGCCGCGGGATGCCTGCCCTTTGGCAACAGGTCGGCGTAAGCCTTGGCGACGGCCGGAGCGAAGGAGTCGGCCTCGACGACCCTGCCGTTCACGGCGACATGCAGGTAGCGGCGGGTCGGGAAACTCAAGGCGAGCGGGCTGACGAAGCCCCACACCACAGGGTCCTCAAGTGCGACGAGGCTCCTGGCGAGAGAGAGGCCGTGGACCTGGGAGATACGCTCCCTGAGGTCGGCCGCCGCGGGGAAAGCCAGGGAGCGCCGGCCGTCCGAGCGGAGGAAGAACCCGACCTCCGGACGGCTCATGGCGAGCGACTCGACCACCGTCGCTACCGCGTTCGCCTCGGCCCGTATTGTGCCGAGGAAACCCCGGCGTACCGGCAGGTTCAGAAACAGGTCGCGTGCCTCCACCGTTGTGCCAGGAGGATGCGCCGCCGTCGCCGACTCGACCACCTCCCCGGCGAAGACCCGCACCCGGGCGCCGAGAGACTGTTCCGTGCCACGTTCGCGGGTGGTGAGCGTGAGATCCGAGACGGCCCCGATGGCGTGCAGGGCCTCGCCCCGAAAGCCCAGAGAGGCCACGCTCGCGAGGTCGTCCGCGGTGCGGATTTTGCTCGTCGTGTGCTCCGTTACAGCCCGTCCCGCGTCCTCGGGCGACATCCCCGAGCCGTCGTCGCTGACCCGGATCAGGGCCATCCCGCCGCTTTCGATCTCGACCTCCACCCTGCTCGCCCCCGCGTCGAGGGAGTTCTCGATCAACTCCTTGACGGCCGAGGCCGGACGCTCGATGACCTCCCCGGCGGCGATCCTGTGCGCCACCTCGGGCGAGAGCACCCGGACCCTTCCGGCATAGTCGGCGGCCTCTTCGGAGACCAGGGTGGGGAAGATCCTCATCCGGCGAAGTCTTTGACGCCTTCGGCTTCGAGGCGGGTGAGGATCTCGCCGGCACGGTCAATGACCTGGGGCGGCAGCCCGGCAAGCCTGGCGACGTGGACACCGTAGGAGGAGGACTCCGCGCCGGCCTCTATCCTGTGCAGGAACACGATCTCACCCCCCACCTCTTCGACCGTGGCCTTGTAGTTCCTACAACCCGGCAACATCTCGGCGAGCCGCGTCAGCTCGTGGTAGTGGGTGGCGAAGAGCGTGAGGGCCTGCACGTCGTCGTGCAAGTACTCGGCGATGGCCCAGGCGAGGCTCATCCCGTCGTAGGTCGAGGTGCCGCGTCCTACCTCATCAAGGATGACGAGGCTCCGCTCCGTCGCGCTGTTCAGGATGCTCGCCGCTTCCGTCATCTCCACCATAAAGGTGGACTCCCCGCTCGCGAGGCGGTCCTCCGCGCCCACCCGCGTGAAGATGCGGTCGACTACGCCCAGAGACGCCTCGTCGGCGGGGACGTAGGAGCCCGTCTGGGCCAGCAAGGCGATGAGGGCGACCTGCCGGAGAAAGACGGACTTGCCGGCCATGTTGGGGCCGGTGATGATCTGGAGCCGCGAGTCCCCACTCACCTCGGAGTCGTTGGGGACGAAGGGCATCTCGAGGTTGTGCTCGACGACGGGATGCCTCCCGCCGGAGATGCGGAGGCCGCGCCCTTCCGTGACCTCGGGGCGGCAGTAGCGCAACTCCGTCGCCGCAGCGGCGAAGGAGGCGACCACGTCGACGACGGCTATGGCGCGCGAGACCTTCTGCAACTCGGGCGCTGCCTCCTTGACGGCGGCGCGTATCTCGGCGAGGATGGAGCGCTCGATGCGCTCGACCTCGTCGCGGGCCCCGAGCATCCGCGATTCGTGCTCCTTTAGTTCCACGGTTACGTAGCGGGCGTTATGCTTGAGCGCCTTGCGGTGCTGGTAGCGGTCGGGGACCGCGCTCGTCTCCTTGCCCGCGACCTCGATAAAGTAGCCTTCGCCGTCCCTATAGCCCACCTTGAGGGTCTTCAGGCCCGTCTCGAGCCGCTCCTCGGTCTCGAAGCGTGTCAGCCACTCGTGGGCGCCGTCGCGGAACTCGCGCGCCTCGTCGAGTTCCCCCGAGTAGCCGGGGCGAATGATCTCACCGCTCTCCTCGGAGATCGCCGCGGCGATCAGCTCCCTTACCCCGGGCGGCTCCTCCATCGCCCCAAGCACGCGTGAGAGCAACGAAGAGCCCTGCGACGCCGCCCCCAGCGTCTCCCTGAGGGGTCCGATCTCCTCCAGCGCGCCCTTGAGCGAGAGCAGATCGTTGGGCGAGGCCGATAGCCTCACGATGCGCGTTGCGATGCGCTCCACATCGGGGATGAGCCCGAGACGTTCGCGCACCTCTTCGCGCAGCATGTAGTCCCCGGCGAGCACGTCGACGGCCCCAAGACGCTGCCTGATGCGGTCTACCTCCAGCAGGGGACGCTCCAGCCAGCGCCTGAGCGCGCGCCGGCCCATCGGCGTGCGACTGCGGTCTATGGTCTCGACCAGATCGTCCAGGCCCAGGTTGCGCCTCGTCGCGGCGTCGAGGACCATCCCCACGCCAGGGTCGTAAGGGCGGAACGTCACCACCTGCTCCGGGGGGCTGCCGCCGCGCATGGAGGCGAGGTACTGGATCAGGGCACCCGCCGCGCCGGCGAGAGCCGGGCGCCCGTCGAGCCCGTATCCCTTGAGCCCAGAGACCCCGAAGTGCCGCTTCAGGGCTTGCTCTCCAGCGGAGGGCTCGAACGTCCAGCGCGGGGCCGAGCTCACGGCGGCGCGTACCTTCGGCAACCTCTCGGCCGCGGTCCGCTCGGGGACGACGATCTCGCGCGGCGACCACCGCTCGAGTTCGGCGGGGAGCTGTTCCTCGGGGACTTCGGTGCCCGTGAACTCCCCGGTCGAAGCCTCGACGACGGCCACGCCGGCCAGGCCTTCCCTGACGACGAACGCGGCCAGGTAGTTGGCGTGGCCCGCAGAGAGGACGTTGTCCTCTATTACGGTGCCCGGCGTCAGGGTGCGGGTTACTTCACGGGTGAACTGCTTGGGTTTCGTGGGGTGCTGGCGCTGCTCGGCGACGGCGACGGAATAGCCCTTTCTGAGGAGGGTGGCCAGATGCTCCTGGAGGGCATGCCCTGGGACTCCGGCCAGCGGCACGCGGCCCTCGCCGGCCGCCTCGCGGCTCGTCAGCCGGATCGAGAGCGCCTGCGAGATCCTCTGCGCGTCCTCCTCGAACGTCTCGAAGAACGTCCCGACCTGGTAGAAGAGGATCGTCTCCGGCGGAAGTTGCGCCTTCAGCTCCGCGTAACGTCCCAGCATGTGGCTATTCTACGGCCCGAACCCCGCTTCGTCAGCCCCAAAGTCGGTCACAAGACCGCTATCACCGCGCCGACCACGAAGGCGGCGTAGAACAGGCCGCCGAGCATCAGACCCCCGGCCCGCAGCTTTCCGGAGAGCCGGAGCGTGAGATAGACGAGTCCCCCCGAAGCCAGGGCGAGCACCACGGCGAAGAGGTCGAGCGGCGCGAGGTTCCACGGCGTGAAAAGGACGCCGAAGGCGACGGGTACGGTGCTCTGGAAGATCATCGCGCCCGTAACGTTGCCGAGGGCCAGGGTGTCCTTGCCGTCCCTCATCCAGAAGATGGAGTTGAACTTCTCGGGGAGCTCGGTCGCCAGGGGCGCCAGTATCAGGGCTACCAGGCCGGCGGGCAGGCCAAGGCCCTCTGCGGCGTGCTCCACGGCGTCGACGAAGAAGTGCGCGCCCGCGATGATGACCCCGAGGCTCGCGAGCGTCTGAAGGACGACGGCGAAGAGCGGCGGGTGCTGAGTGCGCGGCAAGAGCAGGAGCTTCTCCGGCACCTCCTCGAGATGCTCGCCAGAGGATAGAGTTCGTCTGACGTAGAGACCGTACCCCAAGGCCAGCGCCAAGGCGACGACGACCTTCAGGTACATCGGCAACTCCAACAGCCCGACGCCGGCGGCGACGGTGAAGAAGACGAGGAAGAACCCGACGTCCCTGGTGATGGTCGCCGCGTCGACGAGCAGCCCCGTGCCCTGATCCCTGCGCCGGCGGAAGACGATTGCCGAGACCCCGACGACGAACATGGCGAGCGTTGCGAGCATGAACGGCGCGCCGAGAATCGCCCCGATGCCGATTAGGGCCCCTTCTTCTGAGGCCCTGCCCGTCAGGACGGGCTCGAGGATGGCGACTACGGCGATCATGCTCTCGGGCAGTGCCGTGCCCACGGCGGCGAGCAGACTGCCCACGGCCCCCTGGCGCATCCCGAGGCGTCCTCCCAGTATCTCTACCGCGTTCGTAAAGAAGGCGGCCCCCAGGAGGATCGCTACCAACGCCACCACGAACTCTATAGATGTCAACAACATAGCCCATCTCCTCTCGGACGGGCCGCGAAACGCGAAAAAGCGAGCCATCGCGGCCTGTTTGCCTGCCGATGGTCTCGCCTGTTGCGCCTTGGCGCCGGTAACCGGCCGGGAGCCTCGCTCCGTATTGACGACCGGTCCCCCCGCAACAGCGGGCGGCTACTCCCCAGTTACCACTGACTCTATCCCACGGACATCCTATCGTCAAAGATACAGCTGTCAGGGTGTGCGCTGGGCCAAAAAAATATAACGTAAGGGCAGACCGCAACGCGGAGAGGAGCGAGCGTGAATCCCAAGCCCGTGATACTGGACGTAGACCCTGGCCACGACGACGCCGTGGCCCTGATGCTGGCCTGCGGCCACCCGGACCTGGACCTGCTCGCCGTCACGACCGTTGCCGGCAACGTCACCATCGAGAAGACGACGCACAACGCCCTGAGGGTACTCTCCCTCGTCGGATGCACGGACGTGCCCGTCGGCGCTGGCGCCTCGGAGCCCCTGCAACGGCCGCTCCACACAGCCGAGGACATACACGGCAAGAGCGGTCTGGACGGACCGGAGGAGATCCCCAAGGCCAGCTTCGGGCCGGATCCAAGGGGGGCCGTGGCCCTTATCTCGGACACTTTGCGGTCTTCTCCCGAGCCGGTAATCCTCATACCCGTCGGCCCGCTGACCAACGTCGCCACGTTCCTGCGCGAGCATCCCGACCTCACGGACCGCGTCGCGCGCATCTCCCTCATGGGCGGGAGCATGGGCCTCGGCAACACAACGCCAGCAGCAGAATTCAACATCTACGTCGACCCCGAAGCGGCCCGCGAGGTCTTCGAATCCGGTCTGCCCATAACGATGTGCGGCCTCGATGTTACCCACCGGGCCGGCGCCGGTCCCGAACATAGAGAGCGACTGCGAACGACGGGTAGGGTGGGAGGCGTGGTGGCCGGGTTCCTGGACTTCTTCGCCGCCTCCTACGAGCATGTCTTCGGCTTCGACGCCCCGCCGCTGCACGACCCTGTAGCCGTCGCAGCGGTACTCGAACCCGACCTCCTGAAGACGCGCCCGATGCGGGTCGACATCGAGTGCGAGAGCGACCTCACCCGCGGCGAGACCGTCTGCGACTTCTACGGAGTGACGGGCAAGGAACCGAACGCCGAGGTCGGCGTCGAGCTCGACCGCGAACGCTTCTTCAGGCTGCTCGAGGCGGTTTTCAGGAGGTGGACCTCCTGAAAACCGAGCTGGTCAGCATCTCAGCACGCTTCGGCCTGCGGCCTCGCTTGTCAGCATGTCAGCAAGGGCTTGCGCAAGCCAGAGCTGAAATGCTGACAAACTGAAATGCTGAAGTGCTTTAGCCAGCTCCGCTGGCTATGCGCAGCGAGCGGACCACGAAGGCGTCGAAGGTTGCGAAGGCGGGGATGTCTTCCGGGGAGAAATTGAGTTTGGCGTGGTTGAGGGCTCCCGTGACCGTGACCCGGCGCTCCGGCGCGATGCGCTCGAGTTCGTATGACTGCGAGGGAGGGAAGTATTTGTCGTGCGGGCCGGTGGCGAGCTCGACAGGGACGCTTATCTTTCGTGTTCCGGCGAGCGGGGAGAGTTCTTCGAGATCGTAGCGCGTCTCGCGGGGTAGGGCCGCGTAGAGCGAGTCGAAGCGTTTCGGGTTACGGTTCGCGAGCAGCCTGACTACGCTCTTCGCGCCCGGTCCGAGGTCGTCGGTCCGGCGCGAGCGGAGACCGGAGAGCGGATGCGGGCTCTCGCGGCCTGCCGCTTCGAGCTCGGCCGAGAGCGTACGCCTGTCCTCGCCCGGAGGCAGGGTGGCGACGAGGGAGCGGGCCACGACGTAGGAGAGGAAAGGGGTGGCCTCGTAGCGGACCAGCTCTCCGTCGGACCGGCGGTAGTGGCCCGTAGTTGCGACGTTCATGACGGTCTTTATGTTCGAGTAGGGTGCCACGCCAGCGACGAGGGAGACCTTGCCCCTGAGCGCGGGGTCCTCGGCGGCCAGGAGGGCGAGGGTAGCGCCCGTCGAGACCCCGACGAGGGTTTCTTTTCCGCCTTCGGCGTCATGCCTGAGGGAGATCTCACGCGCGACCTGTGTGGTGGCGTCCGCGGTCTGGGGTGTGATCCTATCCTCCGTTAGGCCAGGAAGGTCGGGCACGGCCACGAGGTAGCCGGCCCGCGCGAAGCCCTCGGCCAGATTCCGCACCGCCGGCAGCTTCCTTCCCTCTGGCACGGTCCCGTTTACGAGAAATATGGCAGGCCACGGTCCCTCTCCTGCCGGCCTCACGACGAGCGAAGGGTTCCCCGCGATGCGCGCTTGCGCGAAGTGTGGTTCTTCGCCTGCTGCTTCCAAAGCAGGCGTGAGTACCAGCGTGTCGAGGACCGAGGAGATCACCACGAGGGCACGCGCCTGCGCTTCCACCCACGACCAGTACCAGACACACAGCCCGACCACCACCGCGAGCGACACTAGATAGAGGAGGCTTCGGCGCCTCCTACCCGAGAACCCTTCTGCCGCATCCTTTCCCCGCAACATCTTTCCTGCCGGAGACGACCTCGTCCGCCCGTAACTATGCAACGCAGACCGCCGCCTGTTCACGAGTCGCCGGCCGTTCTTCTGTACCGACGGATTGCTTTTGCCCGGGTCCGGGTAAAGTCGTAGGGTTGCAAGCAGACATCACCCAGAAGGAGCTTCGATGCCGGATCTACCGCAGCAGGGCGAGATACTGCCGGACCTACAGCTCACGACCGAGAGCGGGGAACGCATTGGTGCGGGGGAGCTAACGGGCCAGAAGACCGTGCTCTACTTCTACCCCAAGGACGACACCCCCGGCTGCACCAAAGAAGCCTGTGCCTTCCGCGACCGCATGAACGATTACGCGGAGGCGGGCATACAGGTCTACGGCGTCTCCCTGGACTCCCCCGAGTCGCACCGCGAGTTCCGCGAAAAGTACGGCCTCAACTTCCCCCTCCTCACGGACGAAGGGGGCCGCGCTTCGCAGGCCCTTGGGGTACTACGCGAGGACCGGAAGCGTACGAACCGCGTCACCTTCCTGCTCGATACTGAGGGCAAGATCTCCAAGGTCTACCCCGAGGTTTCCCCGGAAACCCACGCCGAGGAGATCCTCGAAGACGCCGCCTCGATGTAGCTTCAGCCCGCCAGCAGTCGGGTGAGGCGCAAGTGGGCCAGTATACGCTCCTCGCGGCTGCGATACTGGAGGGCTAGTTGCGGGCCTGATGCGCTACGACCACTGCGTATGCGGCCGCTGCTGCGCCTCGCCGTCTACTTGCAGATCCACCTTCTCGTTGAAGAAGCAGAGATGGCCTCTTATGTCGGCGGCCGCGGGTATGGGGCTCGGGTAGTACCAGACGAGTGCTTCCTCGGTCTCACCGCCAGCTTCCACCGAATAGTAGGACGCAACCCCCTTGTAGGGGCACTGCGTCTCTTTGTCGCTGGGGAGCAAGACGCCGTCGCGAACGTCTTCGGGGGGGATGTAGTAGCGGGGCGGCAGGCCGGTCTCGAAAAGGATCTTTGGCTTCTCGGTCTCCGCAACGGTCTCGCCGTTCACGGACACCTTGACGTGCCGGGAGCTCTCCAGTACGTCTACCCTGTGGTAGGGGTCGCGTGGGTGGACGAAAACCTCCTCATCCTCTTCGTACCAATGATCCATCCCTTGCCAATAAAATGCGAGGTAGCCGGAGATCGGTGGACAGGACTCGATCGGCTCGGGGTAGCCCCACACGGCGTTCTCGGCTACCTTATCCCCCACCCGCACAGACCAGTAGGAGGCGTCGCCCTTGAAAGGGCAGTACGTCGTGTGGTCGCTCTCCTCGAGCAGGTCCCTGCGGACGTCCTCCTCGGGAAAGTAGTAGACGGGCAAGAGCCCCGCCTCATGCATCAACTTCACGCGCCGGCTATCCGCTACCGTCTCGCCACCGAACATCACCCGCACCCGGCGCGGAGAGTCCTCGAAGAACAGCACGTGGTCCCTGGGCGCCTGCACCTCGAAATTGAATGCTTTGTCGCCCTGGTCCCCGAATGGTCCCGTTCCGATCGTAAGTGTCATCGCACCTCTATCCTCTCCGTGAGCCACGACTCCTCAAGAGCAGCTGGCAGATCCGCTTCTTCCGGCCTATATGGTACACGCAACGCTCGAGCATCTTGCCGGTGACGGGGATTAGTGGGTCGAAGCATTCCGTTCTTGCTCATCGCTCACGGGTGTTCCCCGCCGTACGTAGACGATCGAGGGCGCCATTCAGAGCTTGTTCCGCCAAGATCCGCGGTTCGCGACCCTCAGCGAAACCGTCGATCTCTCCGACCCCAAGGCTACAAAGGTTAGAATCGGTCCACCCACACGATGGGCGCGGCGGATGGGTCGGATGACCTATCCAGAATTACCCAGCTTGGAGTAGTCCAAATACCTGACGATAACGCAGCCTGCGCGAACGATCATTCCGGGCACAGAATACTGAAGATCTCCACCAGTTCATCCGTGACGCGCCTGGTGGACAGCGGATACAGTTAGGGTCGTAGCGGGCGGCGAAGGGGCGTGAGGTTCTTGAGCAACGAGGGCGAAGTGATTATCCGCGTGGCGGTAGTAGACGACCAACGGCTCTTCACCAAGGGTCTCTCCGGCCTCGTAGACATGTTGCCGGGCGTCGAGGTGGCGGGCGTTGCCTACAACGGCGAGGAGGCCGTCGCGCTCTGTCGCAAGGAAGAACCTGACGTCGTCCTGATGGACATCTCCATGCCGAAGATGGACGGCATCAGCGCTACGCGCGAAATCAAAGAGCTCCTGCCGCAGACCGCGATAGTAATCCTCACGGGCCACGAGGAAGATGAGCACGTCTTCGAAGGCATCAAGGCAGGCGCGCAGGGTTATCTGCTCAAAGACTCAGAACCCGAGGATCTCTCGCGTGCGATCCACACCGTCTACGCGGGGGATACCATAATCGCCCCATACCTCGCCCAGAAGATGCTAAACACCTTCCAGGGTGGCAGGCCGGGGAAGGGTGCTCCTCTCGCTCCTCCGCTGACAGAGCGGGAACTCGAAGTCATAAAGGCGCTGGCCCAGGGCATGAGCGATAGGCAGATAGCGAACCATCTGGGCATCTCGGAGAAGACGGTACGCAACCACACCTCCAACATCTACAGGAAGCTGCACGTCTTCGACAGAACCCAAGCAGTTATCTACGCCGTGAGGGAAGGCGTCATAGACGTCCGGGATATGGAGTACCGCCCCCCGGGTGAATCCTGACCTTGACCTTCGTACCCTGGCCGGGTCGGCTCCTAACCTCGATCTCCCCTCCCAGGCCCTCGATACGTTCGCGCATCGCCGAGAGCCCGACTCCCGCCCCGGCCGACCCGGGATCGAATCCCCGGCCGTCGTCGGTGACCTC
>JBKPNW010000005.1:0-22180 GCA_046732815.1 Actinomycetota bacterium | reverse complement strand
CCAGACTCTAGCCGACCGTGACAAGAAGGTGCGAGTGTTGCTGACCGTCACCTCCACAGGCCTCGACGGTCCAGGCCCACACCCCGAATCTCACATAACACCACACCCCGAATGGGTGGACAAACCGGCCTGAGGCACGGGGCGAACTTTAAACCCCGCCCCTACGAACCTTTGGAGAGCGTCTTTTTGCCGTCGGCGTTGCGGGCGAGGACAAATAGGAGATCGGAGAGCCGGTTGACGACGCGCAAGGCGTGGGGGTGCTCGCCCGCGTATCCGGCGGCCACGAGGCTCCGCTCCGCACGTCTCACTACGGAGCGGGCGACGTCGAGGCTCGCGCCGATCCGGCTCTCACCAGGGACCACGAACTCTTTGGGGATCTCTGTCCTGCCACGCCACTCCTCGAGGGCGTCGTCGAGGAACTTCAGGTCATCCTGGCCGACCACATTGTCTTCCTGCGGCATCGCCACGTCGCCCATGACGCGGTAGAGGAGGCGCTGCAGCCCGATCAGCAGCTCTCCGACGTCCTCTTCCGCCTCGGCGCGGGCCAGGCCGAGAAAAGAGCTCGCCTCGTCCGCGTCGCCGAGCGCCGCTATCCGCAGGTCGTCCTTGCCCATCCGACCGGCTCCGAGCATGGTCGTGGTCCCGTCGTCGCCCCCGCCGGTCGAGACCGGCGGGTTGCTATCTTGTTCACTCAAAAGGTCTCCTGTTCTCTTCGGGGGGCACGGTCAAGGTAGCCCGCAAAATCGCGCGGCGCAAGCCGAAGGCACCAGGCCTTCAGGTCTTCCCGGCGAAGCGGACCCCCGAGGCCTCGTGGCCCCTACCCTCCGCCACGAAACCCAGCAGTCGCTCCCCCTCGTCCGTGAGGGCCTCCCGGTCCCCTCTGGACAGCGTTTCGAACGGTTCGATCACGAGCGTCGCCTTGCCGCGCGAGCGCTCCGTCCTCCACGTGGCGCGGACGAAGCCGTCCAGGAGGACGACGGCCGGGACCATACCGTTTCTGGAGACGAGGGCCTGGCGATATTCCTTGGCGATGATGCGGGTGCGATCGGCATGGGAGAGGATGAGGTTGTCGAACTCGGGCAAAAAGCGCGGCGGGGCCGGGGTGCCGGGGTCGGGCCTCGGGGCCTCGGGCAGGTCGAACAACTCCGTGCCGCGCTCGTCGCGGAAGGCGACGAGGTTCGGCCTGAGGCGCTCGAACACCCGGTTGAGTCGAGTCAAACCGCACCAGGTCTGTGCGTCCTTGACGCTAGCCGGTCCGAACGCCCCGAGGTAGCGCTGGATCGTCTCCTCGAGAGAGTAGGTTGGGTCGAGCGGACGGCCGAGCCAGGCTTCCGCGGTGGTATGGGTAGCCCGTCCGCTCTTCCCCCAGACACCGCGGGGCGGCACCTGGACTAGCGGCAAGAGGTGGCGGACGGCGCGGGCGAGGGCGGCGGGGTCGCGACCGGGCCACCGTTCCTCGAGCAGTCCACCGAGCTCCTTAGCGGTGCGCGGACGTTCCTCGAGCAGCGCCCGGCCGACGGCGGCTAGGGCCTCGACGTCTAACCCTTCTATGTCCGTGCGGCGGGCGTACAGACCCCGGTCGATCACGGATTGCACCAGAGGACGCAGCCCGAGGCAGTCGCGGGCCGTGACCAGATGCACCGTGTTTCGCATCAGGGCGATGCGCACCGCGCGCCGCTCCAGGATCAGACGCGAGAGCTCGTCCGGGGTGAAGTTGTCGATGCGCGTCCACAGGCCGATGTAGGGAGGGTCCGGGGCCTGGGCCTGCATGCCGACCAGGTGTTCGATCGCTTCGCAGGCGGAAATCTCTCGGCGGCCCAGCAGCATCTGCCGCTCCAGAAAGGCCCGGTTGAGCGCCCTCCGGCCGAGCACACTACCCGATGCGATACTACCCCGTGTGCTTCCGGTGTTGGTTGGCGATTCAGGGGACATACGTATCCTTTCGCGGCGGATGGCCGCATCATGGCTTCTGCTTGCTGTAATGGTACCGGCGAAAGAGGCCACAAGCGTTACTTATTGGCCAGAATCTCCGTAAGAATTCGAAGAATCGCGATTCTTACGCCCCATCCCTGATGTCCGTTACCGACGGTCTCTGGTGGCGTGGGTTAGAATCTGCGGGCCATGCTTGTGAGAGTCGGTTTCCCGCTGAGATCCGAAGGCCACCTCGGCCGGGCAGCGGCCCTTGCTTCCGGCCATCCGTCCTACCACGTCGAAGGCGCGAACGGCACCGCTCAGGTCTGTGTGGATCTCGATCTCCCCCCCGACTGGCAGCTACTAGACGACTTCTCCGGGCTCCTGCGCGGCGAGGGCGCTGCTGAGTACGCGGCCGACGGGACTTCGCTCTCGGCAGAAGAACTCTTCGGTGGCCTGAGGTGTTTCTTGCGCAAGCAGCGCTCCGGGAGGGCGGCGAGGGAGTGGTGCACGCCCCGGTCCCTCGCGGACAAGCAGCTTTTCCCTTGCCGTCAGATCCGGGTCTATGACAACGATCATCTCACGGAAAACTCCTGGTACGCCTTCGGCAAGATGAACGATGGGGCCGCCTTCGAGGTGGACAAGGACGCGATCACCGAGCGTGTACTCTCGGACCTGGGCACGTGCGTCAGGTGCCCCATTCTGGACCTCGACTCGACCGCCGAGATAGTGGCCCGCCTCCCCGAGACGATAGACCCCGGCAGGGACCCGTCCTGGGGTTACAGGGAAGAAGGAGAACTCTCGGGCTGGAAGGTCGTCAAGACGCGCGACGGACGCGAAGAGGCCGCCCCGCAGGAGGACAGGGAAGGCCTAATCGAACGCCTCGCGCGGAGCGTGCGCAGTGGGGGAGCGGGCGTCGCCGCGGCGAGCGGCACGGCCCCGGGCAGTCGCAACGTGCCGGCGACCCGCTACGAGGACGTCGGCGGGATGCGCGAGACCATAGACCTGGTGCGCGAGTCGGTGGAGCTGCCCATTACCCACCCCGAGATCTTCCGCAAGCTCCATATCAGGCCGCACAAGGGGATCCTCTTCTACGGGCCGCCGGGGACGGGCAAGACCCTCCTAGCTCGCGCCGTCGCCCATGAGAGCGGGGCCCATTTCGTGGCCGTCTCGGGGCCCGAAATACTCAACAAGTTCTGGGGCCAGAGCGAGGCCAAGCTGCGTTCGATCTTCAACGAAGCCCGCGCCAAAGCGCCGGCGATCATCCTCTTCGACGAGATAGACTCTTTCGCCTCCTCACGCGACATGATGAGCGAGAGCTTCGAGGCCACCCTCGTCTCCCAACTCCTCTCACTCATGGACGGGCTCAATAACCTGGGGAGGGTATGCGTCATAGCCACCACCAACAGGCCGGGCGCGCTCGACCCAGCACTCAGGCGTCCCGGCCGCTTCGACCACGAGATCGAGATCGGGCTCCCCGACGCCGAAGCGCGGCTGCACATCCTGGGGATCCACACCCGCGAGATGCCCACTGACCCCGACCTCGACCTGGATCAGATAGCGGGCTTAACAGGCAGCTACTCGGGCGCCGACCTGGAAGCGCTTTGTCGCGAGGCCGCCTTGGTCTGCATGCGCCGCACCATAAACCTCCGCGACTTCGAGAAGCGGATAGCCTCCCACCAGCTCTCGGCTCTCTCCGTCACCACCTATGATTTCCGTACCGCCGTAAAACGCATAGGCCCGAGCATCCGGCGCGGATAAGAACCTGTCTGCTCTTACCACCGATCACAGACGTAGTCGCAGGAGGGGTCGTAGTCCCGACCGTCCACCTCCCTCAGCCGGGGTCCGTACAGGTGTACGGAGATCACCACGCTGCCGCCAGGGTTTCTTACCCGGTGAATGCCTCCGTCGTTGGGTAGGACGCTCGAGGCTCCGTCTTCCCTGCTCCACGTGAGTTGCCAGATCTTTTTCAGGTGGGCGTGATCCAGCCGAGAACCGTCATCCAGACGCTGGTAGCGTTCCTCGAGTACCGACCCCACGGCACAGCAATAAACTCCCCAGGAGGAATGGTCGTGGATCTTTGTCCCTGTGCCCGGAGGCCAGACGAAAATCTGCAAAGAATAGGAATGTTCCCCACTCTCAAAACTACGGGCTACGTACCAGTCTCCCTGTATGCTTCTCACGTCTTCCAGGAGAGGGAGAACCTCAGCCTCATGAAAGGTAGGGTCCTCCACAAGTCGAGCCAGGAAGGGAGCGGCCCGCTCCAGGGCCAGCCCCGTGGGAAGCCCGGAGAGCTCCTGCAGAACGTTCTCATCCACCGCCCGTGACGTCGTCGTGCGTGCGTCCACCAACTGCGTACGGCTTTGTGGGGAAACTCCCAAGAACCGAAGCATGGACAAAGATGCGCCAGCCATATCGATCGCCCTACGCTGCTAGCTGCCCGACCGGGGCAATGGGATCATCGACGAAGAAGGTCACGGGATCTATGGGAAACGTTACCTCGCACACTTTGCCAGGATTTTGCCCCGCCGCGATCTCCAGGGCCCGCTCGATGCTCTCAGCCTGTATCGCCACCCTGAAACGCGCTGTGCCGCTGCTCACCTGAACCGAGATCCTTATCATCCCACCACACCTACTCTCCGCGCGAGATTGCGATGATCATTGCCCCTTAATTATATGTTCATGATCCTCACTGACACTAGTGAAATAGAACCAGGAATCGATAAATCGAGGGATGCAACCAGAGATAAGCCGGGTATCATACGTAGGCTGGAAGCTCGCATCCGCGCCTGTTGTGAAGAAGACAGACTGATCGCAAACGAGGCGTGCGTCACCTGCTCTGGAGGAGGAGTGCTATGTGTAGGAACATCAAGACGCTTTTCAACTTCGAGCCACCGGCTACCGAGGAGGAGATAAACGCCGCTTCGCTGCAGTACGTGAGGAAGGTGACGGGCTTCAACAAGCCGTCCAGGACGAACGAGGCGGCCTTCTACTCCGCGGTCGAGGACATCGGGAGGATCACGGAGCGGTTGCTCGCCTCGCTGGAAACTGCTGCATCGCCCAAGGACCGGGAGGAGGAAGCTGCCAAGGCGAAAGCGCGCTCGGCCTTACGCTTCACCGACCTGCACACGTAGGAGGCGGCGCCGTCGTCGAATTCTGCGTCAGCAGGCACAGGGGCGAATCGAAGCACCGCCAGGTAGTTTCTCCAGTCCCAAAGTGGTTACTCAGGAGAAGGGACGGCGGGTTCGTTACGTCCCCCAAGCCGCCTCCTGGCCGTCTCCCGCCCCCCCGTAGCGCGAACGTGCTCTGTGGCCTTCGCCAGGCCGAAGGCGGGCATGTTGTTGTAGATGGTCTCGTGGTGCCCCGGCTCGACCAGGTAGGACTCGTGCCAGATGCCCACCGATCCGTCGGACTTCACTACACGGTTGAAACGCTGCCAGGCGGGGAGGTGGGGATCGTCCTGATTCCTGGCGAACCTTTCCAGATCCTCGAACGAGCTCCAGTACTGGATCAGCGCAACGCCAGGCCAATACACGAAGGTCTCAGCGCCCAGGAAACCCTTCTGCGGGTTGGTGTAGAGCTCCCTGAGCATCGGTCCCATAGCGCGCGCCGTGGGGACCCACTTGCGGAGGGCTAGCGGGCGGTTCACCCGCATCCCGATCATGAAAACGACGAAAGACTCGTCCATCCGCGCCGTGTACCTGCCGTCGATCACCTGCGCCATTCTTCCTCCTATGCGCTTCGAGAAGGTTGTTTACTCACTCGGCCCAAGTACCGAACTCGTTGCCGGCCAGCATCCCCGCCAGCACGAGGTTCGCGAACCGGACGATACACGGGACTTTCATGAGACCTCCTCTGTCACCACCTCGCCGGTCCCCCAAAGCGCGTAGAAGACGGCTCCGCCCCTGGCCCTGACCTCGATGTGCCCGTTCTCGGCCAGCTCTCTTAGCCTCCTGTCGGCCTCGGCGACCGTAAGCGACGTCCGCGCCGCCGCCGCGGCGGCCGAGATCTCCCCGCTCTCCCGGATCGCCTCCAGTAACTCCCTCTCCCGCTCCTCTTCGGAGACCCGGACATGACCACCCTCACCAAGACCCGAAACTCCGCTCGTGAGCAGCCCCAGAGCGGGGAAAGCGACCCAGAAGTAAGTGGTGAAGATCCACCACAGCGAAGGTACGAATGCGACAAGGAACAAACCCGAGAGCGCCACAGGCACGAGCACCGAGAGCGCGGTCGTGATCCTCGCCCCAGAACTCATCTTCTCCACGTCACGCCCCAGGAACGTGCCGTGCCGCCACGTACCATGCCCCATCTTACGCCCTACGTAAGACCCGCCACACATCACTCGCTCCCTCTACTAGCCTTTATGTCAATCTTGACATATGGTACTCTAAAGGCCGGTGGCTCATATGTCAAGTGTGACATAAGAAAATACTGGAGGAGCATGACTACGCTGGGGTATGCGATCCTGGGTTTACTTTCGAGGGAGGATCTGAGCGGGTACGATCTGACGCGGCGGATGGCTGGAACGGTTGGGTATTTCTGGAGTGCGAGGCACAGCCAGATCTACCCAGAGCTGGCGAGGCTGGAGGATGGTGGCTACGTGACGCACAGCGTGGTCGAGCAGAGCGAGAGGCCGGACAAGAAGGTGTATGAGATCACGGCCGAGGGGTTGGATGCGCTCAGGGATTGGGTGACCCGGGCGCCCGTGCCGAGGCCGACACGCGACGAGTTGACGTTGAAGACGTATTCGGTGTGGCTGGCGGACAAAGAGGAGGCGGCCAGGCTCTTTCGCGAAGAGGAGCTCAGGCACGAAGAGCAGCTCGCGCACTACGAAGAGCTACGGGCCTGGATGGAGCGAGAGTGGCGAGAGCAGCTGACCTCTACCGACAGCCCCGAGTTCGCCTCCTACGCCTCGCTCCGGCGCGGCATGAGCTACGAGAGAGAATACGGTGAATGGTGCCGATGGATGGCCGATTCAATCGAGGGCCGGAGGTTTTGGGAGTAGCGCACGGAGCAGAAACGCGGGTGATCTCCTTCCCGCTCGTCCGGTAGAATCCGGGCGCACCCTAGAGAGCCGGAGGATCATGGAGCTACGCAGGTACCGCGAAGGGGATCTGGACGCGCTGGGACGTGTCGGCATGGCGGCCTTCGGGGCGAGCATATCCGTTTGGGAGAAGAACTTCGACCCGGCTCAGAACCCCCGGCTCGACCTCGAGCAGGTCCACGTCATCGAGGAGGATGGGGAGGTCAGGGCGAGCACTACCGTGCTTCCGCTGGAGTCTATTGTGGAGGGCGAGCCGCGTCCGATGGGTGGAGTCCATGCGGTCATGGCCCATCCGGCCTACAGGCGGCGGGGCTACGCGGGTGAGTTGATGCTTGCCGCGCTACGCGACATGCGCGAACGCGACGTCGCCCTGTCGCTGCTGTCCCCCTTCGCCCACGCCTTCTATCGGATGTTCGGTTACGAGCTAGCCACCGAGGACATAAAGTACACGCTCAAACCCGCCGACCTCCCGACCAGCCCGGAGCAGCGGCATCTAAGGGCTTATCGGGAAGGCGATCTCTCCTCTTTGATGGCGCTCTACGAGGCCGAGGCGAAGAGACACACCCTCAGCGTGCTGAGGAGCGAAGGACACTGGAAAAAGAGCCTGGCCGACAAGGACAAGGACGCCGCCGTCTACGAGTGTGACGGTGGGATCGAAGGCTACGTCCTCTACAAGATATCCGGATGGCAAGAGAGGGAGCCGCGGCGTACTCTTTCGGTGGAGGAGCTCGTCGCCGCCACGCCGCGCGCGAGGGAGGCGCTCCTCTCTTTTATGGCGGGCCTGGACCCCCTGGTCTACGGCATAGAGCATTTCACCCCGCCCGGAGAGCCGCTTCATCCTTACCTGAGAAGCTCCCACGTCGACGCGAAGATCGAACCCGACCAGATGCTGCGCCTCGTCGACGTCGCAGGCGCCCTGGGGTATCTCCGGCGAGCGCCCGAGAGGCCGCTCGTCCTCGACGTAAGGGACGACGTCATACCCGAGAACGCCGGCGAGTACACCATCGGAGACGGCAAAGTCGTCCGCGGGGCGGAGGCGGGTGAGAGCGTCTCCCTCGACGTGCGCCAGCTCGCCCAGCTCTACGCCGGATACCTTCCGGCTAGAGACCTTGCCAGGCACAGGTTGGTGAAAGCGAGTTCTCCCGAAGCACTCGATCTACTCGAGGAGCTCTTCCCGCCCGGAGACCCGTGGCTCTACGGGCCGGATCATTTTTGATCAGCACTTCAGCATTTCAGCACGCTCCGGCTTCGCCTCCGCTTGTCTGCATTTCAGCTTGTAGGCGGCATGGCCGGACCTGCGGCAAACGGTAGTCCCGCTGTAAACTAGCATTCAGCGGAGCGGCGAATGCTCCGCCCGAAGAGAACCTGAAGTGCTGAAATGCTGACTAGCTGACCAGCTACAAGAGGAGGTCCCATGGAGACTACCGGTACCGTAGGCTACGCGGCGATGTTCGAGCAGTTCCATCCGACGGAGTTGCTCGGGTGCTGCAAACAGGCGGAGGAGTCGGGGTTCGGCTCTGTCATGGCCTCGGACCATTTCCATCCTTGGACGCCCGAGCAGGGCCAGAGCGCCTTCGTGTGGTCCTGGATGGGCGCTCTGGGTGCTACGACCAACCTGCGCTTCGGGACGGGCGTGACCCCGCCCGGCTTCCGGTACCATCCGGCCATAATCGCCCAGGGGGCGGCGACGCTGGAAGCTATGTACCCCGGGCGCTTCTGGCTCGGGCTCGGCGCGGGCGAGGCCCTGAACGAGCACATCGTCGGTGACTACTGGCCAGAGGCGCCGACCAGGCTGCGCATCCTGATGGAGGCCATCGAGGTGATCCGGAAGCTCTTCTCTGGGAAGGTCGTAAAGTACTCAGGCGAGCACATAAAGCTCGAGAGCGCGAAGCTCTACACGATGCCAGGCGCCCCACCCCCGATCTACGTCGCCACCGCGGGCCCCATACAGAGCCGCAGGACGGGCGAGTTCTGCGACGGCATCATCACGGTCGGCGCCCCCGATGAGAAGATAAAGTACCTGATGGAGAAGTTCGAGGAGGGCGCCCGCCGCGGAGACAAGGATCCCTCTCAGATGCCGCGCATGATACAGCTTCACGTCTCCTGGGCCGAGAGCCAGCAGGAGGCCGAGGATCAGGCCGTCAGGGAGTGGCCTAACGGGGGGATGCCGTTCCCCAAGGCCGACATCCGCAACCCCGAGGACTTCGCGGCGATGGCCAAACAGGTCTCCATCGAAAACTTCGCGAACCGCGTCCTGACCAGCGCCGACCTCGACGAGCACCTGGAGCACATCCAGCACTACGTAGACCTTGGCTTCGACGAAGTCTACGTCCACAACGTTGGACGCAACCAGGAGGAGTTCATAAAGGCCTACGGCGAGCGCGTGATACCGAAACTAGACTGGCCAGAGAAGGGATAGCGCGTGGGTTGGAGAAACGGCGGTTACGCTAGCGTACTGCTCGTCGCCGTCGGTGCGGCCATGTGGGGTACGGACGGCATCTTGCGGGTGCCCTTGCTCAAGGTGGCCTCGCCGTCCCAGATAGTGCTCCTCGAGCACCTGGTCTTGCTCCTGTATTCTGTGCCTGTCGTGTTGCTGGGCTGGAGATTCTTCCGCGGCCTCGGGGCGGCACAGTGGCTCGCGCTTTTCGTCATCGGGTGGGGCGGATCGGCCCTGGCGACCTTGCTCTTTACCACCGCCTTCGCCGTGGGCAACCCGACGGTGGTGATCCTGCTGCAGAAGACCCAGCCGCTGTTCGCCATCGTGCTGGCGGCCGTCCTGCTGCGCGAGCGGCTGGGATGGGCTTACTGGCCGTGTTTCGCGGTAGCTATGGTGGGCGCGTACCTGATCTCCTTCGGGAACCTCGATCCTTTCGCCGCCCTCGGCTCCGCCGAACTCCTCGCCGCGGCCCTCGCCCTTGGCGCGGCGCTCCTGTGGGGCTCCTCGACCGTGCTGGGGCGGCTCGTCCTCAAAGACATGCCGTTTTACGCCCTGACAGGGGCGCGGCTACTCCTGGCCGTGCCCCTGCTCTTGGGCATCGTGGTCGCCCAGGGCTTCGCGGGCGGACTCGGCGCCGGGTTCGCCTCCGAGCCGCTCCGCGTCGTACTGCTCGCCCTGATCCCCGGTCTTTTGGCTCTGCTCCTCTACTATCGGGGCCTCTCCGGTACCAGGGCTTCCTACGCGACGCTCGCGGAGCTGGCCTTCCCGGCGACGGCGGTCGTCCTCAACTGGACGTTCCTCGGCGTCGGCGTGAGCCCAAACCAGATCCTCGGCTTCGTCCTCCTCTGGGGAGCCGTGTTCGTGCTCGGCTACCTGAACTCGAAGGCCCCGGCGCCCGACCCGTCCGCCCCCGTGGTCGGCACCGGGTAACCGCACGAAGCTTTGAAGGTCGCGATCGTGGGAGCGGGGATCGTCGGGGCTTCGGTTGCCTACCGGCTCTCCGAAGAAGGGGCAAAGGCCGTCCTGATCGACGGGGCTGAGCCGGGTTCCGGCACTACCTCGACCAGCTTCGCCTGGGTCAACGCCAACAACAAGCTTCCCCGCGACTACTTCGAGCTGAACGTAGCCGGGATGCGCGAACACGAGCGGCTCCGGGGGGAGATCGACGGCGGCTGGCTCCACTCTATTGGAAACCTGATCCAGGCCCCGGACGAAGAGCAGGAAAACTTCGAAAGACGCGTCGAGCGCCTGCGCTCCTGGTCCTACTCCGCCGAGATGCTCTCCGCCTCCACGGTCAATGAGACGCTCGAACCGGAAGCTGTTTTTCCGGACCTACACACCAGGGTCGCTTACTTCCCTGAAGAGTCCTGGGTCGACGCCCCGGCCCTTACGGAAACGCTCGTGCAAGCCGCCAGCCGCAACGGAGCACAGACGTACTTCGGAAATGCGGTTCGCGGCATCGAGACCGGCGACGAAGGAGCAACGTTGAAACTGGAGAATGGCGACGAACTCCACGCCGATGCCGTGGTCAACGCCACGGGCGCGAAGTCCGCATACGTGGCGGAGATGGTCGGACGGAAATTGCCGCTCGACGTGTTTTTGGGCTTGCTCGTTCGTGTCGCCGTCTCCGGCGAGCCTTTGCACCACTTGATGCACACGCCACGTATCAACTTGCGTCCCGACGGTCCCGGTTACCTCCTGCTTCACCACGGTTCGGTAGACGAGAAACTAACGGATGACTTTGACGGGAAGGAAGATCCGCTCTGTGAAGAGCTTCTGGAGCGTGCGCAGGGCGTACTTCCGGCGCTCGAAGGAGCGGAGATCGTGGAGGCGAGGTTCGGGCTTCGTCCGGTCCCGGCGGACGGGCATTCGTGCGTGGGCGCTCTCTCAGAAATCCCTTGCTACTACGAGGCCGTGACGCACAGCGGCGTTACGCTCGGACCGCTCATCGGGCGGCTGCTTGCGCGGGAGATCCTGACCGGTGAGGTGGACCCGCTCATCGCACCGTTCCGTCCGGATCGCTTCGCGACTGCGTAGCCCGGAACCCCCTGATCGCTGTTTACAACTCGTCTTGCCTGGTCCTATACTGCCTCTGGAGGGAAGGGAGGCGCGTACGCAGAGAAGGCTTCCGTACAGAGAGGATTTTCCGTTGCCAAACGCGCGGTGCTCCTCGTTGACCAACTACCGTGATGTCGTGCGCCGGATCCTGCCCCTCCAGTCTGAAGCGTTTTCAGCGACACTACTTCACAGTGTCGCAGGCGGAACGCCCGCGAGGTTCCCGGGCGCGCGGGCTTCCGGAAAGGAGTAAGAGCTTTGGGAAAGTCACTCTTTAGCAGCGGAACGGTCGTAACCGCGGAAGGCAGCTACAGGGCCGATTTGCTCGTCGAGGACGAGAAGATAGTCGCCGTCGGCACGAACCTCGATGCGGACGGTGCAGAGACCATAGACGCCTCGGGAAAACTCGTCATGCCAGGCTTTATCGACGCCCACACCCACATGGACATGCCGTTTGGCGGTACCGTCACGGCCGATGACTGGGCCACGGGTACCGAGGCCGCGGCCGCCGGCGGGACGACCATGATCGTCGACTTCGCCCTGCAGGAAGAGGGCGGTACTCTGGCCGGGGCCTTCGATATGTGGACGGAGAAGGCCAGGGACAAGGCGGTTATCGACTACAGCTTCCACGTCGCCATAACGGACTTGCGCGACGACATAAAGGCCGAACTGCCCGATCTCGCCGAGAAGGGCGTCGCTTCGGTCAAGATCTTCATGGCCTACAAAGGAACCCCCCTATACACCGAAGACGAAGACCTCTTCGAGGCATTGCAGCTCTCCAAAGATGCAGGGGTACTGGTCATGGTGCACGCCGAGAACGGCGATGCCATAGCCAAGCTGCAACAACAGGCCCTCTCGCGCGGCGATACGGCCCCCCGCTTCCACGCCCTCACCCGTCCCGAGCCCGTCGAGGCCGAGGCAACGAACCGGGCGATACGGCTGGCTGAGGTCGCGGGGGCGCCGATACTAGTCGTCCACGTCTCGTGCGCGCCGGCCCTGGAGGCCATCCACCTCGCCCACGAGCGTGGCCAGACGGTCTACGCCGAGACCTGCCCCCAGTACTTCGCCTTCGAGTACGAAGATCTAGCCAGGGAGGGTTTCGAGGGCGCCAAGTACGTCTGCTCCCCGCCGCTCAGGGATCCTGGTAACAGGCCTGCGCTGTGGAACGGCCTCAAGTTCGGGGACCTCCAGATCTTCGGCTCGGACCATTGCTCTTTCGACTACGAAGGCCAGAAAGAGCTGGGCAAAGACGACTTCACCCTGATCCCCAACGGACTCCCCGGCGCCGAAGAACGCGCCATGACGCTCTGGACGCTCGGCGTCCGCGAGGGCAAACTCTCCGAGAACCAGTTCGTCGCCGTCCTCTCCACCAACCAGGCCCGCATCTACGGCGCTTATCAGAGAAAGGGAACCCTGGCCCCCGGGGCCGACGCGGACATCGTACTCTGGGACCCGGAACTAACGACGACGGCGACGGTCGAGAACCGTCATGGTAACGTGGACTACACCCCCTACGAGGGGATGGAGTTTCACGGCGGTCCGGCGGCGGTATACGTGCGGGGCCATCTGGTGTACAGCGACGGCGAGGTCGTCGGGGAGCGGGGCTCGGGGAGGTTCATCGAGCGGAGCTTCACCGCGACGGAGGGACTGGAGGTGCGGGTATGACGAACCCTGAGGACCTGTTGCGGCGGCACAAGGCGGCGCTGCCTTCGTGGACGCCGCTGTACTACGAGCAGCCGCTCGAGCTCGCGCGCGGCGAGGGGTTCAAGGTGTGGGACTCCGAGGGGAACGAGTACCTGGACTTCTTCGGTGGGATCGTTACGACCATCAGCGGGCATGCGGTCCCCGAAATAACCGACGCCATAAAGAGCCAGGTGGACAAGATCCTGCACACCTCGACGCTCTACCTGATAGAGAACCAGGTCAAGCTCGCCGAGAAGCTGATAGAGCTGGCGCCTATCTCGGGCGAGAAGAAGGCGTTCTTCGTCGGCAGCGGCTCGGAGGCGAATGAGGCCGCGCTGCTCTTCGCCACGCGCTACCGCAACTCCGGCGAGATCATCGCCCTCCGTTCCTCCTACCACGGTTCGACCTTCATGACCATGGGCATAACGGGCCAGAGTACGTGGAGCCCGACCTCGCGCTCGGCCCTCGACGTGGCCTACGCCCGCAACCCCTACCAGCTGCGCTGTCCCCTGTGCCGCGACGAGGGGCGCTGCAACCTCCTGTGCGCCGACGACGTGAGGGCCGTGGTCGAGGAGGAGACCACGGGCAACGTCGCCGCGTTCATCGCCGAGCCCATCCAGGGCGTCGGGGGTTTCGTCGATGCGCCACCGGGATACTTCGAGCGGGTAAAGGAGATCCTGGACGAGACGGGGATACTACTGATCTCCGACGAAGTCCAGACGGGCTTCGGGCGCACCGGGGAGCACTTCTGGGGCATCGACGCCTTCGACGCGGAGCCCGACATGATCGTGATGGCCAAGGGCCTCGGCGACGGCCTCGCCATAGGCGCCGTCGTCGGCCGGGCCGAGGTGGTCGAATCCGTCTCCCCGAACCTCCACCTCTCCACCTTCGGGGGCAATCCGATCTCCACGGCAGGCGCCCTGGCGAACCTTGACTACATTCTGGACAACGACCTCCAGATCAACGCCCACGAGGTCGGCACCCACCTCAAGGACCGCCTCATAAAGATGGCCGAAGATCACGACATCGTCGCCGAGGTCCGTGGAAGGGGCCTGATGCTCGCCCTCGAGCTCACCGGGGAGGGTCTCCAGCCCGATCCCGCGGCGGCCGTCCGCTTTCTGGAGGCCTGCCGCTCCCGCGGCCTGCTCGTCGGCAAGGGAGGCCTCAAGGCGAACGCCATCCGCATCTCCCCGCCGCTGATCATTACCCGCGAAGCGGCCGACGAGGCCGCGGACATCATGGAGGAGGCCCTCGCCGAGGTCGGGGCCAGGGAGAAGGTCGGCTAGTGCAGACCGAGGGGGTGGACGCCGCTCGCGCCGTCGAAGAGCTCGAGGAGCTCGCCGACCTCACCGGTGGCCCCGACGGCGCCCGCCGCGTCGCGTGGACACAGGAGTGGGAGAAGGCGCGGGAGTGGTTTTCGGGCAAGCTCGAGGAGATAGAAGGCATAACCGAGATTGAGACCGACGAGGCCGGCAACGTCTGGGCCACGGCCCCCGGTGACTCGGAGCGGGCCGTGCTCATCGGCGGCCACATAGACTCCGTCCCGAACGGGGGCTGGCTCGACGGCGCACTGAACGTGGTCGGCGCCCTCGAAGTCTTGCGCGCCCTCGCCCCGCAAGAGCGTCCCGTCACGTTACGCCTCGTAGACTGGGCCGACGAAGAGGGCGCCCGCTTCGGGCGCAGCCTCTTTGGTTCAGGCGCCGCAGCCGGCGCCTTGAAACCCGACGACGTGCGCAACCTGAAAGACAGCGACGGCGTAGCCCTGCCCGACGCCCTGGCCGAGCACCGCATCGACCTCGACAGGGTCAACGAGGCGGGGCGTCAACTCGAGAACGCCGCCGCCTACCTCGAGCTGCACATCGAGCAGGGTCCCGTGCTGGAGAGGATTGATCTGCCGCTCGGCGTAGTGCTCGGCACCTTCGGCGTCGAGCGTCACGCCGTCCGCTTTACGGGCCAGCAGGCCCATTCTGGATCCACGCCGATGGAGGTAAGGAGAGACGCCTTCATAGCCGCGGCTCGCTCAGCGATAGCGTTTCGCGATGATGCAGCGGCCCGCGACGATGTACGGGCCACCACAGGGTTCGTCAACGTCAGTCCTGCGATCGTCACCGCATTCAACGGATGGTGCGAGATGTCCCTCGACCAGCGCGCGCTCGATCCCGCCGTGCTGGCTAGCATGCTCGACGCGGCGGAAGAAGCGACGGCCCGCATCGCCACCGAAGAAGACGTCTCTGTCGAATGGAAGCGCCTGTGGCGCATAGAGCCGATCCCCTTCGACGAAGATCTGATCTCCCTGGCAGAAGAGGCGGTAAACGAGGTCGCCGGAACGTCGCACCGGCTGCCGAGCGGCCCCCTGCACGACGCGGCGGAGATGGCCCGCCTCATGCCGACCGTAATGCTCTTCGTCAAGAGCCTTAAAGGACTCAGTCACACCAAAGACGAGGACACGCCGAGAGAGGACCTCGAGATGAGCGTGCGCGCACTCTACAACCTCGCGCAAAAGACGATGGAGTGGGCGAGATAAGCTTGTCAGCACGCTCCAGCCTCCGGCTGTCGCTTGTCAGCACTTCAGCATTTCAGCTTTCGTATGGGCGGCCTGGCTGACTGGCTGACAAGCTGACGTGCTGAGCGACCGAAGGGAGCGACATGGATGAGTTCCGAGACCTGGCGGTAAACAACCAGGCCGAGCTGGAGCGGATTAAGGCCGGGGCCATGGCTTCGAGTCTGTACAACGAGGACCTCGCGCCGACGGGTCCCGAGCGGCGGACGTGGACTACGTACAACATCGCGGCGCTCTGGATCGGGATGTCCGTGGTGATCACCACCTACCTTCTCGCCTCGAGCCTGATGGCCGCAGGGATGAACTGGTGGCAGGCGCTCTTCACCATCGCCCTAGGGAACCTGATCGTCCTGATCCCGATGCTCCTGAACGCCCACGCTGGCACCAAGTACGGCGTCCCTTTCCCCGTCTTCGTCCGGGCCTCGTTCGGGGTGAGGGGGGCTAACTTCGCGGCGATGGCCAGGGCGCTGGTGGCCTGCGGCTGGTTCGGAATACAGACCTGGCTCGGCGGAGCTGCCCTCGACGCGCTGACGACCGCCGTCTGGGGCGGGTGGGCCAATGTTCCGGGGCACACGTTCATCGCCTTCTTCGTCTTCTGGGTGATACAGGTCGTGATCATCATGTTCGGCGTCGAGGGGGTGAAGGTCTTCGAGTCTTGGGCCGCGCCGCTTCTTTTGCTCGGGGGGATAGCGCTGCTCGTCTGGGGTTTCTATGCGGGGGGCGGTATCGCCAACGTCTTTACGACCTCGGCCAAGCTGCAGCAAGACGACATCCCGTTCTGGACGCTCTTCTGGCCGTCTTTGGCGGCGAACGTGGGGTACTGGATCACGCTCTCCCTCAACATCCCCGACTTCACCCGCTACGCCAAAAACCAGCGTTCGCAGGTCGTGGGGCAGGTCCTTGGTCTCCCACTGACGATGACGGCCTTCTCCTTTATCGGCATCGCCGTTACGGCGGCGACCGTAGTCGTGTACAAGAAGGCGATCTGGGACCCCGTCGAGCTCGTCACGAGGCTCACCGGCGACATTCCAATCCTCCTGATCCTGGCCATGTTCGTCATTGCTGTGGCCCAGATCTCGACCAACATGGCCGCGAACGTGGTCTCCCCGTCGTTCGACTTCTCGAACCTGGCCCCCAAGTACATCTCGTTCCGGACCGGCGGCATCATTACCGCCGTCATCGGCGTTCTCTCTTTTCCCTGGATCATTCTAGAGACGGCCGGCGCCTACGTTTTCACCTGGCTGGTGGGTTATGGTAGCCTGCTCGGGGCCATCGGAGCCGTGATGATCGTGGACTACTGGATCTTGCGCAAAAGACAACTCGACCTCGCCGAGCTCTACAAGCTAGACGGCCGCTACTCCTACTCGGGCGGCTGGAACTGGCGGGCCATAGTCGCCGTGCTCGTCAGCGTAATTATCGTCATCCCCGGCTTCGTCAAGGCGGCGACGACCGCGGGCCTCAACGGTGGACCTTTCCCGAACCCGACGTTTATCGAGAGCCTCTACAACTACGGCCTGTTCCTCACGTTTACCGTCTCGGCGCTGGTGTATTTGGGACTGTCCATGATAGGTGGCCGCGCCGCGGAACCGGCCAGCGAACCCGAGACGACGTAAGGGATGCCCGACGCATCCACTTTCGCCCTCTTCGTCGTCGCGGCGCTAGTGCTGCTGGTCGTCCCCGGACCTTCGGTACTCTACATCGTCGCGCGTAGCATCGAAGGTGGCAGAACCGCTGGCCTCGTCTCGGTGCTCGGGGTGCAGACAGGGGCCATGGTGCACATCGCCTTCGCCACGGTCGGGCTATCGGCGATCCTCGCTTCCTCGGCGGTTGCGTTCTCGATCGTGAGGTGGCTCGGCGCGGCCTACCTCGTCTGGCTCGGCCTGAGGCGAATATTCGGCCGCGACGAAGAGGAGGGCGAGGCAACCGTGGAGCCGGCGAGCCTCTCGCGCGTGTTCTCGCAGGGCGTGATCGTCAACACGCTCAACCCGAAGACGGCGTTGTTCTTCCTCGCCTTCCTGCCCCAGTTCGTAGACCCCGCGCGCGGTGCGGCCTGGACCCAGATCCTGCTGCTCGGTGCCACGTTCGTGATCCTCGCCTTGTGCTCGGACGGCCTCTACGCCCTGCTCTCCGGCACGGCCGGCGGCTGGCTCCGGCGCAGGATGAAGGGCGCGACCTTCCGGCGGGGACAACGGTTCGTCTCTGGCGGCATCCTGATAGCCCTCGGCGCCGTGGCAGCGGTCTCGGGCAAGGATTAGGAGGAAGGTATGGACTTCGGTGTCACGCTCCAGACGAACCCGCCGGCGAGCCGGGTAGTCGAACTCACCAGGAGGGCCGAAGACCTTGGCTTCGGGTACGCCTGGACCTTCGACTCGCACATCCTCTGGCAGGAGCCCTACGTCGTCCACTCGCAGATGCTCTCCGCGACGGAGAGGATCATGGTCGGCCCCTTCGTCACCAACCCCGTAAGCCGCGACCCCTCGGTGACGGCCTCGACCTTCGCCACCCTGAACGAGATGTTCGGCAACCGCACCATCTGCGGTATCGGACGCGGAGACTCCGTGGTGCGGGTCCTGGGGCGTAAGCCGACGACGCTTCGGCAACTCGAAGAGGCCATGCACGTCATAAAGGAGCTGGCCGAAGGACGCGAGGTCGACTACTCTGGCGTCAAGGTCCGTATCCCCTGGGTCGAGGGCGGGAAGCTCAACGTGTGGATGGCCGGCTACGGCCCCAGGGCCCTGAGCCTCATCGGGCGCAAGGCCGACGGTTTCATCCTGCAGCTCGCGGACCCTGTGATCCTGGAGTGGACCATGCAACACGTCCACGACGCGGCCAGGGAAGCAGGCCGCGACCCGAAGGAGGTAAAGGTCTGCGTCGCGTCCCCCGCCTACGTCGGCGAAGACCTCGCCCACCAGCGCGACCAGTGCCGCTGGTTCGGCGGCATGGTCGGAAACCACGTAGCCGACCTCGTCGCCCGCTACGGAGAAGCGAGCGAGGTACCACACGCCCTGACCGACTACATAAGGGCCCGCGAGGGCTACGACTACAGCCACCACGGCCAGGCCGGCAACCCCTCAACAGACTTCGTCCCCGACGACATCGTCGACCGTTTCTGCGTGCTAGGCACCGTCGAAGACCACGTAGAGAAGCTGAACGAGCTAAGAGATCTCGGCGCTGACCAGTTCAACGTCTACCTCATGCACGACGCGATGGAGGAGACGCTCGACGCTTACGGAGAGGAGATCATACCGGTGTTGGGTATGAAATCCTCCGTGTAACAAGCGGATGCCAGTATTTGTCCTCCTGGCATTGTCAAACCTCGCAAGGATCTTTAGCCAGCCTAAGAGCATGGTGGGGGTAGCGCCGGGTACCCTAGTTGGAATATTCTTCGCGTATGGGGAGGTGCGTAGGATAGATGGAACCCGAGGTCAGAGTCGAGGGGCTGGGCTACCGGTACAGGGGGCAGCAGAAGCCCGCGCTCGATGGGGTGGACCTTGAAGTTGCCGAGGGGGAGTTCGTGGTCGTGATGGGGCCGTCGGGGTCTGGGAAGAGTACCTTGTGTGTCTCCCTCAACGGTCTGATCCCCCACTTCTTCCGGGGCAGGATGGAGGGGGAGGTCCGCGTCGGGGGACGTTCCACCCGTGAGGGTAAGGTCGGGGAGTTCGCCCAGGAGGTAGGGCTCGTCTTCCAGGATTTCGAGGCCCAACTCTTCTCCACGAACGTGGCCCTGGAGGTCGCCTTCGGGCCCGAGAACTTCGCCGTGGAGCGCGACGAGATGGTCAGGCGCGTGGAGACCGTGCTCGGGGAGGTACGCCTCGAAGGGTTCGAGAACCGCACCCCGGCCACCCTCTCCGGGGGCCAGAAACAGCGCCTCGCCATAGCCTCGGTGCTCGCCATAGAGCCGCGCATTCTGTGCCTGGATGAGCCGACCACGGACCTGGATCCCATCGGCAAGCTCGGCATCTTCGAGATCGCAGAGGACCTCAAGGACCGCGACGACGTTACCCTGATCGTCGTCGAGCACGAGACCGAAGAGACCCTCGACGCCGACCGCATAATCGTTCTCAGGGAGGGCAAGATAGTCGCCGACAGGCCGGCTAGGGAGGTTCTCAGGGACGTGGAGCTTTTGGAACAGTCCAGCGTCATGCCGCTGCAGGTTACCCGCTTCTTCCACGAGATGGGGCTGTGGCAGGGTCAGTTGCCCCTGACACCCGAAGAGGGGGTCGCGGAGTTCAAGCGACGGGGATGGCGGGTGAACCCGAAGCGCCACCAGCAGCTGGTAGAGGCGGACGCGAAGCAGGGGGAAGGTTATGGAGAACCGGTGATCGAAGTCGAAGGGCTCACGCACAGCTACCCGAACGGGGTAGTCGCGCTCGAGGGGGTTGACCTCTCCGTCAGGCGGGGGGAGTTTCTGGCCGTCCTCGGCCAGAACGGCTCGGGCAAGACCACGCTCGTCAAGCACTTCAACGGGCTCTTGAAGCCTACCGAGGGCACGGTGCTGGTGGGTGGGGAGGAGACCGCAAAGCAGGGGTTGCGCCGGCTCGGCCAGACCGTCGGATACGTCTTCCAGAACCCCGACCACCAGATCTTCTCTGACACCGTCTTCGACGAGGTGGCCTTCGGGCCCAAGATCAGGGACATGGAGGAGGATGAGATCAAAGAGCGGGTCGAAGAGGCCCTCGCCGCCGTGAGCCTGGAGGGCCGCGGTGGCGAGGACCCGTTCGGGCTAACCAAGGGCGAGCGCCAGCGGGTCGCGGTCGCTTCGGTTCTGGCCGTGCGCCCCGAGGTCCTGATCCTGGACGAGCCGACCACGGGCCTCGACTACGCTGAGCAGCGCAGCATGATGGACCTGGTCAGGACCCTGAACGAGTCGGGCTCCACGATCATCGTCGTCACCCACACTATGTGGGTCGTCGCCGAGTATGCCCACAGGGCGGCGGTGGTCAGGGAAGGGAAGGTGGCACTCTCCGGCACCGTCAGGGAGGTCTTCGCCGAAGAGGATGAGCTCCATGACGCCTCGCTCCGGCCCCCGCACATCGTCTCGTTCGGTAACGCGTTAGGATACCCGGTGTTGTCCGTGGAGGAGATGCTGAGGGTGACCGAGGAAGAAGCATAGATGGACCCGTCGCTCTATCTCGACAGGGACACCTGGGTTCACCGTCTGGACCCGCGGACCAAGATGTTCTTGCTCGTGGGAATGTTCGCGCTGCCTTTCGTTTTCTTGAACCCACTCTACGAGCTGGCCGTGCTCGCGCTGGTGCTCTTCTTCGGGTATCTGGCGCAGTCCCTCGCGAACCTCCGGCGCATCTGGTTTATCCTGCTCACCATCCTCATCGTGACCACCATCCTGTGGTCCATCGTCGGGAGCGGGCGGACGCCTCTGTTCCTCTTCGTGGAACGGGAGGCCTTGCTCTACGGATTCAGCAACGCCCTGCGCATAGTCATAACCGTGATCGCGGGCTTGTTCTTCCTCTCCACCACGCGCAACGAGGAGGTTGGGATAGGGCTGGTCCGGCTGGGGATACCCTACCGGTTCGCCTTCGCGGTCTCGACCGCCCTGAGGCTGGTGCCGACGGTGGTGGCCACGGGCCTGACCATCGGCCAGGCCCAGAGGTCCCGCGGGCTTGACCTCGAATCAGGGAACATCATCCAGCGCATCCGGAAGCACCTGCCGCTCCTGGTGCCGGTCTTCGTCACGACGGTCCGCTCCACCAACGTCTTCTCCATGGCGCTGGAGTCCAAGGGGTTCGGCGCCCGCCGCGAGCGCACGTACTTCCTGCGCACGGCCATGAGCGGGAGGGATGCGCTTGTCATATTGGCTTTCGCGGCACTCCTGGCCGGGTGTATCGCGTTGCGGGTGGCAGGGTACGGAGGTTTGGAAGGGTTCAGAAGCTAGCGTAGGCGGATCTCAAGGAGGTAATGAGATGAAAGAAGTCCTTACGATGTGGCGGCACACCCAGATGGTGGTGCTGGTCGCCCTTAGCGCGGCAATTTATGCGGCGGTCTTGATCCCGTTCAAAGGCTTTCCCATTATTCCAGGTTATATCGAGCTGCGGCCGGCCAACGCTTTCCCGATCGTCTTCGGGCTCCTGTTCGGCCCAGCGGGGGCCTGGGGGGCGGCGATTGGGAACCTTATCGGGGACTTCTTCGGGACCCTGTCGCTGGGGAGCCTGGGTGGTTTCGTGGGGAACTTCTTCCTTGCCCTGCTGCCTTACAAAATGTGGAGCGTCTTCTTTCGGCGCGATGAGAACATGGAGGAAAACGTGGACTCCGGCAAGAAGTTCGGGGTTTTCATCCTCCTTGTCCTCCTGGCCTCGACCGTCTGCTCCCTCATAATCTCCTGGTGGGCCGACCTGATTGGGCTCTTCCCATTCCTCTTGTTCTTCGCCCTCATAGTCTTCAACAACGCCATAATGGGAGGCGTGCTGGGACCCATACTCCTGCTCGCCCTCTATCCCAGGGTAAAGCGGTGGGGGCTACTGTGGACCGAGAT
>JBKPNW010000004.1:0-8969 GCA_046732815.1 Actinomycetota bacterium | reverse complement strand
ATCGTAGGTGTTGAAGATGAGCGCGCCACCGTAGTAGGCGAGCAGGTCTCTGGTTTGCGGGTCGTCGTTGTAGAAGAGCAGGTCTTCCGAGTCGGTGAATTCTACCGAGAGGGCGTCGTAGTCGGAGTAGCGGGACTTCAGGTCTCGGGCGATAAGGACGAAGTACTCCTCCTCACGCACGCGGGTGTCGATGAGGAGCCGCATAGCGCGGGCGCCATCGCGCCTGTCGGGGCTCTCGTCGAGGATCTTGTAGTCAGGAACGTGCTTCGGCGCCTCAAAGCTCCCGATCTTCAGATCACCTGGGTCGGGAACCTGCCTGCCCGCATCTCCCCCTTCCGCACCCGAGGCCCCGACCTTCTCGAAGGGTTCGGGTGCCGGTCGCACCTCAGGCTTCTCGAAGGCCCGCACCGGCTCATCGGCAAGCCGTGCCACGAAGAAGACGACGGTGACGAGGGCCAGGATCAGGGCCGCTGTACGGTACAAATAGGCTACTCCTTCACGCTGAGAGCGTGACTATGGTACCCGATCTACACGAGGTATCGACCTACCACGAATCGCGCATTCGCCTGCAAGCGAGAACAAGAAGCTGACATGCTTTCATTCGAAGAGCACGACGGGCTCTCCGTAGTAACGGACGCGGTTCTCCTTCCAGCGACCCGCGACGAACTCCCTGAGCTCGGCGTTGCGGACGTGGGGGTCCCCCTCCATCATCCTGTCCAGCGGGTACCGTACGCCGAGGACCCGTTCCTGGACACGGAATCGCGTAATTCCGGCGGGCAGTACGATTCCCGAGTCCACGATCGCGGCGAGCTCACTCGGAGTGAAGCTCCGGTAGCGGATCAGGACCTCCCGCGTGGAGAGGCTGAGGGTGCCATCAGGATCCAAGCGCCTTACCAGGACGTCTTTCGGGTACAGTGCTTGCAGGCCCCAGAGCGCCCGTACCCGAGCTGGCAAACCCTCCTCTGTGGCCGAGAGGAAAATGGTCCCGCCTGCCGTCTCGACCTCGGCCAGCGGGGTATGGGCCGGTCGATCCGACGTTTCTATACCTGCGATGTCGTCCAGTTCGTTTTGCCCGATCCCGTGCAGAAGGTGACCCCAGCCCTCCGCCTTCTCCGGCGGCTCGACCGTCTGGACCAGGGCGAAGCGGGAACCGAGCTCATCGAGGGCGCGGACCCTGTGCGCGCCGTCGAGGACGAGGTAACGATCCTCATGCGGGGAGACTATTACGGGGTTACGCTGCTCCCCTTCGGCCTCCATGCGACCCCGCAGACGGGCCAGGCGGTCTTCGTCGTGGGCCTCGTGGAGGATAAGGCAATCGAGGTCTACGAGGAGGAGGTCTTTCAGGGAGGGGATCACCTGCCAGCTAGATGGCGGGACGAGATCGTCCCTTAGACGTCACCGCCGCGGCGGCCCCACAAGAAGTCGAGCAAGACGAAACCGCCGAAGAAGAAGATCGCGATGATGAGGAAGAAGCCTATGATGCCAAGAAGTAGATAGAGTGTGTCCAATATTCGCCTTTCGACGGATGCGCAAATCTCGCCGCAAAAAGTCGGGACGGCCGGATTTGAACCGGCGACCACTCGGCCCCCAGCCGAGTGCGCTACCAGACTGCGCCACGTCCCGACGCGTCTATGATCTGTCCTGGATCATACCAGACGGGGCCCGTGCTATCATGCGATTTCTGTGGCGTTGGCTGCATCCTACATAAGGACAGAACCCGACGGTACTCTTCCGACAGGGGACGAGCAGATGGCTGCTATCGAAGCCTACGCCGCCGAGCACGGCCATGACCTCGTCGCCCACTATGAGGACCTCGATGCCCCCGGCCTCCTGCTCTACTACCGCCCCGGTCTCAAAGAGGCCATAAACAACATAAAGGAGCTGGAGGACTGGGAGGTACTCGTGGTCGCGGAACCCAGGTGCATCTCCGACACCCCCTCGGCCGTGCACGAGTTCGTGCACAAGCTTTCCCTGTACGGGAACCGCCTGGCGTCTCCGGCACGCCCCTGGGAAGACTTCCTCGCCGAAATGAGATCCTACAGGCGCGCGATGAGCCGCCGGTAGGGCGTTTCGCAAGACGCCCCTTCGGGTGAAACGCGCGACGGCGTCCGTTATTATAGGAAGATGAGTTTCATTCTGAGCGCTATAGGGCTACTCTTGCTTGTCGTCGCCCTCGCCGGCATCGCGCTCGGCACCTACGTGGCGGTGGATCCCAGGACCCGAGAGTCCGGCGGACTCTTTGCCATCTGGTGGGTACCTGTTCTGGCCGCGGCGAGCGGCGTCCTGATGCGCGACGTCGTGACGTTCTCGGTCGGGATAGTCTGCTTTGTGGTCGCAGGGGTCGTGCTCGTCCTTCAGGACGGTAGACTGCGCAGGGCGCAGGGCAGGGACGAGGGTAATGTGGCCAGGGGTCCCGGAGGCGGCAGACGCCTCGCCTCGGAGGAGATCACCAGGGAGAACAGGGCCAGGGGTTCGGGCCGAGCCGCCTCCTAACCGGCCAACGTTGTTGCTATACTGCCCGCTGAGCATGGCCCTGAGGAGGCTCATGGGGAGGAGAGAGTCCGGTGCGGTACAGACCGCACGAACACCCCTCGCAACCATCCGGGGCGTGGCAGCGTTGGTCGCGAAGGGAAGGAGATAGAGGCATGAGCCTCATCCGCACGATACTCGCCCTGGTCATCCTGCTCATCCTCGTCCATGTAGCGCTCGTCTACCTGGATGTCGGACAGGGCGCCAACGTGCTGACGAATGCCATCTTCAGCCTGGGGACGCTGCTCGAGTCTCCCGCCGCTTTCCTGCTCAACACGATAACAGCCCTGCAAAGCTACCTTAACCCCAAGAACTTCTACGTCGTCGCCATCTTTGCCGCCGCGATCTACTTCATCATCTACCTGCTGCTCGGCGTCGGCCGCCGGGCGTAGAGCGATTTGCAGGGGTAAAACCCCTGCAAATCGCGCATGTCAGCTGGTCAGCATTTCAGCCAGTCAGCTTTCGCGTTTGCATGCCCTTGCTGACTTGCTGACAAGGCGGCGTAGCCGCCGTGCTGAAGTGCTGACCAGCGCGGTTATGGGGAAGGGCTGAGCCCTTCCCCATAACCGCTTTTGTGAACCGGGGCGAGGGCAATAACGTATACTTCTCGGCGTGCTTTCCAGATATTTGGGAGTAGAGTCATGGTCGAAGCAGTAAAGATTAGAGCGTACAGGGAGTACTATCTCTGGGCCCGCAGGAGGTGCAATGATCGAGTTTAGGCGGGTGAGCAAGACCTACCCGGGCTCCAGCGATCCGGTCGTCCAAGATCTCTCCTTCGAAGTGCCCGAAGGGGAGATCTGTGTGTTGGTGGGGCCTTCAGGGTGTGGCAAGACCACGAGCATGCGTATGGTCAACCGCCTGATCGAGATCACGGAGGGCGAGATCCTCATCGACGGCGAGCCGAACACGGCCATGAGCGGCACCCAGCTCAGGCGCAAGATCGGCTACGCCATCCAGCAGATAGGTCTCTTCCCCCACCGTACCATCGCAGACAACATCGGCACCGTTCCCCATTTGCTCGGCTGGGACAAGGGGCTCATCAGAGAGCGCGTAAACGAGCTACTGGATCTCGTTGGCCTCTCCCCCGACGGGTACCGCGACCGCTACCCTGCGGAGCTCTCCGGCGGCCAGCAGCAGCGGGTGGGTGTGGCCAGGGCGCTGGCAGCGGACCCCCCGATCATGCTGATGGACGAGCCCTTCGGGGCCGTCGACCCGATAACGCGCGAGCGTCTACAGGACGAGTTCTTGCGGATTCAGGAGGACATAAAGAAGACCATCGTCTTCGTCACCCACGACATCGACGAGGCCATTAAGATGGGCAACAAGATCGCCATCTTGAAGCAGGGAGGCATCCTCGCCCAGTACGACACCCCTGAGAACATCCTCTCCAATCCAGACTCGGAGTTCGTCTCCTCGTTCGTGGGCGGAGACAGGGTCCTCAAGCGGCTCTCGCTCACGCGCGTCGGCGAGATGGACCTCGAGCGGGCCAACGGCGGCACCCACGGTCTCCCCCGTATAAGCGAAGGGGTGAGCGTGAGGGTCGCCCTCTCCGAGCTTATCGGCTCGGGGCGGAGCAGTGCCGTTGTAGAGAAGGGCGGGGAGAACAGACTGCTGACCTTCGAAGCCATAGAAGCCCTCACGAGCGGGTCCGATGACGGCGGGGAGCAATCCACGTGAGCGACCCTGGCCTCCTCCTCTTGCAAGACGTAATCGGAGAACCAAAGCTAATAGACTGGGAGTGGATCAGGGAGAATTTCTGGGAAGATATAGTGCCTGCCTTTCAGGGGCACATCTTCCTCTCGTTCGTCTCGATCGCGATCGCCCTCGTCATCGCGCTGCCCATCGGGGTGATCTCGGCCCGCTACCGCAAGGTCTACCCGCCTGTCACCGCCGTTGCGGGCGTCCTCTACTCCATACCGAGCCTCGCGTTCCTCTCCATACTCATCTCCATACCAGGAGTGCTTATCGGGCCTAAGCCCGTGATCATCGCCCTCGTGGCCTATTCGCTCCTGATCCTTATTCGCAACACCGTCGCTGGCATCGACTCCGTGCCGCCGGAGACCATAGACGCGGCGCGCGGCATGGGCCTGACGGACCGCCAGATCCTCTTCAGGATCGAGCTGCCGCTGGCGCTGCCTGTAATCGTGGCCGGTATCCGCATCGCCACCGTGACGATCATAGGCATCGCCACCATAGGCGCCTACATCAACGGCGGGGGCCTCGGCGCCCTCATCTTCGACGGCATCCAGCGCCAGTTCCCCACCATGATCATCGCCGGCGCGGTCCTCGCGACGGCGCTTGCCATCATCGCCGACCTGCTGCTCCTCGCGCTCGAGCGCTATCTGAGGCCCTGGGCGAGGGCCAGGAGGACCTAGAGTGCTCTTGAAGATACTCCAGGTCTACGCCCGTCCCGACTTCCCAGAGAAGCTCAGGGAGCACGTCGTGCTCTCTCTGGTCGCCCTGCTTGTCGCCATCGCGATAGCCCTGCCCGTCGCCCTACTGGTACGTAACACGCCACTCGGCGCGGCGATCGCCATCAACATCGGCAACATCGGGCGCGCCCTGCCGAGCCTGGCAATCCTGGCCCTGGCTTTGCCCCTGTTCGGGATCGGGTTCACCTCAGCCCTGGTAGCGCTTACGGCGCTGGCCATCCCTCCGATCCTGATCAACGCGTCGACGGGGCTGAGGGAGGTCAACAAGGACGTCATCGACGCGGCCCACGGCATGGGGCTCTCGGGAGGCCAGGTCCTTTCCCGCATACAGTTGCCCATAGCCGCCCCCGTGATCTTCGCCGGCATCAGGACCTCAGCCGTACAGACCGTCGCGAGCGCCACCCTGGCGACGTTCATCGGCGGCGGGGGGCTGGGAGACCTGATCGTGGAGGGCTACTCGGGCCGTGGTCCTGAGATACTGCTCGCCGGGGCCATGGCCGTCGCGATACTCGCCATCATCACCGAGGTCGGCTTCGGCGCTTTGGAGAGGGCGATCACCCCGAAAGGACTGAAGATCGCGCAAAAGAGAGGTAGATGATGGGTCGAGTGAAAGAGGAGAAGAGATGAAGAACAGGACCAGGCTGATCCGCGCGGTATCCGCGCTTCTGGCGGGCCTCGCTATGCTGCTCGTCGTCGCCTGCGGCAACGTGGGCGGCACCGACAGCGCGGGGTCCGGCGGCGGGAGCGGCCCTACTATCACCGTCGGCTCGAAGGACTTTACCGAGCAGTTCATACTTGGCAGCATGTACGCCCAGGCCCTCGACGCCAACGGGTTCAACGGGGTGGCGAAGCTCGATCTGGGCGCTGCACCGATAGCGGACAAGGCGCTGCAGAACGGTCAGATCGACCTCTATCCCGAGTACACTGGCACTGCGCTCGTAGAAACACTCCCCTACAAGGCGAACCCTGCCGACCTGAACTCGGCTAAAGCGACCTACGACACCGCCAGAAAGCTCTACGCCGAGCGTAGTCCTGCCGACACCATGCTGACACCAGCAAACTTCAACAACACCTACGGCATCTTCGTCCGCAAGTCGGTCGCCGAGGATGACGGCCTCACGAACATGAACGAACTGGCCGAAGACTCCAAGAACCTCACGTTTATCTCGTTCTCCCAGTTCCAGAACCGCCCGGACGGTTATCCCAACATCAAAAAGAACTATCCGGCGTTCGACTTCGAGGAGATCAAAATCGTCAACGAGCTCGGCCTTCGCTACTCGGGGCTGGAGAGCGGCGAAGGCGATGTCGGGGTGGGCTTCACCACCGACGGTCAGCTGACCTCCGACCAGCTCGTGGTTATGAAGGACCCGAAGAGCATCTGGCCCTTCTACCACCCGGCACCGGTCGTCAGAAGCGACGTGCTGAAGAAGTACCCAAAGGTCGAGAAAATCCTGAACGAGGTTACCGCGAGCCTAGATGTGGAGACGATGCGCGAGCTGAACGGGCAGGTGGACCTGCAACAGGAGGACCCCGAAGACGTCGCCAAAGAGTACCTCCAAGAGAAGGGGATAATAGACTAGACAAGCACTTCAGCACGCTCCAGCCTGCGGCTGTCGCTTGTCAGCATTTCAGCTTGTCAACTTTCGCGTGTGCATCGGCCTGGCTGACGCGTGACGGCGAAGGCGGAGCGTGCTGACTGGCTGACAAGCTGAGGCGTCAGCCGGAGCGTGCTTTCTTACGAGAGGAGATCCCATGACGGAGACCAGGGAAGCACCAACGATCCGCGCGCCGCGGGGGAGGGTCCTTACGTGCAAGGGCTGGCACCAGGAGGCGGCCCTGCGCATGCTTATGAACAACCTGGACCCCGAGGTGGCGGAACGTCCCGAAGACCTCGTCGTCTACGGCGGAACGGGCAAGGCCGCCAGAGACTGGGAGAGCTTCTGGGCGATCGTCAGCACCCTGCAAAACCTGGGCGACGACGAGACGTTGCTCGTACAGTCGGGTAAGCCTGTGGCCGTCTTCATCACGCACTCCTGGGCGCCGCGGGTCCTGATCGCCAACTCCCTCCTCGTGCCCGAGTGGGCCGACTGGGAGACGTTCAGGGAACTCGAGCGGGCCGGGCTCACGATGTACGGCCAGATGACTGCAGGGTCGTGGATCTATATCGGCACCCAGGGCATTCTCCAGGGTACCTACGAGACGTTCGCCGCCATAGCGGAGCAGCGCTTTGGGGGAACGCTCCGCGGCCGGGTCTGCCTCACCGCGGGCCTCGGCGGCATGGGCGGCGCGCAGCCGCTCGCGATAACGATGAACGAAGGGATAGCGCTCTGCGTCGAGGTGGACGAACGCAGGATAGATCGGCGTATCTCCCACGGTTACCTGGACGAGCGTATAGACAGTATCGACGATGCCATCGAGCGCGCCGCTGAGGCGAAAAGGGCCGGAGAGCCGCTGTCCATAGGCATCCTCGGCAACGCGGCCGAGGTGTTCCCCGCGCTCCTGGAACGCGGCTACCTCCCCGACGCCGTCACGGACCAGACCTCGGCCCACGACCCGCTCACGGGCTACGTCCCCGCGGGCTACGACCTCGATGCCGCGACCGGGCTGCGTGAGGCCGACCCCGAACGATACATCTCCGAGGCCCGCGCCTCGATGGCCCGCCACTGCGCGGCGATGGCGGGTTTCCAGGAGCGGGGCGCCGAAGTCTTCGACTACGGTAACTCGTTGCGCTCTGAGGCCAGGCTCGGCGGCTTCGAGGGCGCTTACGGTTACCCCGGGTTCGTTCCGGCCTACATCAGGCCGCTCTTCTGCGAGGGCAAGGGGCCGTTCCGGTGGGCAGCGCTCTCGGGCGAGGAGTCGGACATAGCCGCCACGGACGACGCCATCCTGGAGCTGTTCCCCGACGACGAGCGTCTGGGACGTTGGATCTCCGAAGCAAGACAAAAAGTCCACTTCCAGGGCCTCCCCGCACGCATCTGCTGGCTCGGGGCCGGCGAAAGGCACAGGGCGGGCCTCCGCTTCAACGAGCTGGTGGCCGACGGGACCATCTCCGCCCCCTAGTCATAGGGCGGGATCACCTGGACACGGGCAGCGTCGCCTCACCCTACCGGGAGACGGAGGCGATGAAAGACGGCTCCGACGCAATCGCGGACTGGCCGATCCTGAACGCCATGCTGAACGTCGCCGGCGGGGCGAGCTGGGTCGCGGTCCACCATGGCGGAGGAGTGGGGATCGGACGCTCCATCCACGCCGGCGCCCAGGTCCTCGCCGACGGCACCGAGGATGGCGCAGCCCGCCTCGAGCGCGTACTCTTCAACGACCCTGGTATAGGCGTCGTCCGCCACGCCGACGCGGGCTACGAGTCGGCCCAGGCGGCGGCCTGGCGTCTGGGGATTCAGACGCCAATGTTGGATGAATAGGGCTTCAGGCTTCAGAAAGTTCCGGTAGCGACTTCCTGCCGGGTCGTGAGTTCTCGTCCCGTACGTTGTGAGGCGAACCCTGATCCCGGATCTGGTCCTCGACGCGTACGGGGCGCGGGGCGGTGTAGGCGTAACGTTCGATGATGGTCGCATCCTCGAGGTCGGACCGACAGCGGAGGGCGAGCATCTGCCGGAAAGGGCGCTCGCTCCCGGGTTCGTCAACGATCACAGCCACGCCTTCCAGCGCGGGTTGCGAGGCGCGGTAGAGAGGATCGAACCTTCCCGCCCCCTGGACGACTTCTGGAGTTGGCGGGAGCGAATGTACGTCCTGGCCGGGGATCTCACACCCGACTCCCTGCGCGAGGTCAGCCGCCACTGTTACGAAGAGATGCTCTTCGCCGGGTACACGAGCGTCACCGAGTTCCATTACGTCCACCACCGCCCCGACGGAAGCCCTTACCAGGACCCCAACGCCCTGGCGAAGGCCGTCGCCCTGGCGGCGGAAGATGCGGGCATCCGGCTATCGTTGTTGCCCGCAGGTTACGCGCGGGGCGGTCTTCCGCGCTTCCATGACCCGTCAGTGCAGGCT
>JBKPNW010000003.1:0-4299 GCA_046732815.1 Actinomycetota bacterium | reverse complement strand
CGGAAACCCAACCCGAAGTCGTTTGTACTCTGTAGGGTGCGTAACCGTGAAGCTGCAGCCTCTCGGTCGAGGATCTAACTGCTTGCCGCCTCAATGGTGCCTTCTCCGGCGCTATTGGCGGGGAGGGCACCTACCTATCTTAGGGATCGTGCATAGATCTCCCACCAGAGCCGCGAGGATCGCCCCTAAGCGCCGTCCGCTGCCCGCCACCTCAAGCGTTCGTAGACACGGCCCTCCAGATCAGCCAACCACCAGGCCGAGGATCACGACGATGATGAAGACGCTCTGAGCAGAGTGCACTATGATGCTCATCCACACGCTCTGCCACCGCCGCGTGGGATAGGAGGTTATGACGATGTCCGCGAGGGCGGCCGGGATCGACCACGGTTGGTGCAGGTGATAGAAGGCGAACAAAACCCCGTTGGCGACGAAATCGCCCCTCCCGAAGACGCCCCGCATCCGCGGCAGCAGCAGCCCCCTAAAGAGCAGATCCTCCCCGAGCACGGTGTTGAAGACGTCTTGGACGACGATCACCGCGAACCAGCCCCAGGCTCCCCGGAAGAACTCCTGCCCGCGGGTGTCCAGGAACAGGGCCAGGTCCCTGTTTGAGGGACCTGTTATGTCGAAGCCGTAGAACTCCCAGAGGCCGAAGAGGAGGACGAAGGGGATAACCCACAACCAGACCCTTCCTCCCACGCGTCCAGTCCCCGGATCGCGTGGGGCCCGCAGCCAGAGGGCGTCGCGCACACGCGCCCAGCGAAGCGTGCCCTGCTCGCGCCTGGTGAGGATGAGGGTCAGGACAAACTGCCAGACGAGCCCCACGGTGGGGCAAAGCAGCAGAGCCTTGACGAAGGCTACCTCGCCCCCGCCGAGCAGGTCCCCCAGCAACGGAGCGACCAACCAAGCAAGAGCGGCCATCGGGATGGCGGCAGCGGCCCACACCCCAAGGATCTGAGCAAGTGAGTACTGCCTGACGGCGTCATAGCGTGAGTGTTCTTGCTTTGGCGGGAGCGTCATGGCGTACGACCCTCCGTTCATGTAGGGCGGGACTCCTCAGCCCCGCCGTGTTAGGTAACAGGGTTAGTATGCCGAGATACAAGATCTGAGGCAAATTCTCCGAACGCCGTAAAGCCGAAGTTCGCAGAATCTACCAGCTGTTGAAAAAATCGGCATCGAGCCGATTGCGGCCGCAAATCCGGCTCCGAAAGCCCCAAAACCGGCGCATTTGGTACCCGATCTGGGGCCAAAGGTGGTACCAAGGGGAATTTTCAACAGGCTGTCCACTTCCACGCACTTGGGTGACAAGAACAGCATCGACCTCATCCTTGCGGGACACCCCAAGCCCGCAAGCATCATCATCGCGCACCCTAAGCGGTGTCCATCGCTCAGCCGCTTATGCCGCCACCCAGCCTGTAGCGTGGCGCAAATCGTGCAGATCACCGCGCCACGCATCCGCGTCCATTAGCTGGCCCGCTACCTTGGCCGTGCTTGTAAACTGGCTGACCTTCTTGCGGCGGTGGCCCCAGCGGGCTTTGGCAAACGGCTGATAGCCGGCGTTGACGATCTCGCGCCAAAGTTCGGAGGCGCGGCCGCGCTTGAGTCCAAGGTAGTAGGCGGCATCCCAGAGGCGCACATTGTCAAACGCGCTCAGGTCTATGCCGCCTAAGGAGTCCGTGTAGCCCTTGCCGGAGTACACGAAGATGAGCGGCTCCCTGCCTATCCTGCGCCTGAGCTCGCGGATGAAGCCGAAGAGGTGCTTCTTCTTTGGCGAGAGGGAAGGGTAGTTGGGGTAAGCTTCGAAGTCTATGAGCGGGCACTTGCCGTGCTGCCAGCCGCCGCCGGCCACACGCAGGAAGTGCCCCACCTGCCGGCGGACTGGGGCGTTCACGAGGAAGTGGTATGGGAATCGGACGAATCCCCTGGCCTTAGCCCGAAAGTTGTTGCGCGCGTAGAAGGGGTCCGTATACTTCTTCCCGTTGGGGTAAGGCCCCTCCGTGGCCTTTATCCCGGAGAAGCGAAAGCCCTCATTCCAGATCCTCAGCCAGTTAAGCTCGCCCTGCCACTTGGATACGTCGATGCCAAACACTACATCGAGCAGGTCGCTCTGACTAGCCGCGACGCCAAACTCCTCACGTTGCTCGCCCAGGAACTCCTCGGGCGGAAGGCTGCCCGCTTTCATCCCGCCAAACTCGTGCTCTACCTGCGTATCACTCTTGATGCCCGCGTAAAAGCGTTCGAGGTCAGCCGCCTGTGCCGCTTGTGCTTCGCGCGGATTGAGTAGCGTCCCCGCCGCCACGGCGCCCACAGCAGCAGCCCCTGCCTTGCTAAGGAACGCCCGCCTGCTCAGCCGCCCTTCGAACTCCGACGCGACCTCCTTATCCCGCCTTCTGCCCGAACCTTTCGGCGCAGGGACCTCTCCCCAGCGCTTCCCTGAGCCTCTCAGCGCGCTTACTTCCCCTCGCAGATCGGCATTCTCAGAGCGCATCTGCTCGTTCTCGCGCCCCAGTGCCTCAAGCCTCTGGGCCAGTCCCTCCAAGCTCTGCCTGTCGCCCTCTTGCCCGCTCATGCCCTTCTCTTCCTCCTCTCGGGGACGGCGTGAAGGTAAAACCCAAGCCCCCCACTAGTAACAAGAGCAGCGTACATACTTACCAGAAACGGGCACAACCTGCATACGTCGTATTGTTGCTGTTGCTTGGCGTTGCTAGCGCGTAGCGAACTTCTTAGACCTCCGTACATGTGAAGTTCCGCGAATTTACCTTCTACGCACTCCGGTGAATAAGCTTGTAGCTGATGTGCCGGGGGTCGACGGGTGGCATCATGAAGATGGTGAAGATCCGGTAGAGGAACGCCGGATGGTAGGAGGAGGCTCCCCTGTCGGAGGTCCAAGTGAAGAACAAGGCGCTAGTGCGCCGCTTCTTAGAGACGCAGGCTAGATGCGACCTACAGACGCTAGACGAACTTCTCGCCCCCGACTTCGTCGATCACAGCCTGCTACCTGATCAAGACCCTGGACGGGAAGGCTACATGCAGGCGTGTGCCGAGGTGCATGCCGTCTTCTCTACCATCCGTTACAAGGTCGAGTACCAAGCGGCCGAACGGGACGAGGTGATTTGCCGCCTCACTATCAGCCGCATCCACTATCGAGGGGAATATTTTGGCTTAGAGCTTGCGCCGATAGGCGAGTAGCGTACTGTCAACGGGCGATACGCAGGCGGCGCAATCGTCAGGAGGGTTGCCAGCCGTCGGATTGCACTTCCGTTTCGATGCGACCTTCTAAGTTATCTCGTATGCGTCATCAGATGTATATACGTTGCTGAAGTTGCGAAGGCAGCCAACGGCATGATCAGTACGGTAGCGATCGAACTGCCCAGCCACTGACCCCATGTGTCGGAGCCCGAAACCAGAAGCCCTGCAGCTCCTCCTGCGTGGACTGCTACCTCCTCCAACACAGCGGCGAAGGTGGCCGTAAGGAACACCAGCTCAAAATGGCCCCGAACTACCTCATTACTGCGTTTGAGCGCCGCCACAGGGCCTAGATGCTCTCTGCTGATCACCGGGGCGAACAACGACCAGCGTGTTAGTATCCACAGCCCAGGTATCACCACCAACACGGTTGAAGCCCTTGGGATTAAGATAGCGGCAACCGCGGCCGCCATTGCGGACGGCGCGACAAGAGACGCTTGCCATAGCATGCGTAGAACGCCGCGCGTCGTGATGCGTTTGACACCTCGCTCAAGCTCGGCAGTAACCTCCTCTGCGTATGCCACATAGACTATGTACAGGTAGAAAGCGAATGCTCCGGTTAGGGATGTTAGTATCTCTTCCTTAAGATTGATTCTCCCTACAATGAAGAAGTAGGGAGCCGCCCCCAGCATACCCAGCGCCGCCGCCGGAATGCCCGACGCCAGAGGATATCGTCTAATGATCCCGAATGCTTCGCGCCACACGGATAAGGCATTGCCTTGTTCACCGGCCCACAGTAGTCTCTTCATCATTCTCCCGGTTGCCTTCTGAAAACCCCTGCCCTACTTGTCTGTAGCTCTACCCTCGTTGCTTTCTCAAGTGTAACTTGCGCCAGCATAGCGCGGATTCAGAAAGGTTGCCGCGCACCTCTGACCATCGGAACCGCAGACGGGTACCACTGGGGGAGCACTTCTAGTGGAGCTCTACTCCTTCGTGGGCACGGGGTGGGAGCGGGAGGACGACATCACCCTCCTTACCCTACGATGTCCAGCCGAGAACAAGCCAACCCACCTTGTGCGGGCGACAGGAAGTTCGCGAGCGATCCCTAAAACCGGT
>JBKPNW010000002.1:0-5050 GCA_046732815.1 Actinomycetota bacterium | reverse complement strand
CGCGCCTCCGACCAGCACCCGCTCTACTTCGATAACTGCCGCGTTCCCGACGAGAACCTGCTCGGCGAGCGCGGGAAAGGGTTTCATCAATTCCTCGCGACGCTTGACGCCGGCAGGATCGCGGTCGCCGCCCTCTCCGTGGGGCTAGCGCGAGCCTGTTTCGACGAGGCGTTAGCGCGGGCGAAAGCGAGGGAGCAGTTCGGCCGCTCCATCGCAGAGTTTCAGGCCATCCAGTTCAAGCTGGCGGACATGGCGATGGAGATAGAGCTCGCGCGCAACATGGTGCTTAAGGCCGCGTGGCTGAAGGATCAGGGACGGTCCTTCGGGCGGGAGGCCAGCATGGCCAAGGTTTTCGCCTCCGAGGCCGCCAAGCGTGCCGCGGACCAGGCCGTCCAGATCTGGGGCGGAGAGGGCTTTATGGAGACCAGCGCCGTGGCCCGCTACTGGCGGCAGGTCAAGATCAACGAGATAGGCGAAGGCACCAGCGAGATAAACCGCCAGGTCATCGCCCGCTCTTTGCTGGCCGACAGCGCCGAGACGGCAAAGGAACGGATGGTCGCGCAGTAGGGTATCGCAGAACCTTCAGAGCCAAACAAGTCGAACGGGGAAGGATGAGCAAGCCAGGAACTCTCGTGGATACGAAGAGCGAAGCCTTCGCACAGAACGCCGAACGCTTCGAAGCGCTTGTGGATGAACTGCGCGAGCGTTCGGCCGAAGCCAGGCGCGGTGGGGGGGAGAAGGCCCAGAGGCGGCACAGAGAGCGCGGCAAGCTGCCGGTGCGCGAGAGGATCGAACGCCTCCTCGACCCTGACACGGCCTTCCTCGAGCTCTCGCCCTTGGCAGCCTTCGGCATGTACGACGGACGCGTTCCCGCCGCGGGAATGGTCACCGGCATCGGACGCGTCTCGGGACGAGAGGTGATGGTCGTCGCCAACGACGCGACCGTAAAGGGCGGCACCTACTACCCGATGACGGTCAAGAAGCACCTGCGGGCGCAGGAGATAGCCGAGCAGAACTACTTGCCGTGTATCTATCTCGTCGACTCGGGGGGCGCGTTCTTGCCGCTTCAGGACGAGGTTTTCCCCGACCGCGAGCACTTCGGGCGCATCTTCTACAACCAGGCGCAAATGAGCGCGAAAGGCATACCCCAGGTCGCCGCGGTGATGGGCAGTTGCACGGCCGGAGGAGCGTACGTGCCGGCGATGAGCGACGAGGTCGTCATAGTCAAGGGAACGGGCACGATCTTCCTCGGCGGTCCTCCCCTCGTCAAGGCCGCCACGGGCGAAGAAGTAACAGCGGAGGAGCTCGGCGGCGCCGACGTCCACACCCGCCGCTCCGGCGTCGCAGACCACTTCGCCGAGAACGACGAGCACGCCCTCGCCATAGTCCGCTCCATCATAGAGAACCTGAACGTGGAGAAGGTTTCACCATGGACCGTCGAGGAGCCCGAGGAGCCCTTGTACGACCCGGAAGAACTCTACGGCATCGTCCCGAGCGATTACAGGCAGGGCTACGACGCCAGGGAAGTCATCGCCAGGACGGTGGACGGCAGCCGCCTGCACGAGTTCAAGCCGCTGTACGGGGAGACGCTGGTATGCTGCTTCGCGAGGATCATGGGCCATCCTGTCGGCATCCTGGCCAACAACGGCATCCTATTCTCCGAGAGCGCGCTCAAGGGCGCACATTTCGTAGAGCTGTGCTCCTCCCGCGGCATCCCGCTCGTCTTCCTGCAGAACATCACGGGCTTCATGGTCGGCAAAGAGTACGAGGCCGGTGGGATAGCCAAGGCCGGGGCCAAGCTGGTCATGGCCGTCGCCAACGCCAGTGTGCCGAAGTTCACCGTGATCGTCGGCGGCTCATTCGGGGCCGGTAACTACGGGATGTGCGGCAGGGCCTACTCCCCACGCTTCCTCTGGATGTGGCCCAACGCTCGCATCAGCGTCATGGGCGGCCAACAGGCCGCGAACGTCCTTCTCACGGTGCAGGAGGAGAGCCTGCGGCGCGAGGACAAGGAGATGTCCGAAGAAGAACGTGAAGATTTCAAGGCCCCCATCCTCGAAAAGTACGAGGATGAAGGCAATCCATACCACTCGACCGCAAGGCTCTGGGACGACGGGATCATAGACCCCATAGATACACGTATGGTCCTGGCCCTCGGCCTTTCCGCTGCCGCAAACGCCCCGACGAGAGAGACGCGCTACGGCATCTTTAGAATGTAGGCTTCAGGTATCAGGAAGGAGTTAAGCATGAGACACGCCCCAGCGAAGAACCGACAATGGTCGAATGGAGTCCTCGTGACGCTGCTCGAGGATAACCCGAAGCCGGAAGCCTGATGCCTTACCAACACCTTCGCAGGATGGATGACGGGGCAGTCGCCACCGTGACCCTCGCGCGCCCTGACTCCCACAATGCATTGAACGCGGCGCTGATCGAGGAGTTGACGCGTTGCTTTGAAGAGTTGGCTGAGGATGAGGAGACGAGGGTGGTGGTACTCGCTGGCGAGGGACGCTCGTTCTGCGCCGGTGCGGACATAGGGTACATGCGGGAGACGGCAGACTTCTCCTACGAGGAGAACCTGGAGGACGCAAGACGCCTGGCCATGATGTACTGGACTATAGACGAGTGCCCGAAGCCGCTTGTTGCCAGGGTTCACGGTGCTGCGATGGGTGGCGGGGCCGGTCTCGCCGCGGTAGCCGACGTGGTAGTGGCCGATGCCGAGACGCGGTTCGCCTTCTCCGAGGTGCGGCTCGGCATAGCGCCGGCCTCGATCTCTCCTTTCGTCGTGCGTAAGGTCGGGGCCTCGCATGCCAGATCGCTGTTCGCGACGGGAGAACGGTTCGACGCCGAACGGGCCCGTGAGATGGGCCTGGTCCACCAAGTGGTTTCGAGCGACAGGCTCGACGAAGCTGTCAACGAGAAAGTCGGAGAGCTTCTCCAGGGAGGACCGGTCGCGCAGGCCACGATGAAGGCCCTGTTACACCGGCTCGAGACGACGGAGCCGATGGAGGCTCCTGGTCTTACTGCGCGGGTGATCTCCGAGCTGCGTACCGGCGAGGAAGGCCAAGAAGGGCTTTCGGCCTTCCTCGAGAGACGCGAGCCGCGCTGGAGAACGGAGCGTTGAGCTTCGAGTGCCTTCTCGTCGCCAACCGCGGCGAGATAGCCGTCCGTATCATCCGCACCTGCCGCGAACTCGGGGTAGAGAGCATCGGCGTCTACTCGGAGGCCGACGAGCGGTCGATGCACCGCCGCCTCGCCGACGAGGCTTACCTCCTCGGCCCGCCCCCGGCATCGGAGAGCTACCTGAACGTCGAACGACTCGTGAGGACCATCGAGCGCTCGGGCGCCGAGGCTGTGCACCCAGGATACGGCTTCCTCTCGGAGAGCGCGGAGTTCGCCAGGGCGGTCCAGTCGACCGGTGCGGTCTGGGTCGGACCGCCGCCCGAGGCGATGGACGCCGTCGGCCACAAGGTGCGGGCGAAGGGGCTCGCAGAGAGGGCCGGCGTGCCTACGGTTCCGGGCTACGAAGGAGAAGACAACAGCGAGGTCCGGCTCGAAAAGGAGGCTGACCGTTTAGGCTACCCGGTCCTGGTAAAGGCGAGTGCGGGGGGTGGGGGACGCGGGATGCGGGCCGTGGAACGCCAGAAAGATTTCGCCGAGGCGGTAAGGGGCGCGCGGCGGGAGGCGGAGGCGGCCTTTGGGGACGGGTCGGTTTTCCTGGAGAAGCTGGTGGAAGACCCGCGCCACGTGGAGGTACAGGTGCTCGGGGACCAGCACGGCGACGTCATTCACCTGTTCGAGCGGGAGTGTTCGATCCAACGCCGTCACCAGAAGGTCGTCGAGGAAGCCCCGTCCTCGGCGCTCGACCCTGACCTCCGCGCGTCGATCTGCGATGCCGCCGTCCGCTTCACCGCCGAGGCCGGCTACACCAACGCGGGCACGGTCGAGTTCCTACTCGACGGAGAAGAATTCTACTTCCTGGAGATGAACGCGCGCCTGCAGGTCGAACATCCCGTAACGGAGCTCATCACGGGTCTCGACCTCGTCCAGCTCCAGCTAGCCGTCGCCGCGGGCGAACCTCTTCCCCTCACCCAAGAAGAAGTGACGCTGCGGGGTAGCGCCATCGAGGTTCGCATCTACGCGGAGGACGAGCAGGCCATACCTTCGGGCGGCCTTCTCGAAGTCTTCTCCACGCCGGAGGGTGCGGGCATTCGCAACGACGCCGGGTTCGAGGTGGGGGATGAGATCCCACTCGACTACGACGCGATGCTAGCGAAGCTGATCGTCTCCGCCCCCGATCGTCCGGCCGCCGTCCGCCGCCTCCGCAGGGCCCTCACGGACTACGAGATCCTCGGCCCATCTTCCAACCTCCCGCTCCTCAGGCGTATCGCAGCCAACGAGGCGTTCGAGAGAGGCAAAACCACGACCAGCTTCCTCCAGGAGTACGACCTTACGGAGCCCCAGCCCACCCGTCCTGTCCCGCGCGATGCCCTGCTCCTCGCCGCAGCGGCAGAACTCCATCACATCCCGGCATCACCGGATCCCTTCGCAGCAGGCCCCTGGCGCCTGCTCGGAGCGACTGACTTCCACTACGAAGGACACAGCGTCGAGGCCGTGCGCGCAGGGCAAAAGAGGACCAGGATCACCGCCGAAGGCGAAGAGTCTTTCGTCGAAGTCCTCTACTACGGCGACGCCCGCATCCGCGCCCTCATCGACGAAGAACCCGTCGAGGCCGGGATTCTACTGCATGCACAAGCAGTTCTCGTCTCCCTACGCGGTGAGCAACATACTCTCCGCAAGCCCGCACCCCCGGCCGTGGACGAGAAAGGTCCTGGCGCCGATGCCGCCGCGAGCCTTACGGCACCGATGCCCGGAACCATCGTGAAGGTGCTCGTCGAAGAGGGGCAGGAAGTCGAGGAGGGACAACTCCTCCTCGTCCTCGAGGCCATGAAGATGGAGCAGCCCATCACAGCCCCCCACGCCGGCGTGATCCACTCTCTCCCTTACAACGAGGGATCCCTCGTCCCAGGAGGCGCCGTGCTCGTAGAGGTGC
>JBKPNW010000001.1:0-71140 GCA_046732815.1 Actinomycetota bacterium | reverse complement strand
GTCCTAGGGGTGACCATTTTCTTTGTAGCCAGCCGCATCAGGTACACCGCCTGGCGCAAGTACGCACCGGCCGTGTACCTGCTCGTGCTGGTCGGCCTCGTGCTCGTTCTAGTGCCTGGTATCGGAACCCAGATAAACGGGGCCAGGCGGTGGCTCGATTTTGGCCCCATGAGCATTCAACCGGCCGAGTTCGCGAAGCTCGCCGCCGTGCTTGCCCTGAGTTGCGCGGTGGCGCGCCTGCCGCACGGTTCCAGGCTTCCGGTCAAGCCGCTCCTAGCCGTCGGGGTGCTCTTCATCCTCGTCCTCATCGAACCGGATTTCGGCACTTCCGTGGTCCTTCTCTCTGGCGTCGCGGGCACGCTCTGGGCCTCCGAGCTGAGAACGCGGGACCTCGTGGTCTCGGGCCTCGTCGGGTTGGTGCTGGTGGCGGGGATGATGGTACTCGAGCCCTATCGGCGCGAGCGCTTTCTAACGTTCCTCGATCCCTGGTCCGCGGCGGACGGATCGGGCTACCAGGTAGTGCAGTCGATGGTGGCCATAAAGGCCGGGGGTTTCTTCGGCTCCGGGGCAGGGTCGGGCGGACAGGGACCATACGTACCCGAGCTCGGTACGGATATGATCTTCGCCCTGATAGGGGAAGAGCTCGGCCTGATCGGGATGGTCGCCGTGATCGCCGCCTTCGGTTTTATCGCGCTGGCCGGCCTCAGGATAGCCATGAACGCCCCTTCTGTCATGGCCCGTTGCGTCGCGGCGGGCCTCACCACGATGCTGACCGTCCAGGCCACCTTCAACATCGGAGCCGCCATGGTAGTCCTCCCGCTCGCCGGCATGACGCTCCCCTTCGTGAGCTACGGTGGATCTAGCCTGCTGGTATGCTTCGCCGCCGTGGGTATTCTCTACAGGATATCGGAGGACAGTGAGAGAGCCAGAGAGATCGAACAACCCGCGAATCCTGATAGCAGGCGGGGGCACGGGGGGGCACGCTATCCCCGCGCTGTGCGTGGCGGCTGAGTTGAGGAAAATGGGCGCGGTGGTCGAGTTCGTGGGATCGAAGACGGGCATAGAAAAGACGCTCGTTCCTAAAGAGGGCTACACCCTACACGCCCTGCCCCTCTCCGGCCTCGCCGGAAATCCCCTGGCCAGGGCCAGGGCGGGCCTCCTCGCCCTGCGGGCGATCAGCCGTTGTACACGCATAATACAACGGCTGAAGCCGCTGGCTGTTCTCGGTGTCGGAGGATACGCGAGCGCGCCGGCGCTGCTCGCCGCCACGACCCTCGGGGTGCCCACGTTTCTGCACGAGCAGAACTACGTCCCCGGGCGCGTCAATCGCCTGGCCAGCCGCTTTACGACGGAGACACTGGTGACGTTCCCCGAGGCTAGGCAGCGGTTGGGGAACGCGGCGTCGGTCGGCATGCCGACCAGGACCGAGATCTTCGGCGCTTCGCGGGAGGAGTCGTTGCGGGATCTGGGCCTCGAGCCGCCCGTCGTCCTCATCTTCGGAGGAAGCGGGGGTGCGCTCAGGATCAACCTCTCCGCGGCGGAGGCGTTCGGGGAAACGACGCCATACACGGTGGTCCAGGTCGCCGGCCGCAGGGACTTCCCACAGCTCTCGACGGCAAACCCTAGGCACAGGATCCTCGATTACGTCGACGCTCTCTGGCGGTACCTGGCCGCTTCGGACGTCGTCGTGAGCAGGGCCGGCGCGGGCTCGCTCTTCGACATCGCGGCGGCCGGGAGGGCGGCGATCCTCATCCCCTTCCCTTACTCGACGGGAGACCACCAGCTCCAGAACGCCAGGTACTTTACACGGAGAGGGGCCGCGGAGCTGATGCTCGACTCCGAGGTCGGCCCGGCTGCGTTGCGCGGCCGCGTCGAAAAGTTGTTGCACGACGACCCGAGGCGGGGAGAGCTCGCGCGTCGCATGGGCGCGCTCGCCACCCCAGATGCGGCAGGCGAGATAGCCCGGCGGTTGCTGGGTGCCACACAGAAGGAGTGGAGCCGGTGAATATCCACATGATCGGCATCGGCGGGGCCGGGATGAGCGGCATAGCCGAGGTCCTGGCAGCCAGGGGCCACGACGTGACGGGTTCTGATCTCAAGGAGTCCCCTTACACCCGCAGGTTGCGGGAGGCGGGCATCACGGTCCACATCGGGCACGCCCCCGAGCAAGTAGGAGACGCCGACCAGGTCGTAATCTCCACGGCCATTCCCAAGACGAACCCCGAGCTTCTCGAAGCCGGGCGCAGATCCATCCCCGTAATCCCCCGCGCGGCGGCCCTGGCCTGGATCCTCGAGGGTAGCCGCAGCGTCGCGGTCGCAGGAACCCACGGCAAGACCACGACTACGAGCATGACGGCACACGCCCTCGAAGAGCTGGGGGAGAGCCCGACGGCCCTCGTCGGCGGCGAGCTGAACGATATCGGTAGCAATGTCGCCTTCGGAAGGTCCGACCTGGTCGTGGCCGAGGCGGACGAGAGCGACCGCTCTTTCCTCTACCTCAGGCCACAGACTGCCGTGGTCACGAACATCGAGTTCGACCACCCGGATTTCTACTCCTCTCTCGACGACGTCGTCGGGACCTTCACGCAATTCGTCCGGTCTCTGCCCGCGAGCGGCCAACTGGTCACCTGCGCCGACGACGCTTCCTGCCTCGCGGTGGCCTCCACGGCGGCATGCCCGGTCACTACCTACGGTATCGGCTCCGGAGACCTCAGGGCGGATGTCTCGGGCCCGAACAGCTACGTGCTCTACGAGAATGGTCACAGACGCGGCGAGATCCGGCTCGGTGTGTACGGGCGCCACAACGTTCTCAACTCTCTGGCAGCCTCGGCGGTGGCCAGCTGGCTCGGCCACGATCCCTACGAGGCGGCGAGCACCCTGGGGGACTTCGCGGGCGTCCGCCGGCGCTTCCAGCTCAAAGGAGAGAGCTCCCGAGTGCGCGTCGTCGACGACTATGCCCACCATCCCACCGAGCTCTCCGTGACGCTCGCCGCCGCCCGCTCCACCATGCCCGCGCAAGGGAGGGTTATCGCCGTCTTCCAGCCGCACCGTTATTCGCGTACCAGGGCCCTCTACAGGGAGTTCGGCGACGCTTTCTCCTCTGCCGATGCCGTGCTCGTCACCGAGGTCTACGGCGCCGGCGAGATGCCCCAACCGGGCGTAAACGGCAAGCTTATAGTCGACGCCATCTGCGAGACGCGGGGCCACCCCGAGGTCTACTACATACCCCAGCTAGACACCATACCGGGGGTGCTGCAAACCATCTCCAGAAAGGGCGACCTCGTGCTTACTCTCGGCGCTGGTGACATCTCCCAGGCCGGCGAAGACCTGCTCGAAATACTGGAGGACCCGGGATCCCAACCCTGACCGAATCCCTGCGCGCGATCCTGATCTCGGCGGCCACAGCCGCCGCTACTACTCTCCTCGTCGTCCTCTTCGCTTACCTCAGCTACCCCGTCGCCGGCGTCAGGGTCGAAGGGGCCCACATGTACCCCCAGTCCGCAGCCGCAGACGTTGTCTCGAACCACGCCAGCCTGCTCACCCTCAACGAACGAATGCTCGAGCGTAAGGTAGAGTCTAATCCTTGGGTTCAAGGTGCGGAGGTGAACGAGAACTGGAAGTCCGGTATAGTTACGGTTCAGGTTGAGGAGCGTCGGCCTGTACTGGATGCCGAGGTCGATGGGCGGGAGATCATTCTGTCGTCTGATGGCCAGGAGCTTCCGGGGCTCGGGGGAGCGAGCCTGCAGAAGATGGAGTTGGATCGCGACCAGGTAGGGGAGATCTTGGAGTTCGCGAGGACGTTGCACGAGAGCGGGCTGACACTCGATTCGGTCGATGGGGTCGGTGCCGGGGGCATCGAGACCACGGTGGAAGGCCGCCGGGTGATCTTCTCCGGTGATGTGGGCGAACGCCGGGCGACGGCCCTGAAGCACATCATGCCCGAGCATCCCGACGCCGCGGACTTCGACCTCCGTTCGCCCGCGCGGGTCGTCGTCGCTCCGCGCAGCGAGCCGAAGAGTTAAACGGTCGTGGCGCAGTCGCTGATCTACGGGATAGACGTGGGCACCACCAAGGTCGTGGCCATCGCCGGCCGGGTGGACCCGCGAAGGGGCTGGGCCGAGGTCCTATCCATGGGCGAGGCGCCGAGCGACGGCCTCAAGAGGGGCGTCGTGGTGGACCGGCAGGCCGCCGCCGATTCGGTCGCCGAGGCCATGGAAGCCTGCGGGGTTCGCGGCGGCCAGGTGACGGTCGGTATCGCGGGTAGCCACATCTCTTCTTTCAACACCGAGGTTACCCTCCTCAATCGCAGCAGGAACCTGACGGTCACCGACAGGTTCGTCCGCAAGCTCGAACAGGAGGCCAGGCAACTCGACCTCGATGAGGACGAACAGGTAATACACGTCGTCCCCCGCGGCTACGTACTCGACGGCTCCGAGGGTGTCAGAAACCCGGTCGGCCTCGCCGCCCGTAAGGTCACCATGCGCGCCCACGTCGTGAGCGGGGCGCTCTCCAGCATCCAGAACCTCCTTCGCGCCGTCGAGGACTGTGGCGTAAGGGTCTCCAGGATCGTGCTCGAGCCACTCGCCTCGGCGGAAGCCTGCCTGCTCGACGCCGACCGCGAATCCGGCGTCGTGCTCATCGATATGGGCGGCGGCACGACGGATATCGCCACTTTCTTCAGGGGGGCTCTCACCCACACCGCTGTGATCCCCATAGGCGGAGAGAGCTTCACCTCCGACGTGGCCTACGGGCTCAAGATCCCACAACACAAAGCAGAAGAGCTCAAGCTGCGCTACGGCACGGTACTCTCGAGCACCGTCGACGACGTGGCCGCCGTCAAGCTCGACGACCGCCACTACAACGCTAGCTTTATAAGCCAGATCCTCGAGTACCGGGCCCGCGAAGTCCTCGATTACGTCCGCGACTCGCTAGACTACACGGGGATAAGAAACCTGGCCCCCGGCGGCGTCGTCCTTACCGGCGGAGGCTCTCTGCTCGACGGTATGACCGCCCTCACCGAAGAAGTCCTCGGGATGCGCGCGAGAACTGCGAGCCCCCGCAAAGTAAAGGACGAGGTTAAACCTGTACAGAAACCTCAGTATGCAACGTCCGTCGGTCTGTTATACTTCTCGGCCAGAAACAATGACCCTAGACCGAAGGGTAAAGGTGCAGGGGAGATTAGTTTTGGTAGCATAGTGGAGGCGGTCAAGGGCTGGTTCCGGGGGAAGTAGACCGGGAGCCCCGGGAAACGTGTGATGGAGGGTTAAAGAGGCATGTTGGACGCGGCGACAAATTATCTGGCGGTCATCAAGGTTGTCGGCATAGGCGGTGGGGGGACCAACGCGGTGAACCGCATGATCAACTCCGGCTTGCAGGGGGTTGAGTTCATAGCGGTAAACACGGACGCTCAGGCGCTCCAGATGACCGACGCCGACCAGAAGATCCACATAGGGGAGAAGATAACGCGCGGCCTCGGGGCCGGGGCCGACCCGAAGATCGGGATGGAGGCCGCCGAGGAGAACAAGGCGGAGATCGAGGAGGCCATGCGCGGGGCCGACATGGTCTTCGTCACCGCCGGCAAGGGTGGCGGGACGGGCACGGGCGCCGCCCCCGTGGTCGCCAAGATAGCCAGGGACTCGGGGGCGTTGACCGTAGGGGTCGTAACGCGGCCCTTCGCCTTCGAGGGCCGCAGGCGTTCGACCTACGCCGAGGAGGGCATCAAGCGCCTCAAGGAGAACGTCGACTCCCTCATCATCATCCCCAACGACAGGCTGCTGCAGGTCGCCGAGAAGCGCACCAGCATGATGGACGCCTTCAAGATGGCGGACGATATTTTGAGGAAGGGCGTCCAGGGCATCACCGACCTGATCACGGTGCCCGGCCTCATCAACCTCGACTTCGCCGACGTGCGTACGATCATGCACGACTCCGGTTCGGCCCTGATGGGCATCGGCGAGTCGAGCAGCGAGACCAGGGGCACCGAGGCGGCGAAGACGGCGATCTCGAGCCCGCTGCTCGAGGCCAGCATCGAGGGGGCCACCGGGATCATCTTGAACATCACGGGCGGCCCCGACCTCGGGCTCTTCGAGGTCAATGAGGCGGCGGAGATAGTCCACAACGCGGCGCACCAGGATGCGAACTTCATCTTCGGCGCTGTTATCGACGAGAACAACGGTGATAGGTTGAGCGTCACCGTTATCGCCACGGGCTTCGACCAGCGCCTCGCCAACCAGCGCAGGGCCGAGCGTCCGGCAGCCGCCGAGTCGCAGCAACAGGAGGAACCCGTCGCCTCGCAGGAGTCCGGCGACGTCCTGGACATACCGGCCTTCCTCCGGCGCAGGTAGGCCCGCGCCGGGGCGTGCGCAAGACCAGTACCCACACGGAGACCGGCGCCCCCCTCCACACGGCGGAAGGGGGCGCCGTCTACGTCGCCCCGGAAAACTTGCCCGAGGGCGCCGGGATCTACTTCTTCACCCGCCTCGGTGGCGTTTCACGGCCCCCGTACGATTCGCTGAACGTCTCCAGGAAGGTCGGTGACGCACCGGCCGCGGTCGAGGAGAACCTCTCCTTGATCAGTACGGCCATGGCCGGCAGGCCGGCGGCGTGGGTCCGCCAGGTCGCTGGGGACGGTGTCGCAAACGTCTGTGAGCCTGGTCTCGCCGGGGAGGCCGACGCCCTCGTGACCGCCGTGCCCGACCTCTGCCTCTCTGTGGCCGTGGCCGACTGCGTACCCGTCGCGCTCGTGGGCGAACGCGAGGTCGGGATGGTCCATTCGGGCTGGCGCGGCACCCTCGCCTGCGTTTCGGGGAAAGCGGCGCGCGGGCTCGGGGAGGCCGGTCTGCGGGCGTACATAGGGCCTTCCATCCGCCGTTGCTGCTACGAGGTCTCCCCCGAACTCGCCGCGCAGTTCGCAGCACGGTTCGGGGAAGAGGTAGTCTCGGATCGCCACCTCTCGTTGCAGGACGCAATTAGGTTGGACCTCGAAGGGGCCGGAGTCGAGGTCAACGACCTGGAACTCTGTAGTGGGTGCAGGCCCGACCTCTTCTACTCCCACCGTAAAGAGGGGCCGCTCACGGGACGGAATCTCGCCTCCGTGGTGAGGAAGTCCCGATGAGCGTGGGCGTTACGGGGACGCAGATCAGGGAGCGACTCGCTATCGTGCGAGAGCGAATAGATAGGGCCCTGGAGCGGGGCGGGCGTGGCGCGGAGCAGGTACGTATCCTCGTCGCCACCAAGTACTACGCCACGGAGCAGTTCGCCGAGCTCGCCGGGGCTCGCGTGGATCTCGTCGGCGAGAACCGGGCCGAGGATCTCGAAAACAAGCAGGAGCGCTTCGGCGAGCGCTTCGAGTGGCACTTTATCGGACACCTGCAGAGGCGCAAGGCGAAGATCGTAGCCCCGAGAGTTACCCTCATCCACTCCGTAGATTCGGTGCGTTTGATCGAGGAGCTCGCCAAAAGGGCCCCCGAAACGGGGACCGACATTCTCATCCAGGTTAACGTCGCCGACGAAGAGTCCAAGTACGGCGTCTCGGAAGACGAGATCGCAGCGCTCCTCGACGCGGCGGCGGCCACGGGGGGGGATGTCAGGGCCAGAGGTTTTATGACGCTCGCCCCGCTGGTCGAAGACCCCGAAGAAGTACGTTACGTTTTCGCGAAACTTCGTACGATCCGTGATAGTCTACGGAAAAGTTGGAGTCCGCACTTCGATCTCTCAGAACTCTCTATGGGCATGAGTGGTGATTATGAGGTAGCGGTCGAAGAGGGAGCGACCGTGGTCAGGATCGGGCGGATGCTGATAGAGGAGGATGGGCCCGTAAGGAGGCAAGATGGGAGTTAGGGACCGGCTGGACCGGATCGCGGCCTGGTTCGGGTTCGGTGTCGATGACGAAGATTATTACGAGGACGAAGTGGAAGAGGAGCGCCGTTACGCTGGCGAAGCGTACGCGGGCGGTGCGCGCGGCGCCGAGCCGCAACCGACCGTCAGGCGCCTCGGTAGGGCCGAACGCTCTTCGGCCTTCGGTACCTCGCTGGGGGACCTCTTCGGTAGCGAAGGTCCGGCGAGGGGAGAGCGCTACGGAGGCCAGAATTCGCCCGCGCACCTGCGGCCCGTCCCCGACCAGCGCACCACCCGAGTAAGCGTTCTCGAGCCCTCGAGCTTCAACGACGCCCAGAACCTCGCCGACCGCTTCAAGCGCCAGCAGCCCGTGATCCTGAACCTCCAGAACGTTGATGGCGACCTTTCGAGGAGGATGGTGGACTTCTGCTCCGGCCTGACCTACGCGCTCGACGGTAACATCCAGTCCGTCGCCAACAGGGTTTTCCTGCTCACCCCGCGCGACGTCGAGGTGAGCGCGGAGGAGCGCAAGCGCATCGCCGAACGGGCGTTCTTCAACCAGCTCTAGGAGCCTTCCAGGGGGACTTTGAAGAAGGTCGGGATAATTGGGGCGGGTAAGATCGGGGGCTCCCTCCTCCTCAGGCTCGCCGAGTCTGGCGGTTTCGACCTCGGCGTGAGCGACATTCATCCCGAACAGCTGAGGCCCTACCGGGAAGCCGGTGTCCGCACGACACAATCGAACCAGGAGCTCGCCGAGACCAGCGACCTCATCATCGCAGCCGTCAAACCCTGGGACGTGACGCACGTGATGGAGGAGATCTCTCCCAGTCTCGACGGTACGGGGAAGGCCGTAACGAGCGTCGCCGCCGGGGTCTCGATCGCCCGTATCTCCGAGAGCCTGCCGCCAGGGACGGCGATCCTACGCGTGATGCCCAACGTCTGCGCTTCGGTGGGGCTCGGCTCCGCGGTGGTCACCGCCAACGAGGCCGGCCGTAGCGCGCTGCCCACGGTCATGGATATCTTCCGCCACGTGGGCGAGGTTCTCGAGTTGCCGGAACGCCTCTTCGACGCGGCGACGGCCCTGCACGGCTCGGGACCGGCCTACGTCGCGCTTTTCGCAGACGCCCTGATCCAGGCCGGCGTAAGGGAGGGTATTCCGCGCGACCTCGCCCGCAGGCTCGTGGTTGGTACCATAGGCGGGACGGCGGTGCTGCTCAAGGAGCGGAGCGCACACCAGGTGAGGGACGAGGTAATGACACCGGGCGGAACGACGGCGGCGGCCTTCGTCGCGATGGAGAAAGCAGGGTTCGTGGCGGCGGTCTACGACGGTGTCGAGGCGGCGACCGAGAGGGCGCGGAGGCTCGGCGGATGACGGTGGCCCTTCTTCAGCAGTTCGGGTTTTCCGTGGCGGATCTTCTGGCCGGGGCGGTGACCTATACCTACTACATACTTTTCGGTTTTATCATCGCTTCGATCCTCTTCTCCTGGTTTCCGGGCTACCCTTCGAGTGGCTTTATGCAGGCCGTCTACGACGCGGTCAGGGCCGTGACCAATCCCATCCTCTGGCCCATAAGGAGCCGGGTGCCGATGCTGCAATTGGGGGGCTTCGGCATAGACCTCTCGCCGATCATCGCTATCTTCGGGCTCTCCATCGCGAGGACCTTGCTTTTGATCCTCATTGGAAACTTCATACAACCTGTGACGGGGTGATAAGAGATGCCGATACGACCAATCGACATAAGGCGCAAAGAGTTCAAGAGCGGCTTCCGCGGCTACGAGGTGAACCAGGTCGACGATTTCCTGGATGCCGTGGCCGACGAGTTCGAGCGCAACAACACGGAGAACCAGATGATGCGCGAGGAGGTGTCGAGCCTGCGCGATCGGCTGCAACAGTTCGAGGACCTGGAGGGTTCGATCCGGGACGCCCTCGTTCACGCGGAGCAGGCTTCGAACGACCTCAGGAGGGCGGCGACCCAGGAGGCCGAGAGCCTGATGCAGAGCGCCCAGAGGGAGGCTGATTTCACGATCAGGGAGGCGCAGAGCCGCTCCCATCAGATGCTCGCAGACTCTTCGGCGCGAATCGAACGGGTCCAGGATTCTTACGATGCGCTACAGGAGGCGAAGAGGAGCTTCACGAACGATTTTCGCCACCTCCTCAAGACCTACACGGAGATGATGGACAACATGGAGGTCGCCTCGGCCAGGGAGATCGAAGCGTCCCTGCGCGAGCGTCTCGACACCGAGTCCATCGCCGTGGTCAAGGAGGCCGCCCAGGAAGAGGCGCGGGCTACGGAGGAGGCGATGGTCACGGCGGAAGCGATGGCCGCTGCGGAGGCAGAAGCGGCGGAGGAAGAGGAGGCGCTACCCTCGGGCATGGACGACACGCTCTCCGGGCTCGAGGTCGTGGAACCCACCGATGGGGAGTCCGACGTCCAGGAAGACGTGCCTGCGGCGGGTGAGCAGCCGACCGAGGTGATCCGGACGGAAGGGAGCGGACCCCTCGCCGCCGAGCCCGTAGAAACCCCTGCCGAAGACCCCGAAGTCGAGGAGCCCGAGGTGGAGCCTTCCACGGAACAGGAGGAGACGGAGAGCCCCGAAGCGGTCCCGTCGGAACCTCCCGTATCAGGGCCCGATGCGGCGGACGAAGTGGAGCGGGAGGAGCCGTCGTTGGCCCAGGAGAGCACCTCGCAAGAGTTCTTCGATAACGAACAGGACGAGAGTTCAGACAGCCGTATCTTCAAGGCCAGCCGCTTCTTGCGTCGGCGTGAGTAAGGGCGAGGCCAGGGCCGACCTTCTGCCTTAGCAGGGTGCCGTCCAGAAATTTCGATGTGGACTCCGGGGAGGCCGGAGAGCGTCTCGACCGGCTGGCCGCGCGACGTTTCGGCCTGAGCCGAAGTCTCGTGCAACGACTTGTCGCACAGAACCTCTTGCTCGTCGATGGCGAGGAGGTCTCCTCTTCTTACAGGGTGCGCTGCGGACAGAGCATCGAGGCGCGGGTCCCGGAGGAGGGCCCCTCGTTCGAAGATATCCCTGTTCCCATAATCTTCGAGGACGAGCACATCCTGGTCGTCGACAAACCAGCGGGTCTCGTGGTGCACCCCGGCGCCGGCAACCCGTCGGGTACCCTCGTGAACGCACTCCTGGACAGGGATATAGCAGGTGGACAGGATCCAACCAGGCCCGGCGTGGTTCACCGACTCGACCGCGACACGTCGGGCCTGATGGTGCTCGCGAAAGGCGAGCCGGCGTACTCCAGGCTCGTCGGGATGCTGTCGGCCCGGAGGGTGGAGCGCGTCTACAGGGCGATCGCGGAGGGCGTAGGGCTCCCCCGGACGGGGACGATCGACTCCCCCGTGGGCCGCGACCCTGATAACCCTACCCTCATGGCCGCCGGCGTGGGCAAGCCGGCCGTCACGCACTTCGAGGTGCTCACCGGCGCGGCGGGGCATACGATGCTCCGGGTACGGCTCGAAACGGGGAGGACGCACCAGATCAGGGTCCACCTCGCGGCCATCGGGCATCCCGTATACGCAGATCCCCTGTACGGCAGCCCCGTCCCCGAGAGTCGCCTCTGGTTGCACGCCGAGCGGCTCTCCTTCGAGCACCCTGTGGGTGGCCGGGCGCTGGAATTTCACTCCGGGATCCCCGCAGACCTGCGTGATGCGGCCATCGAGCTTGACGGCTCCTTCGCCCTCTGGTAGCTTGACCTTCGGCATACCGATCCTTTAACGGCGTCCTGTGAGACGCGAAGGAGGCAGGCTTGAGCCGCACTGGCGTCTACGAACGCGCGCACCATCGAGTGCTCGCCCCCGACGGCCTCAACCGTTCCCTACGGCGTATCTCCCACGAAATCCTTGAGCGTAACGCCCCTTGCCTGAGTGAGCTCGCCCTCGTCGGGGTGCTCACCCGAGGGGTCCCCCTGGCGAGGAGGATCGCGGCCAACGTCCGCCAGTTCGAGGGCCTGGATCTCCGCGTGGGTTCCCTGGATATTACGCTCCATCGCGACGACCTCGACAAAGCGGATCCCGAAGTGCGCGGCAGCAGCGTACCGTTCGACGTAACCGGCAAAACGGTCGTCCTGGTGGACGACGTTCTCTTTACGGGGAGGACCGCGCGCGCCGCGATGGATGCGCTTCTCGAGCTCGGGAGGCCGGCCGCCATCCGGTTGGCGATCCTGGTCGACCGCGGCCACAGGGAGTTGCCGATCCGGGCGGATTACGTCGGGAAGAACGTGCCGACGGCGCGCGGCGAGAAGGTACTGGTCAACCTGGAGGAGACCGATGGGGAGGATGGGGTGATCGTCGTTGGAGACTAGGAGTTTTCTCACCCTCGAAGGCGTCAGCCGTGAGGGTATTCGGGAGATACTCGACCTCGCCCGCGCGTTCTCGGAGGGGAGCGTCGCCGGCGCGCTCGAGAACAAGACCGTCTGCCTGGCCTTCTTCGAGGCCTCGACCAGGACGGCTGTCTCCTTCGAGCTCGCCGCCAGGCGTTCCGGGGCGCACGTGATCTCACTCTCCGAACGTGGCTCTGCCATCTCCAAGGGCGAATCACTCATCGACACCGTCGTCACCCTCGACCGCCTCGGGGCCGACGCGATGGTACTGCGCCACCCCGCTGCCGGCGCTGCGGCCCTCGCTTCGCGGCACACCTCTGCGCCCGTGATCAACGCCGGCGACGGCTGCGGCCAGCATCCGACCCAGGCCCTCCTCGACCTTTACGCCCTGAGCGATGCTCTCGGCGGCTTTGTAGAGCTTGCCGGACGCCGCGTCGCCATCGTCGGGGACGTATTGCACAGCAGGGTCGCCCGAAGCGTCATACCAGGCTTCTTACAAACAGGGATGGAGGTGTCCCTCGTCGCCCCCCGCACGCTCCTTCCGCCGGACGCAGGGGCCCTCGGCCTCCCGATCCTCTCGTCCGTGGACGAGGCGCTCGAGTGGGGCGCGGACGTTCTCTACATGCTGCGACTTCAGAGGGAAAGGATGACGGGCGCACGGATACCCTCCGTCACGGAGTACGCCAGCTTCTACAGCGTGTCGCGGCGTCATCTCGCGAGCGGAGTTCTGGTAATGCACCCTGGTCCTGTCAACAGGGGGATCGAGATCTCCGGCGACGTCGTCCTCGACGCTTCGTCCCTTATCCCCGACCAGGTCGCCGCCGGCGTCTATGTCCGCTCCGCCGTCCTCGCCCTCTCCACCGGTGCCACCCAGAGGGTGGCCGCGTGAGGCCGAAACCCGACCCTTCTACGGAGCTGGTCATGCGTCAGGCCCACGTACTCGATCCGTCCACGGGTCTCGACGCCGTCACGGATGTGCGCCTCTCCTCGGGGAGGATCTCCGAAGTCGGCGCAGGACTGCGTGGTAGGCGCGAGCTCGACGCCGACGGCCTGCACCTGTTCCCCGGCTTCGTCGACGTCCACGCCCACTGGCGCACGCCGGGGCGCGAAGACGAGGAGGATATAGAGAGCGGCTCGGCGGCGGCAGCGACGGGCGGCTTCACTGGCGTCGTCATGATGCCGAACACGGATCCCATCGTGGACCGCCCCGTCATCGTCAGCGGTCTCGTCCGCCGCGTGGAGCGAGAGTCCAGGGTGCGGGCGCGTGTATCTGCCGCCCTCCACCTCGGGCTCGCGGGCGAACGGCTGACGGAGATGCGCCTCCTTGAGCGTGCGGGAGCGTTCTGCGTCTCCGACGACGGGCTCGGGACGGCCTCGGCCGGAGTTCTCAGAAACGGACTGCTCTACGCCCGGTCTGCCGGTCTACCCGTGATCCTGCACTGCGAGGATCACACGCTCGCGACCGGCGTCGTGCACGATGGCGTGGCCGCCTCCCTCGCGGGCCTCCCCGGCTCCCCGGCCAGCGCGGAGGACGCCGCCACGGCCACCGCCCTCATCCTCGCCGCCGAGACCGGGGCGAAGGTGCACATAACCCACGTTTCCACGGCCCTCTCGGCCGCCCTCGTCGGCTTCTTCAAGGAAAGGGCCGACGTTACTTCAGACACCACACCGCACCATCTAACGCTGACGGACGATCTCGTCTCCACCCTGGAGGGTCTCTACCGCGTCAACCCACCACTCAGGCCCGCCGCCGACCGTGCTGGCGTCCAGGCAGCCCTGCGCGAAGGCGTACTTGATTTCGTGGCCACGGATCATGCGCCCCATGCCGCGGAAGAGAAGGAGCTGCCGCTGGAGGAGGCTGCGCCGGGATTCCTCGGCCACGAGACGGCCTTCGCCGCGCTCTATACCGACCTGGTCCTTGGTGGCAGGCTCTCGCTTTCGCGTCTTGTAGAGGCGATGAGCTGCGCGCCGGGGCGGTGGGTAGGAGAGGGTGGTAGCCTAGAGGTCGGAGGGCCGGCGGATCTCACGCTCGTCGACCTCTCCGAGCGATGGACCGTCGGAGGGGACACCATGATCAGCCGTTCTTCCAACTCGCCTTATCTCGGCCGCACCCTGACGGGCCGCGTCGTGAATACTATAGTTGGCGGCGAACCTGTACACGAAAGGACGGGAGCGAAGCTTGGAGTACGTGCGTAGCCAGGGACGGTGCCGGGCGACGCTGGTCCTCGAGGACGGAACCGCCTTCGCGGGCTGGACCTTCGCCGGAGAGGGCGAAGTCGCCGGCGAGGTCGTCTTCACGACGAGCATGGTCGGTTATCAGGAGACGATTACGGACCCTTCATACCGGGGTCAGATCCTGCTCTTCACCTACCCGCTTATCGGGAACTACGGTGTGATCCCCGGCGACGAGGAGTCACGCAAGGTCCAGGCCGCCGCCGTCCTGGTCCGCGAGTACACGCCCCACCCGAGCAACTGGGCCAGCGAGCAGTCCCTTGCGGACCTGCTCGAGGAGGACGGCGTCCTCGGCGTCGAGGGCCTGGATACCCGCGCCCTCACGCGGCACCTCAGGGACAAGGGCGCCATGCGAGGCGTAATCTCGACCTCAGAGACAGACCGCAGCGTCCTTCGTGACAGAGCCACTGCCCACCCCTCGATGGTCGGCCTCGACCTCGCCTCCACCATCTCGGAGCTTACGGAACCAACCCTGCTCCCTGCTTTCGGGGAGGAGCGCTGCCGTGTCATCGCCCTCGATTATGGGGTCAAGGGCTCTATCTACCGCGAACTCCGCAGCCGCGGCGCCTCCGTCCTCGCCATGCCCGGTTCTACTACTCCCGAGGAGATACGCGCCGCCGGGCCGGAAGGTATATTTCTCTCCAACGGCCCGGGCGACCCCGCTGCCCTCGGTCACGCGGTCGACACCCTGCGTCCCCTGCTCGGAGAGGTGCCGACGTTCGGCATCTGCCTGGGCCACCAGCTACTCGGGCTCGCCCTAGATTGCGAGACGTACAAGATGCCCTTTGGGCACCACGGTGCGAACCATCCCGTCAGGAACCTCGACACCGGACACATCGAGATAACGAGCCAGAACCACGGCTTCGCCGTCGCCGAGGATACGCTCGCAGACGGTGTCGAGCTGACCCACCGTAACCTCTACGACGGCACCGTCGAGGGCATTGCGAGCCGCGAGCTAAGGGCCTGGAGCGTGCAGTACCATCCCGAATCGAGTCCCGGCCCCAGGGACTCCGGATACCTCTTCGAGGAGTTCGTGCAAAGCATCGCCGAGAAGGTGCGGGCTTAGCTTGCCGCGACGCGACGACATCTCGAGCGTCCTGATCATCGGCTCCGGTCCGATCGTGATCGGGCAGGCCGCGGAGTTCGACTACTCCGGAACCCAGGCCTGTCGCGCGCTGCGCGACGAGGGTTACCGCGTGATACTCGTAAACTCCAACCCCGCGACGATCATGACCGACCCCGAGGTCGCTGACGCAACCTACGTCGAGCCTCTGACACTCGAGACGATCTCCGAGATACTGCGCCGCGAACGTCCCGACGCCCTGCTTCCCACCCTCGGCGGCCAGACGGCCCTCAACCTCGCCGTCGAGCTCCACGAGTCGGGCGTCTTGGGCGAACTCGATGTCGAGCTCCTCGGCGCCTCAATACCTTCGATCCAGAAGGCCGAAGACCGCCGGCTCTTCTCCGAGGCCATGCAACGCATCGGGCTAAAGGTTCCGGCCAGCCGCACCGTGGAGAGCGTCGCCGAAGCCATGGAGCTGGCCGCGGAGATCGGATACCCCCTCATTATCCGCCCCAGCTTCACCCTCGGTGGGAAGGGAGGTGCCACGGCCCGCGACAAGGGCGAGCTCCGCCGCGCCGTCGCCGACGGCCTCGACGCCAGCCCCGTAGGGAGTGCCCTCGTCGAAAAGAGCGTCGCCGGCTGGAAAGAGTTCGAGCTCGAGGTCATGCGCGACCGCGCCGATAACGTCGTCGTGATCTGCTCCATCGAGAACGTTGACCCCATGGGCGTCCATACCGGCGACTCCATAACAGTGGCCCCCGCCCAGACCCTCTCCGACCGCCAGTACCAGACCCTACGTTCCGCATCTTTACGCATAATACGTGAGATCGGTGTTTCCACGGGAGGATCCAACATCCAGTTTGCTGTCGATCCGGAGAGCGACGAGTACTACGTGATCGAGATGAACCCGCGGGTGAGTCGCTCGAGCGCTCTGGCGAGCAAGGCGACGGGGTTCCCGATCGCGAAGATAGCGGCGAAGCTGGCGGTGGGGTACTCGCTCGATGAGATCCCGAACGACATTACGCGCGCGACGCCTGCTTCATTCGAGCCAGCGCTCGACTATGTGGTGACGAAGGTTCCTCGCTTCGCGTTCGAGAAGTTCCCTGGCACCGCGCCAACCCTCACGACCAGGATGCACTCGGTCGGTGAGGTCATGGCGATAGGGAGGACGTTCACGGAGAGCCTGATGAAGGCCATGGCTTCGCTCGAGGTGGACGCTCAGGACGTGCATGCCGGCCTCGACGAGCCCAGCCCTTACCGCGTTTTCGCCATCTTCGACGCCCTGCGCGTGGGGATGGACATACCGGAGATCTTCGCCCGTACCTCCATAGACCCTTTCTTTATCGCTTCCATAGCCAGGATCGTGGCGGCAGAGAGCTCGGTCTCAGAGCCGATCGGCGTCGAGGACCTGCGCGAGCTGAAGAGGACCGGGCTGACCGACGAGACCATCGCGACGGCGTCGGGGACCGCGCTCGAGGTGGTGCGTGGCGTGAGGAGGGCCCTCGGTGTCTCGCCTACCTACAAGTCCGTAGATACCTGCGCCGGAGAGTTCCCCGCGCGCACCCCCTACTACTACTCGACCTACGAGGAAGAGGACGAGGTCGGGCGCGGGGAGAAAGCCTCCGTCGTCGTGCTGGGTAGCGGCCCCAACCGCATCGGGCAGGGCATTGAGTTCGACTATGCCTGCGTCCACGCCAGTTACGCCCTCGAGCAAAGCGGCTACGACGCCGTCATGATCAACTCCAACCCGGAGACTGTGTCAACGGACTACGACACCTCCACGCGCCTCTATTTCGAGCCGCTCACCGCCGAACACGTGCTCGAGGTCATTCGTCGCGAGGAGCCCGAAGGTGTGATCCTGCAGTTCGGAGGCCAGAGTCCCCTGAAGCTCGCGCACGAACTCCAAGAGGCGGGAGCGCGTATCCTCGGCACCTCCCCTGACGCCATAGACCTCGCCGAAGACCGCTCCAGGTTCGGAAGGCTGCTCGCGGACCTGGGCATCCCGCATCCGAGGTTCGGGACGGCATCGACGGCCGAGGAGGCGAGGGAGGTCGCCAGCGAGCTTGGCTACCCGGTAGTCGTGCGGCCCTCTTACGTACTCGGCGGGCGCAGGATGGAGATCGTCTACAATGACGAGGATCTCGACCTCTACCTCAAGACGAGCGCAGGCGCCGGTCCAGGGCACCCGACCCTCATCGACAAGTTCATGGAGGACTACACCGAAGTCGCCGTTGATGCCGTCTCGGATGGGGAGTACGTCTACGTCGGCGGGATCATGGAGCACGTCGAAGAGGCTGGGGTTCACTCCGGCGACTCCTCGTGCGTCACGCCCCCGATCACCATCCACCGGGCGCTCTTGCAGAAGATCGAAGACTACACCAGGCGGCTGGCGCTCTCCGTCGGCGTCGTGGGGCTCATGAACGTGCAGTTCGTCATAAGGGGCGACGACGTGCTCGTGATCGAGTGCAACCCCCGCGCCTCGCGCACGGTGCCCTTCATCTCCAAGGCGACGGGCGTGCCGCTGGCCAAGGTCGCGACCAGGGTCCTCCTCGGGGAGAAGCTCGGGGACATGAGCCTGCGAGCCTCCACCAACGGACATTTCTCCGTCAAGGCGCCCGTCTTCCCGTTCGACAGGTTCGCCGACGTGGACCCCCTGCTGGGGCCCGAGATGCGCTCGACCGGTGAGGCCATGGGGATAGACCGCACGTTCGGCGGCGCCTTCGCGAAGGCCCTCACGGCGGCGGGGCAGGAATTGCCGGTCTCGGGGAGGGTCTACATCTCCGTCTCCAACAGGGAGAAGCGGGCCGTCGTGCTCATAGCCAGGGCCTTCGCCGACCTGGGGTTCGAGATCTCGGCCAGCGAAGGAACGGCCGAGGTGCTCAAGAACAACGGCTTGCCGGTAATGATCGTGCCCAAGATAGGGGAGCTCGGTGAAGACGTTCTGAGCCTCATAGAGGCCGACGGGGTAGACCTTATCGTTAATACCCCCTGGGGACGCGGGCCACGCACGGACGGCTATCTGATCCGGCGCCGCGCCCTCATGCACGGGGTCCCCTGTATCACCACCCTCGCAGGGGCCGCAGCCGCCGTTCAGGGCATAGAGGCCAGGGTCCGCGGCGGCACCAGACGAGTAAACTCGCTCCAAGGCCTCTACACGGCGAGAGCGTGAAGTTCTACAGCGTCAACGTCGAATATCGCGAGGTCCTGGGCAGCTACACCCTGCTCCACTACCGTTGGAGTGGACCCGTGGAGCCTGGCCAGTTCGTGATGGCGCGGGCCGCCGGGTATCCCACGACCCTCGATCCCTTCCTCGCCCGCCCCTTCTCCTTCTACGATGACGACGGGGAGATGGCTAGCCTCCTCTTCGAAGTGCGGGGCCGCGGCACGGCACTCCTGGATCTCGCACCGACCATAGAGGTAACGGCCCCCCTCGGTAAGGGTTTCCGCATCGAGCCAGGTCTGGGACGAGCCGCCCTTCTCGGAGGCGGCATAGGCGTCGCGCCGCTCAAGATCCTGGGCCGGCACCTCGACGCTACGGGCGTTCCCTACGACGTCTTTCTCGGCTTCGCCGACGCGAAGTCTGCGGTCGTCGCCAGGGAGTTCACGGGCGCGCGGGTGGCGACCATGGATGGCTCGGCAGGGACCCACGGAACCGTGCTCGATGCCTCAGGCACGCTCGAGAGATACGGGCCGGTGTACGCCTGCGGGCCGAATCCGATGCTGGCCGGGGTCAAGCTCGCGGCGGGGGAGAACGCTCTCTGCCAGCTCTCAGTGGAGGAGAGGATGGGGTGCGGCAACGGTTCCTGCAACGGGTGCGTGGTCCCCGTGCGCGGGGGCGGCTACATCAGATCGTGCCTCGAGGGACCCGTCTTTCGTGCGGAGGTCCTGGCGTGGTAGTGCGCGAGCAAACAACTGGCGTCGACCTCGCGGTCGAGCTCTGCGGGCTGACGCTCCGGACGCCCCTGATGCCGGCTTCCGGAACTCTCTCCAAAGAAGCCCTTGGCGAGGTCGAGGGCGTCTACGGCGCGATGCTGCCGAAGACGACGACCCCGGTCGCGAGGGCAGGCAATCCGCCACCCCGCGTCGCGGAGACTCCGGCGGGGATGGTCAACTCCATCGGCCTCCAGAACCCTGGAGTCGAGATCTTCTTGCAGGATCTCGGCACTTTCGACCTCGGGCTCCCCATCATCGTCTCCGTGGCCGGCGATTCCGTCGCCGACTTCGCGTGGCTCTGCGAGCGCCTCTCGCGCGACGAGCGTATCTCTGCTATCGAACTCAACCTCTCGTGCCCGAACGTGGAGTGTGGGGGCCTGGCCTTCTGCGCAGGACCCGCCTCCGTCGAGGAGGTCGTCGCCGCTGGCCGCGCCGCCGTGCCAGGCAAACCCATCCTGGCGAAGCTCACCAACGAGGGCGTCGTGGAGAACGCTCGCGCCGCCGAGTCCGCCGGTTCGGACGCACTCACCATAATGAACACCATACCGGCGCTCACCGTGGACGCCCGCGCCCGCAAGGTACTCGTGAGGGGCGGTCTCTCCGGCCCCGCGATAAAGCCGGTCGCACTCCGAGCAGTCTACGACGTATCGGGCGCAGTCAACGTACCGGTAGTGGGTAGCGGAGGGGTGGCGAGCGGGACCGACGTGGCCGAGTTCATGCTAGCAGGCGCGACAGCGGTCCAGGTAGGCACAGCCAGCTTCGTCAGGGACCCACAAGAGATCCTCGATGAGTTCGCGGCATACCTGAAAGAAAATGCCCTTGGTGCTACCGAGCTGACCGGAACACTTCGCAGCGCTCGTCCTGCGGCCACTCCCTCCTAGCGTTACCTTCCGCCATCCGGCCGCGTCCAGGCAGCAGGCCACGGAGTAGAGAGCCGGCCCGGCCCGATCGGCCCCCGCCTCCTACAGCAACTCGCAAAGAGGTCGAGCCCACTGCAAGCACCTCGTACTGTGTCCGCTTGAACGGTATGGCATAGGGCCGGCCGCGACACTTCCTCTACGTCATTCCCGCGAAAGTGGAAATCCACCGCCAACAAGCAGAGGTCTCATCGTGCGTGAGTATTCAGCCGGACACCGGTTCTCTCGATGGTATTCTATACGTACGGAGAGGACGTAATAATCGAAAACAACGAGATGTACGTGTAGGATCGATCCCTGATGGTTCTTCTATGAAGCCACTACGACACCTCCTGGCGATCGGGCTTCTGCCCTTCGTGGTTACCGTCGTCGTCCCTGGGTACATAATTCGTGTCGGCGGCACGCCGAACCTCGGCTGGGGTCTGCCTACGCCGCTCGGCTTGCTTCCCACGCTCCTCGGATGCGCGCTCGTGGGGTCGGGCGTGCTTCTCCTCTACAAGACCGTCGCCCTGTTTGCCACCATCGGGGAAGGAACGCTTGCGCCGTGGGATCCGCCCCGGAGGCTCGTTGTCCAGGGGCCCTACCGTTACGTGCGCAACCCGATGATCAGCGGTGTGCTCTCCGTCCTGTTGGGAGAGGCCGTTCTCCTGGGCTCCGTTCCCCTGCTGTTATGGTTTTTGGCCTTTTTCGCCGTCAACGCCATCATCATGCCCTCGATAGAAGAGCCGCTCCTGGAGAGCCGCTTCGGCGGGGACTACGCCACCTACAAGCGAAACGTTCCGCGTTGGATCCCCCGCCCTAAGCCCTGGAAGCCGGGACCGGTGCCCAAGGCGGAGAAGCCCCGAGGCGACTAATCTGGTGGCTTGGAGGTAGAGGAATGATCGCCAGGCTGCGTGCTTGGGCACGTCGCAGTCAGATACCCTGCTCGGGCGCTTACGGCGCGCTGTCCCGGCTCTTGTCTTTCGCGATCTCCGGGCGCATGAACAGGATCACGAGCACCAGGGCTAGCCCGGCGAAGGCGACCGCGGACCAGAGTCCCCAACTTAGCCCGCTGAGGAGGGCGTCGGTGCCTCCTGATCCGCTGTCCGCGACCGTGGTGATCACGGCCGCGACCGTGGCCCAACCGAGGGCGTTGCCGAACTCCGTGGAAGTGCTCAAAATCCCCGAGGCCAGGCCCCGCTCGTCTTCCCCGACGTCCCCCGTGGCCGCGAGGGTCAAAGGCACGTTCGCGATCACGAACCCGGCTTCCGCGACCGCCATGCCGAAGAGCAAGGCTACCAGTCCGCCCGCGGAGGGCACGAGCGACGCTACCAGCATCAGCCCGACCCCCGAGATGGCGAACCCCCAGGCGGCCGTCCACTTCTCGCCCAGCCTGCTCGTGAGCCGTCCGGCGAAGGGAGAGGCGACGACCGACGCGGCGGTCATCGGGACGAAGAAGAGACCTGCCTGAAGCGGCGTATAGCCCAGGGCGTCCTGAAAGTACAGCGTGAAAACGTAGAGTTGCGCCGCGCCGACCATAGATTTGAGGATCACCGCCGCGTTTGTGACGGCAACGCCGCGACGACCGAAGATACGTAAGGGCACCAGCGGCGCTTTCGCGCGGCGCTCGACGGCAACGAACACACCCAGTAGGGCCACCCCTAGCCCGGCCGCGCAGATCGTCGTGGGGGAGAACCATCCGTTGTGCGGTGCCTCCGACACGGCATAGATCATGGTGGCGAGACCGAAGGTGGCAGTAGCCGCTCCCGCAAAGTCCAGCGTAGGCGGGGCCGCCTCATCTTTGCTCTCAGGGATCACGACCGGCGCGAGCGAGAGCACCGCAAGCGCCACCGGCACGTTCACGAAAAACACCCACCGCCACCCCAGGAATTCCGTGATTACGCCCCCGAGCACCATCCCGAACACGAACCCCAAACCCGCCATCGCCCCGTAGACCCCCATGGCGCGGTTTCGTTCCTCCCCCTCGGCGAAGATGGCCGTTACCAGCGCGAGCGAGGCCGGTACGAGCGCCGCCCCGCCAACGCCCTGCAAGAGGCGCGCGGCCACAAGCACCCAGAGCGCCCACGCCAGACCTCCCCACAACGAGGCGGCGGCGAACGTGGCGAGCCCCACCACGAACAGGCGACGCCTGCCGTAGAGGTCGCCGGCGCGGCCCATGAGAAGCAGCAGGCCGCCAAAGGAGAGCGCGTAACCGGTGAGGACCCACTGCACCTCACCCCCCGCGAAACCCAGCTCCCTCCGCACCGAAGGCAGGGCGATGGTGACGATCGTGACGTCGAGCACGGCCACGAACGAGGCGCCGCACAACAGTATTAGCGCAATCGCCTTCGCTCTATCACTCCCGCCAACCACAGACACCAGGGCCTCCCGTATCCAATATTGAACACCATCAATCAGTTATACCGGTGTTGGCACATCGTTAAACCGTCTTTCGCGTACAATGGTGTCGAACTGGACAGAGGAGGCCCTGAGTGGACCAGCGCATACCGGAGGGCGAGGTCCCTGCAGAGGTGCGGCTCGTCAACGAGTTCCTCAACACGGTCGATCTGGAGCGATTCGGGGAGCACGCGGAAAAGCCTGAGGCGGAGAGGGAAGGATTGAGGAGTCCCGAGAGGCTCGGGGCCTGGCTGGTCGCGCGGGGACTCCTTGGGAGAGACGAGAAGGTGGGGGCGCAGGATCTCCGACTCGCCGTAGAGGTGAGAGACGCCCTGCGTGAGGCGGCTTCCGCCAACTCCGGGTCGCCGCGAGGACGAACAGCCGCGGCCAGGGTAAGCTTCGACGAGTTGCCGCTCGTGGTCCGTCTTGGCGAGGCGTCGAAGCCCGAGCTCGCGGGCGGGGAGGGCGGAGTGAAGGGTGCGCTCTGCCGCATCCTCGCTGACGTTGTCGTCGCCGCCTCGAAGGGGACCTGGGCGCGGATAAAGATCTGCGCCGCCGAGGACTGCCGTTGGGCGTACTTCGACCACTCCAAGAGCCGAACCGGCCGGTGGTGTGCCATGGAGACGTGCGGCAACAGGCACAAGACAAGGAGATACCGCCAGAGGAGGCGCGGTGGCAGCGGGGAAGGAAGTCAAGTCGGGAGCCACCACCGATCATCCTAGCTTCTCCCGGCGATGATATACTGAGCCGTTGATGTTGAGGCGGGCACCAGAACGGACGGCCGACGAACGCCGGAGCGCGCTGGAGGAGGCCAACAGAGTACGCTTCGCGAGGGCCCAGACCAAGCGGGACCTCAAGAGCGGAGCCCTAGGGATCTACGATCTCCTCATGGACCCCTCCGAGGAGCTCAGGGGCGCCAAGGTTGAGGAGATGCTCCTCGCCGTCAAGGGCATGGGCCGCATCAAGGTCACGCGGGTGATGAGGGAAGCGGGCATAAGCCGCTCCAAGACTCTCGTCGGGCTCACCCACGGGCAGAGGGACCGTTTGATCAGGGCTCTAGGGTGCGAGGAAGGCTGATCGTCGTCTCCGGCCCCTCCGGAGCAGGAAAGTCGACCCTGATCAAAGCCTCTCTGGAAGCTGTACCTGAACTGGCGTACTCTGTCTCGGCGACGACGCGGCCCCCACGTCCGGGCGAGGTAGATGGCAGAGACTACATCTTCCTCTCCCGGAGCGAGTTCGAGCGTTGGATCTCGGAGGGCCGCTTCCTTGAGTGGGCCGAGTACTCTGGTAATCTCTATGGGACGCCCGAGCAGAAAGTCGAGGAGTTCCTGGATGAGGGAAAGTCTGTGATCCTCGAGCTCGAGCTCCAGGGCGCGAGGCAGGTGCAAATAAAACGTCCCGATGCCGAGATGGTCTTCGTCCGTGCGCCCTCCCTGGAGGAGACGCGCCGCAGGCTGACGGGCAGGGCCACCGAGACGGAAGAGGCCTTGGAGAGTCGGCTGGCCACCGCCGTAGGGGAGGTCGCCGCCCGCGATGAGTTCGACCACGAGGTCGTAAACGAGGACCGCGAGCGGGCCCGCAAGGACATGATCGCGAAGCTGGAATCGATAGTAAGAGGAGGCAGAGATGCTGCACGACCTTAAGATAGACGAGCTGCTTGGCAAGGTGGACTCCCGCTACGGCCTGGCCGTGGCGAGTGCCAAGAGGGCCCGCCAGATCAACGAGTACACTTCGACCCTCGGCCTGAATGATGCCCTGGGCATCCCCGGCCCGCAGGTCCACACCCGTTCCCAACACCCGCTGACCATCGCCATCGAGGAGTTGCGCCAGGACAAGCTCGACGTCTCCTTCCGGCAGCCCGCGGAGGATGTGGAGGAACAGGTCGGGGCCGCCGATGCCGACGACTTCATCAGCCCGCCCGCCGGCGCCGGCGTTCCCCAGGAGGCCGACATCGACTCCGGCGCTCCCGGTGACGAGGGCGCGGCCTGACGCAGGGGCGCAAGCCTTAACGCTTTGATCCTGATCTCCGTCGGAGCTTCTCCGGGGGCTCTGGCGATGCCCGCTGTGGCCAGCGAGATAGTAAAGGCGGGGAACAGGGTGGAGGTGATCCTGAGCCACGATGCCCGCCGCTTCGTCGGTCCCGCGGCTTTCCGTGAAGTGACCTTGGTAGAAGAACCCTCGGAGGCTCCCGAGGCTGTGCTCTATGCCCCGGCGCTCCCGGAGATGTTGGCCAGACTCGCCCATGGCCTCGAAGGTGTTCCTCCCGCCAAAATTATCGTCGCCCCCGACCTCGACGCCGGCACGGCCGTCCACCCCGCCATGCGCGAGAACCTGAAGCTTCTCCGGGAAGACGGATGCCGCATCATAGACGGTCGGGGAGGCGGCATGGCCCTTCCGGCAGAGCTAGTCGCCGGAGTGCTCGGAAGCCTCGGTGGCCCTTTGGGTGGCCTACGGCTCCTCGTGACGGCCGGTGGTACCAGGGAGCCCATAGACAGCGTGAGATTTATCGGGAACCGCTCCTCGGGAAAGATGGGGTTCGCCCTGGCCCGCGAGGCTCTGCGGCTGGGCGCGAGCGTGACCGTCGTGGCCGCCAACGTCGACGATGCCGAGCCGGGGACCACGCACCACGCCGTAGAGACCGTGGAAGAGCTGAGGGAGGCGGTCCTGGATCTGGCCGCGGGCGCCGACGCGCTCGTTATGGCCGCGGCAGTCTCCGATTTCACACCGGCCTCACCGGTAGGAGAGAAGATCCGGCGCAGGGCAGGTACGACGAGCCTGGAGCTCGCCCCCACGGCCGACATTCTCGAGGCCGTCACGCAGCGGTACCCCGACCTCTTTGTGGTAGGATTCGCGGCGACGCACGGGGACCCCGTGGACGACGCCCGCGAGAAGCTCGAGAGCAAGGGAGCGGACCTCGTGGTGGGCAACGATATCACGCAAAGAGGGGTGGGTTTCGGAACCGTCGATAACGAGGTCTACATCGTCGGTCCCTCAAAGGAGCGTTTCGTCCCCTGGGCCTCCAAAGAGGAGGTAGCCAGTGCCATCCTGGAGAGCATGATGGCCGAGATGGACGAGGAGAGATAGAGATGGTGGAGAGAGCGGCAGGTCCGACCACCTGGAACGCGGCCGACGACCAGAAGCTGAGATCCTCCCACCTGTTCACCTCCGAGTCCGTCACCGAGGGCCATCCCGACAAGATAGCTGACCAGATCTCCGACACAATCCTCGACGCGGCGCTCGCGGACGACCCCCTGAGTAGGGTGGCCTGTGAGACGCTGGTGACGACCGGCCTCGTAGTCGTGGCAGGCGAGATAACGACCACGACCTACGTGGACATCCCCACCCTGGTGCGGGAGAAGGTAGCGAAGATAGGCTACACGCGGGCGAAGTTCGGCTTCGACGCCGAGACCTGTGGCGTGATCGTCTCCATCGACCCGCAGTCTGCAGACATCGCGCAGGGGGTGGACCGGGCGCTCGAGGCGAGGAACGACGATGCTCTCGACGAGATAGGGGCCGGCGACCAGGGGATGATGTTCGGCTATGCCTGCGAGGAGACGGAAGAGTTGATGCCGCTCCCGATCACGCTGGCCCACGCGCTCACCCGCCGGCTTTCAGAGGTCCGCAAGAGCGGCGTCCTCGGCTACCTCAGGCCTGATGGCAAGAGCCAGGTTTCCGTACGCTACGAGGGGGACACGCCGGTCGGGATCGAGAAGATCCTGATCTCCGCCCAGCACCGCGAAGGTGCGGAGGCGCACATAAGGGATGACCTCCTCGACACAGTCATACGCCCCGTAATGCCCGAAGAGTACCTCGATCCCGGCGCTACCGAGATCATGGTCAACCCCACGGGCAGGTTCGTCACGGGCGGTCCGCAGGGCGACACGGGCCTCACGGGACGCAAGATCATAGTCGACACCTACGGGGGATCCGCCCCGCACGGCGGGGGCGCGTTCTCGGGCAAGGATCCCACGAAGGTCGACCGCTCGGCCTCCTACGCGGCCAGGTGGGTCGCAAAGAACCTCGTCGCGGCCGGCCTCGCGGGCCGGTGTCTGGTCCAGGTGGCGTACGCGATCGGCGTCGCCCACCCCGTCAGCGTGATGGTCGAGACGTTCGGCACCGCAAGGACAGACCCAGCGACCCTAGGCGCGCTCGTCCAGGAGCACTTCGACCTCAGGCCCGGCGCCATCATCCGCGACCTCGGCCTGAGGAACCCCATCTTCGCTCGTACCGCCGCCTACGGCCACTTCGGCCGCAGCGAACCAGGATTCACCTGGGAGGAGACTTCGCGGGCCGACGACCTCCGCCGCGCCGCCGGCTTCTAGTTTCGCCCGGTCGTCCCGCGTCTTCCTCTTACGCACCGGAAATCCCACCGGTCCGGCGGTGGGCTCGCTAACCCCGCGGGGAGGCCTCCGGCCAAGAAGCGCCGTCGGGGCGTAGTGCACGCAGTTGAGTCCCGTGGCGCACCCCGGACAGAGCCTGACGTGCTCGGCGTAGGTCAGACCTGTTCACCGAAGCTCGGAGAAGGGGCGCGCTCTTGGGGGCACTCAGCAGGTACAGGCTCGCAGCCTCAAGACGGGGTACGCAAAATCTCGTAGACTCGTACACTGAGATGGTCCCGAAAGTTCTGGAGGTGCTACCGTCGGAGATACGCTACCGTATCTACAAGAAGCCGAATCTGACGATTACGATTCGCCCCGCCGTGGCACTGCTGGCGAACATGGTGCTCATCGGGGGCCCCAAGAATCGTACGCGAGGGTTAGCCTTCTCATACCCACGCACGCACTTCCTCCTCTCAGCTACGGGATACCAGAGCGCCTGCGCGCGAGGGTTCGGGTCGGAAGTGCCGTAGTCGCGCCGCTCTCGGGAAGGCACCGTCTCGGTGTAGTAGTCGATACGGAAAACGAGAGCGAGCGTGCCCGCGAAGAGATGCTCGCACTGGTACCCAAACTCTCACTGCAACCCGAGCTCGTGGAGGTCTGCATCCGGATCCACGAGGACGCAGCAGTCCCTTTGCCGGTGGTATTGAGGGCCGCGCTGCCGCCGGGCCTCGAAACGGCGCGCTACCGCGTGATAGATCCTGAACCGAACTGGCCCTGGGAGATCGACACTACCCTCGGGCGCGCGGCCGTCCAACGGGGCCTCGGGGGGCCCGAGGGGCTGCGTGCGGCAGAGATGGAAGGGCGGATTATTCTCGCCCCGTCGATACCGCGGAAGGCGACAGCGGAATGGGCCGTTGTCCGTGCCGCCGCAGAACCTGACCTGGCCCGCGCTCCACGGCAGCGCGACCTTTTCGAGACCCTGCATGCGCACGGAGGCGCATGCAGGGTCTCGACGCTGCTCGCAAAGACGGGCGCGAGCCGGAGCTCTCTGCGCGATCTCGTCCGTAGAGGCGCTGTAAGACTCGTACGCAGGGAGGAGCAGGGCCCCTCGCACTCTACCCTGGGCGAGCATGCTGCCAGGGACCGTCTCGCTCCCTATGCACGGACCGCGCAACGCGCCGTAAACAGCGGCGGCCCCTTCTTGTGGAGGACAGTCAGACGAGGGGAACACTCTGCGGTCGCGGCCATAGTCCTGGCAACACTGGAAGCCGGGAAGCAGGCTCTCGTGCTGGCACCTGAGGTAGATTCGGTCGAGCGGCTGGTGCATCTCCTGCGGCGGGCGCTCCCGCACGGACACACGGTCGCCCCGTACCACGGTGGCCTGGGCCGTGGCAGGGCCGCCGTCCACGAGGCCGCACGTGGGGGGAGCGTGGACGTGGTGGTCGGGACCAGGACGGCGGCGCTCCTCGGGCTCGCACAGCCGGGTTCGATCTGCGTGGTCGACGAACCGAACGGTGCGCACAGGGCCGAGCCCGGTCACGAAGGACTCCCCATGCACGTGCGCGACGTGGCTCTGGAGCGTGCCCGCCACGAACGGTCGGCGACGTTCTTCCTCTCGCCTTTCCCCTCGCTCAGGATTTACGCCGCCGAGGTCCGTAGACGGGAGGGTATACGGGAGCTCCCCGCCGGCCGGCCGGGGACTTGGCCCGCGGTGCGGATCGTAGACATGCGCGGCTCCGGAGCAACATTCAGCCCTACCCTGGAGAGGGCCTGCCGCTGGTGCTTGGAAGGAGGGGGAAAAACGGGCGTCGTCCTCAGGCGGCTCGGTTACGCGACCGCCGTTGCGTGCAGCCACTGCGGGAAGGTAAAGAGTTGTCCAAACTGTGATCTGCCCCTGGTCATGCACGGACGGGATGGGCCCCTGATCTGCACCCGCTGCGCCTACTCTGAGCAGGTAGGGCCGTGCACGGATTGCGGTTCGAACCGGGCACGGAAGACGGGCCTCGGTGTCGAGCGGGTGCGTGCCGAGCTCTCGGATCTCCTCGGTCTGCAGGTCGGCCTCGTCACCGCCGACGAACAGGACAACACCGATGCCCCTGTCGTGGTCGGAACCGCTCCCCGCATCCTGGATAACGAGTGGGACGCGGTGATCCTACCCGACGCCGACGCATTTCTCGCTGGCAGTGGCATCGACGTGGTGGAGCGAGCTTTCAGGTTGTTCTACGGTGCTGCGGCGGCGGCCCGAAAGCTACTCCTCGTCCAGACTCGCCTTCCCGAGCACTACGCGCTGCGAACGGGCGTCAGGGGTGACTACGAGGCGTTCGCGGCCGCGGAGCTCCCCAGACTCCGCGAGCTCGGCTATCCACCTTTCGGGCACGCCGCCTCTCTTACCTTCGAAGGCTCCCGGACGGCGCTCTCGGGTGCGGTAGAATCCCACCTGCGGCAGGCCCTTGAGCGCGGGGTCGAAATGTCGGGCCCGGTTCTACTCAGGCGCAACGGAGAGACCGCCACGTGGCGGGTCTTGCTCCGGGCCAGGAGAAGGCCCGCCGTGGCCCGCGCGGCGTCCCTGGCCGCCAGGATCTCCGCCCGCACGCCCGGGCTGGAGGTTCGCGTTGAGGTAGATCCCGAGGAGGTGTAGCAGAGTTGGCGTTAGATATCAGGACGTTCGGAGACCCCGTGCTCAAGACTCGCGCCGCGCCGGTCGAGAGCTTCGACGAGTCCCTGGTACGCCTCACGCAAGACATGCTGGCCACCATGCGGGAGCAGGAAGGGGTCGGCCTGGCGGCCAACCAGGTCGGACGTCTAAAACGGGTCTTCGTCGCGGCCATAGAAGACGAGGAGTACGTTATCGTGAACCCCGTCCTCGCCGACTGGTCGGAAACCACGGAGAGCGTACCAGAAGGATGCCTCTCTATTCCCGGGATCCAGGTCGATGTCGAACGTCCGACGGAGGTCACGGTCTCGGGCCAGGATGCCTCCGGCAAGCCGCTAGAGCTGAGGGCGACCGACCTGCTCGCAAGGGTCCTCCAGCACGAGGTCGACCATCTCGACGGCGTGCTGATCCTCGACCGCACGGATAGGCAATCACGTAAGGCCGCCATGCGCGAGTGGCGGGAGCGCCTCCTGACCCAGCAGGGCTGAAAGAGTACCTTGAGGATTGCCTTCGCCGGCACCCCCGAATTCGCGGCGACGGTCTTGCTCGGCCTCCTCGCCTCCGCCCACGAGGTAGGGCTGGTGATCTCGCAACCGGATCCCCGGAAGGGCAGGGGACGCAAAACGATGAGAACCCCCGTCGCCGAATTCGCCGACTCGCAGGACCTCCCCCTGCGTCAACCGGCCCACATCTCCGAAATCAACGAAGAACTCGCGTCCTACGACGCCCTGGTCGTGGCCGCCTACGGCCAGATCCTTCGCCTCGACACCCTACGCGCAACCGCCGCGGGCGCCTACAACGTTCACGCCTCACTCCTCCCCAGATACCGCGGCGCCGCCCCTGTCGAACGTGCCATCATGAACGGGGAGACCGAGTCAGGCGTCACCATCATGCGTATGGATGAAGGCCTCGATACAGGCCCGATCGCCCTCCAGCGACCCGTGGTCATACCACCCGAAATGAACGCGGGAGAACTTGCGGATCTCCTGGCCCGTACCGGAGCTGAAGCTATAGTAGAGAGTTTGGATTCGCTGCAGACGGATAGCCTTTCGTTCGTCGAACAAGAAAGTGCTCATGCTACTTATGCTTCTAAGATCACGGACAGAGACAGGATCATTGAGTGGGGAGCGGGGGTCAGAGAGGTGCACGACTTGATCCGGGCCCTCGCCCCCCACATAGGGGCGAGGACGTTCCTTCGCGACGTCGCGGGGCCGATCAAGATCTGGCGCTCCGCGATGCTGGAAACAGAGCGTGCGAGCGCCAAGCTCGGACGTATACGTGCGGAGAATGGTCGCATTACCGTGAATTGCGGGGATGGGCGACTCGAGGTGCTGGAGCTCCAGGCGCCCGGAGGCAGACGCCTCGCGGCACGCGAATTCCTTCTTGGTAACCAGCTCGAAGGCGCGTTTCGCTAGCAGAATACCCCTAAACGCTGGATATTCGCCGCGGGCTTGCGCATGATGTGGGCATAAGAGCAACATGCGAGCAACAATGCTAAACTTCCTGCGGCGACTGGAATGATCTCCGTTGGGAGGAGAGGGAGATAAGAGAGCCCGAAACCACCACCGGCGTGCCTGAACCCGAAGTCGAGGTGCAGCGTCTGGCTCTCGATGAAGAGATGAGAGTCGCCATAGTGGGGGCTGGCGGCTACGGGAGGGTCGCGCTGGACGTTCTGCTTGCGGGTGAGCTGGGAGACCGCGTTCTCGGGTTCTACGACGACGCCCACGCGGCTATCTCCGACCGGGTAAGGGGGTATCCGGTCCTCGGGGACGTGGAGATGCTCAAGAGCATGCTCTCGGTCGAGCCCGTACACGTGGTGGTGGCCATTACGGACAACACGGCCAGGCTCAGGGTTGCCAATTCCTTGAGGGGCCTGGGGGGACAGTTTTTCACGGCCGTACACCCCCTCTCCTACCTCTCCGGCGTCGCGACGGTCGAGGGCGGTTGCGTCGTCGCCGCCCACGTGGCCGTGCACCCCGATTCCGCCGTGGGGAGCCACTGTTTTCTCGGACCCGGGTCCGTGGTCGACAGGGACGCGGAGGTTGGGGCGGGGACCTGGATCTCCGCGGGGGCCGTGGTGGGTTCGGGGGCGCGTGTCGGGGCCAGGGTAGTTCTCGGTTCCAACTCCAGCGTCGGGCGCAAGGCCACCGTAGAGGCCGACGTGGAAGTCGGCGCGCTCGAGCACGTAGTCAGGGAGGGTGTTTGAACGCGCCGGCCGTCTATAGAATGTCTCCCCAAGGTTCCGGCGCGCAGGCTTTGGTTCTGTACAGTCCCTGCCGGGAGGCACCCTAGTGGCGGGCTTGCGGGGCATCGGGCGTGGGTCGCGGACCGTCGGTCTCGACATCGACCGCGGGTCGATCAAAGCCGTCCAGGTCTCCGGCGCCGGTGGCGGGTACACCCTGCAGCACGTTGGCTATCACAGGCTTCCTCCAGGCACGATCCTCGACGGAGAGGTCGCCGACCATGATCTCCTCGCCGCCGAGATCAAGGAGTTCTGGGACTCGCACTCCTTCAACGGCAGATCAGTCACCCTCGGCGTCTCCAACCAGAAGGTAGTGGTCAGGCTGCTGGACTTCCCGCGCATGAGGCCAGAGGATTTGCAGGGTGCCATAAGCTTCGAGGCCCAGGACCACATCCCCATGCCGCTCGACGAGGCCGTCCTCGATTACGTCGTGCTCGGTCCCACCGAGGAACGCTCGGATCTGGATCGCGTCCTCGTTGTCGCCGCCCAGCGGGAGATGATCTCGCGTTACACCTCGGCCGTACGGGCTGGGGGCCTGAGGCCCGCTGGCGTCGACGTCAAGGCGCTCTCGCTGACGCGTTCTACCCTCCCCGATCCTTTCTTCGGGGAGGAAGGAGCCGTGCTACTCCTCGACGTCGGGGCGGAGATCACCAACCTGGTCGTTGCGGACCGGGGCAATCCGGTGCTGACCCGCTTTGTGCCGGTCGGCCTCGGCGATTTCATCGCCGCGGTGATGGAACTCGCCGACCTTCCCGAGGACGAAGCAGAGAGACAGGCGCTCGACTCGCGGGTCAGGTTGGGCTCCGAACAGGACGAGGAGACCGAGGAGACGGATCCCGAGGAAGAGAGTCTCGACCCGGCGCTCGTCTACGACGTGAGACGCGGGCTCGAAGGCGCCGCGCAGACCCTTGCCGACGAGGTGCAGCGTTCGATCGAGCACCACCGCTCCCAGGAAGCAGCCCGCGAAGTCTCGAGGATCCTTCTCTCGGGAGAGGCGGCCCTGATCCCCAATCTAGACGGCTACCTCGGTGAGCTGCTCGACGTCCCGACGGGCCGCGGAGACCCCGTGGAGAAGCTCTCCGCCAACCGCTCCAACATCTCCGACGAGCAACTGCGGGCGATGGAACCCGTGCTCGCCGTCGCGTTCGGCCTCGCGATGGAGGAAGAATGAGGCGAATAAACCTCCTTCCCTCCGAAGAGCGGGGTCGCCCCGCAGACAGGCTACGCCGCGGAGTACTAGGGATCCTGCTCATCGTAAGCGCCTTCGTGGTGATCCTCATGGTCGGCATCTATCTGGTCCTGCTTCTGAGGCTCAACGACCTCGAAGAGCAGGTCGCGAAGCTGGACGACGAGATCGCGCAGCAGAACGCCCATCTCGCGGAGTTGAGTCCGTACAGGGATCTCAAGGCGCGTCTGGAAGACAAGAAGCCCATCGCCGACGGCATCTTCGCCAGCCGATTCTCCTGGGATCAATTCTTCCAGGGCCTCGCCTTCGTCGTGCCCGAGGCAACGACGCTCGACACCCTCACCGCCAAGGCCGCCCCTGTGGACCTCGACGCGCCGCCCGAGGAGCCCCTGGATCCACCGGGCACGGTCACGTTTACGGGTATAGCGTTGCCCCGCTTCGAAAACGTGGCAGACTTCGTGGTGCGCATGGACAATCTGCAGTATCTGGCCAACGCGGATCTCGATAAGGCCGCGCTTAGGACGTTCGAAAATCATGCCGATGCCAAGGCCGTGAGCTTCGAAGTTGCCTCGGAGCTGGTCACGGTCGTTGGCCAAAACGGCACGGAGGTGAAGCTAGATGAAGGATCCCAGGACGAGCTCGCGGGCAAGGGGAACCGGCTCCGCACCCGCGAAGTCGCCCATGCGGACCGTCTCCACACTACACCGGGCCATAGGTACGCCGGGCGAACGGGACAGGGGCGCCGATGAGTCGCAACGATCGTAACCTGCTCATCCTCGGGGCTCTGGGCATAGTTATTCTCATCATTATCTACTACTTCTTCCTCTTGAGTCCGCTTCTGGGGAACCTCAACGAACAGGCCAAGGCGCGTGAGGACAAACAGGCCCAGCTCGATCAGGTGCAGCAAGAGGTAAACGAACTCGAGGAGGTCAGACGTAACTCCCCGGAGATTGAACGCCAGCTGCTCGAGCTTAGCAAGAGGATTCCTACGCAGCCGCAGATACCCACGTTCGTCGTCCAGGTTCAGGAGATCGCTGAAGCCTCCGGCGTGACCCAGCTTACGGTGGAACCAGGAGATGCGGCGCCTCCTGCCGGCGGTGGCGACTACCAGGTCTTACCGGTTACAATGCAATTCAATGGGACCTACGATGAGATGCAGGACTTTCTATTGAGAACGCGCAACCTGGCGAGGCTCGTGGCGGTGACCGACGTAAGCTACTGTCGAGCCGACCAAAATGGTGCCCCCAAACCCATCGACGATGAGCACTCGTGCCCCGTCACGCCGCCCGAGCAACGGCAAGGAGAGACCACCTCGGTCACGACCCTTGAGGTGCCCCTGTTGGTGGAGATACAGGCCAACATCTACTTCCAGCCCAAGGGAGTGCCTTCTGGCACCGAGACCACGGCCCCGACCCCGTCGGAGTCGACTACCCCGGCAGCGCCCGCCCAGGAGTCCACGGGTGGCTAGCTTGCGTTGGATCGGGAGCCGGGCGGCCGACCTCGGGAGGGACCTCGTGGGCTCCCTCTTCCGTGACAACAAGTTGCTTCCGCCGATTCTGGCCCTTCTCACTTTGTTCGTCTTCGCCTGGGTGCTGGCAGGCGTGTTCGTCGGGGGGACGGATGGTCAGAAGCCCGTCTCGCACAGGTCCGAGTTCGCCCAGTCAGATGCCGCCGCCGCGGGTTCGGACCCCGCCGCCCCCGAGGTGAATAACCCCAACGTCGATTCTTACGCGGCCTACCGCAGTAAGGACCCGTTCAGGCGGGTCATCCTCTTCGCTAGTAAAACCACCCCCGAAGGAACGGCGCCAGCAGAGAAGACTACGACGGGTGGCGGGGAGAGAACGGGCGGCCGCCCCGCCGGAGGTGGTGGGCGTGCCGTCGATACGGACAGAGACGGCTTGCCAGACCGCAAGGAAGCGGCCGTGGGTACCGACCCGAACAATCCCGACACCGACGGCGACGGTACCCCCGACGGCCTCGACGACGCCAACGGTGACGGGGTAGCAGACGGGGTCAAGGCCGGCGGGAGGAACGGGCCCGGCGGCCGCGGCGGCCGGCCGGGACAACGCGGTGATCTGCTCGACAGCGGCGGAACACTCGCTCCTCCCAAGTAAGCATTTCAGCATGTCAGCACTTCAGCATGTCAGCAAAGACAAAAAGCTGACCGGCTGAAACGCTGACAAGCCTGCGAAGCAGGCGTGCTGAAATGCTGATCTGCTAGCATACTGGCAGCGGTAACTTGTCGGTCTGAGAGACTCGGAGGGCGTTTGTGAGGTTCGGTTTTTCGACGGCGGGGGAGTCACATGGTCCCGCCGAGGTCGCCCTGGTGCACGGGGTTCCCGCTGGTCTCGGGCTCTTCGCCAATGACGTGAACAGGGATCTCTCCCGCAGGCAGAAGGGCTACGGACGGGGTGGGCGCCAGAAGATAGAGAAAGACGAGGTCGAGTTCCTCGGCGGCGTGCGTCACGGCTACACCCTGGGCTCGCCCGTAGCCATGCTCATCCGCAACAGGGACTACGCAAACTGGGAACATCGCATGACGCCCGACCCTGTCGAGGACCCGCCAGAGAGCATTACGCTCCCCAGACCAGGCCACGCCGACCTCGCCGGCATGCAGAAATACGCCTTCGACGACCTCAGGAACGTCCTGGAACGCTCCAGCGCCCGCGAGACCACGGCCCGTGTGGCGGCGGGCGGCGTGGCGAGGAAACTACTCTCCGAGTTCGGTGTCCGGATAAGCAGCGCGGTCTACCGCATTGGGGCGGTCGCCTATCCCAAGGAACAGGCCGCCCTCGATGCTGCCACCTCGGACGATTCCGAGGTACGCTGCCCCGACCCCGAAGTCTCGGAGAGGATGAAGGTGGAGATCGACGCCGCCCGCTACGCCCGCGACGCGCTCGGGGGCGAGTTCGTGGTCGTCGCCAGGGGGTGCCCGCCTGGCCTCGGCTCCTACGTCGACTGGCGCGACAAGCTCGATGCCAGGCTCGCCGCTGCCATGATGTCCATCAACGCGATCAAGGGCGTCGAGTTCGGCATGGGCTTCGAGCTCGCCTCCCGCCGCTCCAGTGAAGTCCAGGACGAGATACTCCGGCAAAACGGGGGACTCGCGCGCAACAGCAACCGTCTCGGGGGCTTCGAAGGCGGGATGACGAACGGGGAACCGGTCGTCGTCTCGGCGGCCATGAAGCCGATCTCGACCATAGCCAAAGCCCTGCGCACGGTCGACCTCGCCACGGGAGAAGCCACGCGGGCCTTCAAGGAGCGGGCCGACTCCTGCGCGGTACCGGCGGCGGCGGTAATAGGGGAATCCATGGTCGCCATCGTGCTCGCGGAAGCGTTCCTGGAGAAGTTCGGCGGGGACAACATGACCGACATCCGCGCCGCCTACGACGCCTACAGCGCCCGCGTGGCGAAGACGGGGAAAAGAAACTGAGGCTTGGACGGGTCCCTGGCCATAGTCGGGTACATGGGCAGCGGTAAGAGCACCCTGGGACGCCTGCTCGCCAGGGCCATATGCCTCGAGTTCGTCGACCTCGACCGTGCGATCGTAAAGAAGGCGGGAAAGACGATACCAGAGATCTTCGCGGATCGAGGCGAGAAGCACTTCCGGGATCTGGAACACGAAGCCTTACTCGACGCCCTCAGAGGAAGGTCTCCTACCGTCGTCGCCTGCGGCGGAGGCGTGGTGCTCCGCCCGGATAACAGGGCCCTCTTGCGCGGCGTAACGACGGTCTTCTTGCGGGAGGACACGGACGTACTCTACGAGAGAACCCGTGGTACGGGCCGCCCCCTGCGGGCCACCAGCCGCGAGGAGTTCGTCCGGCGCTACTCAGAACGGCTCCCCCGCTACAGGGAGGTCGCCGACATCGAGGTCGAGGTCGGACTACGCCCGCCGGCAAGGGTGGCAGAGGAGGTTCTACGATGGCTGTCGAGATGATAGAGGTGCCCGTCTTGCGTCCTTATCCCGTCCTCGTGGGGGCGGGCCTGGATCTCGGCGGGACCGTCTCGAGTAACCTGGACCCCGGTCTCTGCGCGATCTTCACCGACTCGACGGTGGGACCCCTGCTCGCGGCGCGGGTGCAGAGCGCCCTTAAAGGAGCTGGCTGGCGTGTCGCGGGGACGGTCGAGGTCCCGGCCGGCGAATCCTCCAAGACCATGGGACTCTACGCCAGCGCGCTCCGGCGCCTGGCCCGCCTGGGGTTGACCCGGGATGGCACCATCTTCGTCCTCGGAGGCGGGGTGGTCGGGGACCTTGGAGGCTTCGTCGCAGGGACGTACATGCGGGGCCTGGACCTCGTTATGCTACCAACATCCCTTCTCGCCATGGTCGACAGCGCTGTCGGAGGCAAGGTCGGGATAGACCTCCCGGAGGGGAAGAATCTGGTCGGTGCTTTCGTGAGGCCCCGCCTGGTAGTGGCTGACCTGGACTGGCTCGCCACGCTGCCCGAGCGTGAGATCTCCAACGGCCTCGCCGAGACGATCAAGATGGGCCTTCTCTCCGGCGGCGACTACTTCGACGACCTCGGCCTGATCGGAGCCGCCCGCGGGGGAGACCTGCCCGCGCTACAAACGCTCGTCCTCGACTCCGTGCGCTTCAAAGCATGGGTAGTCTCCGAAGACGAGCTCGAAAGCGGGCTGCGCGCGATCCTGAACTACGGTCACACCATCGGCCATGCACTCGAGGCCGCGACGGGCTACAACTTGCCCCACGGCTCGGCCGTCGCGGTCGGAATGGTCGCCGCCGCCCGCCTCTCCCGCGAGAGGTTGGGCCGGGACCTCACCGCCGTGCACAAACACTTGATAGGCGCGGCCGGACTGCCACGCCGCGTACCCGACGTCGGCGTCGACCGGGTGCTCCAGGCGATGGCCAAGGACAAGAAACGCTCCGCTACGGACGGACCCGCAAAGCACAACTTCGTACTGCACGAAGACATCGGCAAACCGGTGAGGAACGTGCCCGTGTCCGACCAGGAAGCCCGCGAGGCGATCGGGGCGGTCGTTGGGTAAAGTCTTTGTCTTGAACGGCGTGAACCTGGGTACCCTCGGCACCCGCCGTCCCGACATCTACGGAACCATGACCCTCGACGATATAGAGAAGCTCGTCGACCATGCGTTTCCGGAGCTCGATCTCGAGTTCAGGCAGACGGATTTCGAGGGCGAGATGGTCGGCTTCATAAGGGAAGCATCTGGCTCTGAGGGGCTCATCATAAACGCCGGCGCGTGGACCCACTACTCTTACGCTCTGCACGACGCTCTGGAATCGTTGGATGTACCGAAAGTGGAGGTCCATCTATCCAACGTTCACGCCAGAGAACAGTGGCGGCGGCATTCGGTGATCTCCCCCGTGGTAGATGCGGTGATCGCGGGCATGGGCGCCCACGGTTACGTCGCCGCGGTCGGCTACCTGGTCGATAGAATCGGCCGCCCGTAAAGACGATGGCCCCGATCTGTCCGTACCGGCTTCGAGTTGACTCCGGTCCCGCGGTTTGCGGCTGACAGGCGAAGAAACTGTGCGATAATAGCGCGGCGCCTGCGACGAGTCATCAGCAGTCAGCAAACAAAATGCTGACCAGCGCGGATTTGAGGAGGGATGGCCCTCTTCAAATCCGCCTCACGCCGTGCAGGACCACTGCGAAGATCGGGCGCCGTGAAGGGGAGCTTTCGAGCATGATATCCACCAATCAGTTCAGGAACGGCTCGGCCATTCGGGTCGATGGCAAGCGGTTCACGATACTGTATTTCCAGCACGTCAAGCCGGGTAAGGGGGGTGCGTTTGTGAGGACACGCCTCAGGAACATCGACAGCGGGGCCGTGGTCGAGAAGACCTTCCGTGCCGGGGAGAAGCTCGAGAACGTGAGGACCGAATCGAGGCCGATGACGTATCTCTACGGGGATGGAGACCTGCTCTACTTTATGGACGCGGACACCTACGATCAGGTGCCAGTGCCCTCTGAGGTCGTCGGCGAGACGGCGGGGTACATCGTGGAGGGCGGCACTGTAAGCGTGCTCTCGGCCGACGGTGAGGTCGTTAGCGTGGAGGCGCCGGCACATGTCGACCTGGAGGTCTCCGCGACGGATCCCGGTCTCAAGGGCGACACGGCCACGGGGGGGACCAAGCCGGCTACCCTCGAGACAGGCGTCGTCGTGCAGGTACCGCTCTTCATAAACGTCGGCGACCGGGTAAGGGTGGATACGCGGTCCAACGAGTACCTTACGAGGGTATGAAGCCCGTGGACTGGAGAGGTCTTTGAGCCGTCGGACGGCCCGCAAACAGGCGTTCTTGAACCTGTACCAGAGCGATGTAAACGAATGCCCACTAGGCCCGACGATGGAGCGCTGGCGGCAGTACAGGGGCGACCTCGAGGAGTACGCGATCAGGCTCGCCCGTGGAGTGGAAGAGGAGCAGGATCGGCTCGATGCGGTCCTCTCCGAAGTCTCGGTGGGGTGGCCCGTGCACCGCATGAGCACCGTGGACCGTTCGATCCTGCGCCTAGCCCTCTACGAGATGCTTTACGTCGACGACGTCCCCCCCGACGTCGCCGTAAACGAGGCGATCGAGCTCGCCAAAGGGTTCTCCGGGGACGAGGCGCCGGCTTTCGTAGGGGGGGTCTTGCGGGGCGCGGAACTTAGGGCGCAGGGCAAGGTGGGGCATGGCGGGCGAGGCTAGCGGGACGCGAAGCCAGATCAGGTGGGAGGCGCACAGGCGCGCCTTCGAGGAGTACCTGGCCGGCCTCAGGTTCACCGAAGCAGTACGATTGGAGAGGCTCGAAGAGGCCATGAGGTACTCCATGCTCGCCGGCGGCAAGCGTGTGCGGCCCTCGTTGTGCATGGAGGTGGCCTGGATCTTCGGCGCCGAACCCGCCCACGTGCTACCTTCCGCGGCCGCCATAGAACTCATCCACACCTACTCGTTGATCCACGATGATCTTCCCGCGATGGACGACGACGACTACAGGCGGGGAAGGCCGACCGCCCACAAAGCGTTCGGCGAGGCGATGGCCATACTGGCTGGCGACGCCTTCTTCGGCGAGGCTCTGACCCTGATCACGGTCCACCAGAAAGGGAGCTGCGAGCAGGTCCTCGAGGTAGTGCGTGAGCTCGCCGATTCCACGGGCGTCAACGGGATGGTCGGGGGTCAGGTTCTGGACATGGACCAGACGGGCCGCGCGGAGTCGACCGACCCCGAGACCCTGTACATGATCCACAAGTACAAGACGGGAGCCCTCATCAAATCCTCGGCCCGCATCGGGGCGATACTGGCCGGTGCGACCGGCGAGGAACAGGCTGCGGTTTCGGAGTACGCCTCGGAGCTCGGCCTCTGCTTTCAGATCGTCGACGACGTCCTCAACGCCACCTCGACCAGGGAGGAGCTCGGCAAGAGTGCGGGATCCGACGCCGAGCAGGGTAAGGCCACGTTCGTCGGTGTCTTCGGCGTCCAAGGTGCCAAGAAGGAGGCCGACGGGGCCGCGACGAGGGCCATCTCCGCGCTCTCCAGGGTCGACGGAGACACTGCGGGCTTGCTGGAGCTGGCGTATTTCGTGCGTCACAGGGAGAGCTAGCCCCAAGGCATGGGAAATAGCCCGAAAGGGAACCGCCAGCGGTTGGACGCCTTGCTCGTCGAGCGGGGCCTCGCCGAGAGCAGGGGCAGGGCGCAGGGTCTTATCCTCTCCGGAAGCGTGCGTGTGGGAGATAGGGTCGTGACCAAGGCGGGCTCGCACATCGCCCCGGGCGAACCCGTCTTCGTCGACAGGGAAGAACGCTTTGTCTCGCGCGCCGGCGAGAAACTCGACGCGGCAATCGACGAGTTCGGTGTGCGAATAGAAGGACGCTCCTGCCTCGATGCCGGAGCATCAACGGGCGGGTTTACCGACGTTCTCCTGCAGCGAGGAGCGGAGCGGGTGCTCGCCGTCGATGTCGGCTACGGCCAGTTCGACTGGTCCCTGCGTAACGACCCGCGCGTCACCGTCATGGAGCGGACCAACGTGCGCCGATTGAGAGGGGAGGACCTGCCGTTCGAGCCAGTTCTTCTCGTGGCCGACCTCTCGTTTATCTCCCTGTCGGTCGCGCTCAGAGGCATCTTCTCGACCACCCCGGCGCTGCGGGAGGCGATACTCCTCGTGAAACCCCAGTTCGAAGCGGGTCCCGAGGCCGTGGGGCGAGGAGGCCTCGTAAGGGACAGGGCGGTGCATGCCGCCGTGATCCTGGGCGTCGTCGAGTACTTCGCTTCGCTCGGGTTCGGTGCGATTGGCGTGATGCGGGGCGCCGTCGCAGGAAGGAAGTCGGGGAACGTTGAGTACCCGATCCACCTCGCAAGGGCAGTAGATCCGACGCTGGAGGAGGCGCGTATCCGGGAGGTGGTCGGCGGTGAGTGAGACCATGGACGCCGCCCAGATCCGTAGGGTAGGCATCGTGGCCAACCCGAGGGTGAGCGACGGCTACGTCGAGAGGCTCATGACCATCCTCGAGAAGAACGGGATCGAGATCTCGGAGGTCAGGGGCGATGACCAGCCGGACGGAGCGAGGGATATAGACCTCGTGTTCGTGCTCGGCGGCGACGGGACAATGCTACGGGCCTCGAGGATGTACCCGGGACGGGTGCTGCTCGGCGTGAACCTCGGCAAGGTCGGTTTCATGTCAGGGATGCTCCCCGAAGAGCTGGAGAGGGGCGTCGAGAAGGTCCTCGGGGGCGGGCTGGCAGTCCAGGAATACAGGATGCTCGACGTGCGGGTCGGCGACGAAGAGGCTGGCCTCGCGGCCAACGACGCCGTGCTCATCAAGAAGCGACCCCACCAGCTCATCTCGGTCGACGTCTCTATCGGCGGGGAGGAGCTCTTCGCCTTTCGTTGCGACGGCTTTATCGCGGCGACGCCCCTGGGCTCGACGGCCTACGCGCTCTCCGCGGGCGGGCCGATCATCTCGGGTGACGCCGGATGCTACGTGCTCGTCCCCATCGCTCCGCACGCCCTCGTAAGCAGGCCCCTGGTTCTCGGAGAGGATCAGGTCGCCGAGCTGCAGCTCGTGGGGCGGGAGGCGCTGCTCTCGCTCGACGGTGCGGAGCCGCGCGAGATCCCCGCCGAAGGAAGGGCGGAGATCAGGCTTTCTGGCGAAAGCGTTAGAATAGGTCGTACCGAAGACTGGAGTTGGTGGCGAGCGGTTCGGAGGACGTTTTTGTAGTGCTCACGGAGCTCTCCGTCGAGAACGTGGCCCTGATCGAAGAGGCTACCCTGGGGCTCTCCCCTGGTCTCAACGTGATCACCGGCGAGACAGGAGCGGGTAAGACGCTTCTGGCCACGGCCCTGCAGATGCTCCTCGGCGCCCGCTCCCGCTCCGAGACGGTCCGCTCGGGTGCGAGTAGGGCCACCGTAGAAGGCACGTTTGTGCTACCCGAAGAGACGGGGTCCAGGATTCTCGCCGAATCCCTTGGGGACCTCGCCGAGGAGATAGAAGAGCAAGATGGCCTCATACTGAGGCGGACGCTGACCGAAGAAGGCCGTTCCAGGTGCTACGTCGGTGGTGTCTCGGTCCCCGTAAAGACGCTGGCCAGTCTGGGAGAAAGGCTGGTCTCGTATCACAGCCAGCGCGAGCAGACGCGCCTCACCGAGACATCCGAACAACTCGCCATTCTCGACGACTTCCTGGACGCTTCGGCCGCCGAGGCGAGGTACGGGCACGAGCTGATCTGGCGCTCGGTAGAGAGCGACAGGGCCGCGCTTCGGGAGATAAAGGCGACCTCCGAGGCGCGGCTGCGGGAGGTGGAGTTCCTCCGCTACCAGGTCTCGGAGCTCGAGTCCGCGGGCTACGATCCGCAAGAGCTCACCGACCTTTCCCGCGAACGCGACCGCCTCAGGAACGTCACGGATTTGCTCCAGGCCACGGCAGCGGCTACGGCAGCCATCTCATCCGAGGAGGGCCAGGGCGCCATCGATGCCTTGGCCAGGGCTACCTCCGAGCTGGAGGCCGCCGCCGGCTACGACGACGGCTTGCGGGGGCTCCTGGAACGCGTGGGCGGGCTGACTGCGGAGCTGGATGACGTTCTCTACGAGCTCAGGTCCTACGTGGACGAACTCGAGGCCGACCCTCACAGGTTGGAGGTTGTCGAGGACAGGCTCGCCGCCATGCGGGCCCTTGAGCGCAAGTACGGGGACGTCGAGGCGTATCTTCAGGATTCTCGCGAACGCCTCTTACGGCTCGAGAACCTCGACGAAGAGACGGCAGAGCTGGAAGCGAGGCTCGCGGAAGGCGAGCGGCGTCTCGACATGATCGCGGCCGCATTGCGCTCGGGAAGGGAGGCCGCTGCCCAGAGGTTGTCGGCGAAGGTGCAGGACAACCTCGGGGACCTTAACCTCGGAAAGACCACCTTCCGCGCCGAGCTCGTGCCTACGGATCCAGGACCGTCGGGAACGGAGAGGGTAGAGTTCATGATTCAACCCAACCCCGGGGAGCCCGAGCTGCCCGTGAGGCGCTACGCCTCGGGCGGGGAGCTCTCCAGGATCATGTTGGCCATAAGGCTCGCCCAGGAGCGCGTGGAGCCAGGTGCGACCTACATCTTCGACGAGGTCGACGCCGGTATCGGTGGTGAGACGGCCACGGCGGTAGGGGCGAAGTTGAGGGAGCTCGGCGACCGCAACCAGGTCCTGACCATCACCCACCTCCCCCAGATAGCATCAGAAGCAGGCACGCATGTCGTCGTCGAGAAAGAAGAGTCGGAAGGACGCACTATCACGCGCATAGAGCGCATCGAGGGCGAGGAGCGCCGCAGGGAGCTCGCCAGGATGCTCTCGGGAAGGATCGACGAGGCCTCCCTGGCCCACGCCTCCGAACTCCTGGTCGGAGGTAGCTAGGACCTTCGCAATCGTACTTGCAGGTCGACGGCCAGGTCTTTCCTTCCGGTGTTGCGCAGGTGCTCGATGTATCGGGCCGGCTCGAACTGGAAGGTCGGCCCCACCTCGAGCGTCGTCTGCATCGGGTCGGGGGGTGCGCCGGGAACGCCCGCGTGCTCGTGCCACCAGTCGGAGAGTAGTGCCTTTGCGTGGTCGGCCACGCCAGACGACTCGGAGAGGACGCTCCTGGTCAGGTACGGGTCTTCCGATACGTTGAAGAGTTGCTCCCATTCCGCGCGGAAGCAACCAGGATGCAGGGTGCGGATGTAGAGGTGATCTCCTGTCCTCACGGCCCGCTGGTAGGTGTGCAAGCCGTGGCTCAGGACCAGGTGCGAGCGTCCTTCTACCGGTTCGCCCCTTACTGCGGCGGCGAAGGATCTGCCTTGCCAGCCTTCGGGCACGGGCAGGTCCAGCAACTCGCACAGGGTAGGACCGAGATCCAGGTTGTAGAGCAGGGCTTCGCAGCGGCGCCGGTGGGATTCCAGGTTTTCGGTCAGCGTGGGCCAGCGAACGATCAGGGGCACACGGTGGCTTGGCTCGTTGGCAAGAGCGTGTTCGGCGTAGGCGCCGTTCTCTCCCATGGACTCGCCGTGATCGGCGCTGACGATGATCGCCGTCTCCGCCAGGATGCCGAGGTCGTCAAGGGCGTCGAGTAATTGTCCGAAGTGGTGATCCCAGTACAAGATCTCGCCGTCGTACCCGTTTACGAGCTTCTCGAAGTCGGCGCGGCTCTCTATGGCGTCGGGCATGGTCTCCGGGGTTGGGGATCGCTCGCTCGCTACCCCGTGCAGGTCGAGGGCGCTTCGGGGACCGTAGACCTTCCGGTGCGAGGCGATCGCATCATCGTCGGGCCACTCCGGGGGAGGCCCGGCTTCGGCGGCCCTCTCGACCCACGCTTTGGGCTCGAAGTAGTCGTTGTGCGGGTCCCAATAGTTGATGTGCAAGAACCAGTTTTCTTCCTGGGCGTGGCGCCGGATCCAGGAGATGGCGGCCCCGTTGACGTCGGCGGCGTCCTCGTCGTTGCCCAGGGAGAGCGTCGGTTTGAGGGACTCGCGGAAGTTGCCCAGAAACCAGTAGGCCAGGTGTCTTTCGGCGAAGCAGGAGACCGAGGCGGTGTAGACGCCGTGCCGGTAGAGGTGTCCGCCGAGGAGTGGCCTGTCCTCAGGGTGGACGTTCTCGGCGGGGAAGCGGAGCCGTGAGGTCCGACCGTGGTGGCCCGTTACGCCGTTGGTGATCCCGAACTGTCCGCTGGAGAGCGCGGCACGGGAGGGCACGCACGGCGAGTCCGAACAGTAGTAACGGCCGAAGACGACCGCCTCCTCGGCGAACTCCCTGAGGTTAGGGGTGATCCCACGCCGGTAACCGTAGGGCTCGGTGTGGTCCGGCCTCAACGAGTCAACGTCTATGTAGATTACGCGCACCATGCTCCTTTCCCCGGCTCCGATATCATCCCTCGCGGCGCCCGATTCTACCGCTCCCTGAGCGGCCCGGGTCCGCCCAACCCAGGGGTACGGGCTTCCACGATGATAGAGTGAGGGCCAGAATTTGGGGATCACCGGCGACATAGCGCTCATTCTGGTGGCCGCCCTCCTGGGAGGGATCGTGGCCCGAGGGCTCAGGCTGCCCCTGATCCTTGGCTACATCGCCGCCGGCGTCCTCGTCGGGCCGAACACCCTGGGCCCGACGGTGGGGGACGTCCACGAGATAGAACTCCTGGCCGAGATCGGGGTGGCCCTGCTACTGTTCACGATCGGGCTGCATTTCTCCCTCGGAGAGCTCGCGCCCGTGCGGCGCATCGCCTTGCTCGGCACCCCCTTGCAAATGTTGCTTACCATCGCCTTCGGGTACGGTGTGGGTCGCCTGCTCCTGGGTCTCGGGTGGGTCGAGTCGGTGTGGCTGGGAGCCCTGATCTCGCTCTCCAGCACCGCGGTGGTCCTCAAGACCCTGGGCGAGCAGGGGGTCCTCGGCACCCTGTCGGCCAGGGTGATGATCGGGATGCTCATCGTCCAGGACCTTGCCATCGTGGTGCTCCTTACGGTGTTGCCTGTCCTCGAGAACGTGAGGGAGGGCCTTCCGGAGCTCGGCCTGGCTGTACTCAAGGCGGTGGCGTTCATCGCCGCCATGCTCCTGTTGGGCTCGCGCGTCCTCCCCCTGCTCCTGGCGCGGCTGGCGGCCTGGGGCTCGCGCGAGCTGTTTTTGGTCTCCGTCGTAGCCATAGGCGTCGGTGTCGGGTATGCGACCTACCTCGTCGGCCTCTCGTTCGCCTTCGGGGCGTTCGTGGCCGGGATGGTCCTCTCCGAATCGGACTACAGCCATCAGGCGCTGGCCGAGGTCGAGCCCCTGCGCGACGTGTTCGCCATGATCTTCTTCGTCTCCATCGGGCTTCTTATAGACCCCTCCTTCCTCTGGGCGAACTTCGGGATTATCGCGCTCTTTGTGTTGCTGGTCCTCGTCGTAAAGGGCCTGATCTTCGGCGGTCTTGCCAGGGCTTTCGGCTACGGCAACATAGTCCCCTTCGCGGTGGGGTTCGGGCTCTTTCAGGTTGGGGAGTTCTCGTTCTTGCTGGCCAGAGAAGGGATCAGCGCGGAGGTCATCTCCCAGGAGACCTACTCGCTCGTGCTCGCCACCGCCGCCGTAACCATGGCTCTCACCCCCCTGGCCGCACGGCTCACGCCGGTACTCTACGGCCGGTACCGTCGGAGGTTCCCCCGAGAGCCTCTGCAAACCTTCAATCTGCCTCCTGGCGGGCTTCGGGACCACGCCGTCGTCGCGGGGTACGGACGGGTCGGTTCCTTCGTCGCCAGGTTGCTCCGCAGGCTCGACAAGCCGTTCGTCGTCGTCGAGCCGAATCCGGGCCGGGCCGAGGAGGCCAGGGAGGCCGGCTTTCCCACCGTCTACGGCGACGCCGTGGCTGTACCCGTGCTCGAGGCGGCCGGGATCGGCGAGGCGCGCCTCGTCGTGCTGACCATCCCCGACGCCCTTGCGGCCAGGCTCGCCGTCGAACGCGTGCGGAAGTTGGCCCCTGAAGCCGACCTCCTGGTCAGGGCGGAAAACGCCGGGCAGTTGGAAGACCTCGGCCGTCTCGGCGTCTACGAGGCGGTTCAGCCAGAGCTCGAGGCCGGGCTCGAGTTGGCGCGCCAGGCACTCGCCCGCTTCGGGGTCGCCGCGGAGGAGGCCCAGAACTTCGCCGACGGCGTACGGCGCGAGTTGTACGCCCCCATTTCCAGGGAAGCGTCCTCCAGGGAAGGCGAAGGGCTCTTCAAGCGTCTGCGGCAGGCCTCACAGGCGATCGAAGTAGATTGGGTAAGACTCCCCGAGCGACAAGGCCCCGAGGCAAACGAGAGTACCGCCCTCCTCGGTCGCAACATAGGTGATCTCGCGGTGAGGAGCGAGACCGGGGCATCCATCCTGGCCGTGGTGCGCGGAGAGGAGGTTATCCCGAATCCCGGGGCAGACCTGGTGCTCCAGGCGGGCGACGCGGTCGGCGTCCTCGGCACCCCTGAGCAGCGGTCCGCCTTCCGGGCCATCGCCGGGGCTAACGCCGAAGCTGGCCGCGAGGTGTCCCGCAAGACGGCGGACCACTGAATGGCGGAAATGCTGAACAGCAGTGAATTGGTCCGGGCGTCGGGGCTCTATAGGATCGGTAGGGTAAGATGAGAGAGAACGTAGAGCCGACCGACTGGTAGGGAAGGAGGGCACGACGGGTGGTAGGCGCCTCCTCCTTGTGGCCACGTCTCGGGGGGCTTCATCCCGCATGAGGGAATGCGTGTCCGGGCCTTGAAGACAACCGGCGCCTTTCGCTTTGCCGAGCGCGTGGTTCGCAACTTCTTCGACCACGGCATGCCCACGTACGCGGCAGCGCTGGCCTATCGCGGGCTCTTCGGCCTCTTCCCGTTCATGCTGCTCCTCGTCGTACTCCTAGGCGTTTTCGGGCCTACCGACGCGCTCGGCAGGTTGATCGATGAGATCAAGGCGCAATCGTCCGAGCAAGTCCCGCAGCAATTGGAGCCGGTCGTGGAGCAGGGCAGAGAGCAGGTCCAACCGCTGGAAGATTTGGCCAGACGGGCTCAGAGAGAGGCCGATGGCGAATTGATCCTCGTAGGTGTCGGCGTCGCGCTCTGGTCGATCTCAGCCCTCGCGAGCACCCTTGCCGACGCCTTCAACACCGCCTACGGGGTGACAGAGACCCGACCCTGGTGGAAGGTGAAGGCGCTCTCCTTGATCTCCGGCCCCCTCGTCGCGCTCGCTGTGATAGTCGCCGTAGTTCTCATGCTCACCGGCTCGCGGGTGGCCGCAGGCGTAGCGGGGGCGTTCGGTCTGCGGGAGCTGTTCGTCTTGCTGTGGGGCTGGCTGCGCTACCCCATGGCGCTCGTGCTGCTGTGGGCGGCGCTGACTGTGATCTTCCGTTACAGTCCGACCGTAACGCAGACCTGGGGATCCGTGATTTGGGGCGCGGCCCTCGCCGTGGCCGCCTGGGCGGTCGCTTCGGTCGGTTTCTCCATCTACCTAGCAAAGTTCGCCGACTACGGCGTGACCTACGGGAGCATAGGGGCGGCAGTGGGGCTACTCTTCTACCTCGACCTCACGGCATCGATAGTGCTGGCCGGCGCCGAATTCAATGCGGCGACCACGATCGACCCGCAAGAGGCGGACCAGGATCGCGAGATCCCCCCCACCAAGGGGAGAACAAGCTGAATCGCTGTGCAAGGGAGCCCGGACGACGCTCGCTCCGGCCACACGAACCCGCGTTCCCTGTCCGTCTCGCCCGGTTCACGGTGAGCGAATATTCAGCGTGCCTGGCGGCGCTACTGATTACCAGGCGGCATCGCAGCACGGGACGAAGTCGGTGGAACTTTCTACTTCGTAACGCTCCACAGACGGTGGTGCGGTAGAGTAGTGTCGTGACCGAGGATACGAGACAACTGGAGCAAGGGGTCAGCGGGAAGAGAGCCAACGTCGCCTTTTGGCTGGCCTGGTCGCTGGCCTGCCTCGGTGTGGCCACGTTTGTGCTCGCCGTCATCCTGTATATCGCCTCCCTGCCCGTGCGGCCACCCGGTAGTTGGGGTACGGGGGGCATAAGCACACCAGTGTGGGCGATACTGCCCTTCCTTCCCTTCCTGGTCGTTGGCGCCCTTATCGCATCCAGACGGCCGAAGAACCCCATAGGCTGGCTCTCTCTCGCCGTCGGCATCTTGTGGATGCTCAATATGATCGCCGGCTCCTACATGCTGATCGGTCTGCGGACGGCCAGTCCCGGCACCTTTCCCTACCCGGTAGCGGTCGGAGCTTTGAACGAAGGGCTGGGACCGACGGCCGTAACGCTGTTCGGGACCTTCCTGCTCCTGCTCTTCCCCGACGGCAGACTCCCTTCGAGCAGGTGGCGTCCCGTGGCCTGGCTTTGCGGGCTTTGGATCGCCTCGAACATCATTCTCTCCACGCTCGCCCCGGGTCCACTCTCTGATTTGAGGAGCGTGGACAACCCGTTCGGGCTCGAAGGTCACCCCTGGGTGGCTAACCTGGCTGAAGCCGTGGGGCTGCTGTTCCCGCTCCTCCTGCTGGTTTCGGCGTCGAGCCTGATCTTGCGCTACCTTCGCTCGGGCGAAGAGGTGCGCGAGCAGATCAAGTGGCTTGCCTTCGCCGCCTCGGTGGTGGCCCTTGGGGTCTTCGTGGCGGTGGTCCAGGGAACCCTCTTCGCGTCGGATGGCCCCGGGAGCGCCGATTCTTTATGGGCGAAGCTTCTCCAGGACGCCCTCACGTTTAGCTTCGCCGGAGTCCCCGTAGCCATCGGATTCGCCGTCCTCAAGTACCGCCTCTACGGCATAGACGTAGTCATCAACCGGGCCCTCGTCTACGGTTCTCTCACGATAATGCTCGCTCTGGTCTACTTCGGTGGCGTGACGGCTACCCAGGCCCTCTTTCAAACGCTAACGAGCCAAGAGCAACTGCCTCAACTCGCGGTAGTGGTCTCCACCCTCGTGATCGCGGCGCTGTTCAATCCATTGAGATGGCGCATCCAGTCTTTCATAGACCGCCGTTTCTACAGACGCAAGTACGATGCCCGTAAGACCCTGGAAGCGTTCTCCGCCAGACTGCGCGACCAGACGGACCTTGAGGCGCTGAACGCCGAGCTCACGAAGGTGGTGCGGGAGACGATGCAGCCGGAGCACGTCTCCTTGTGGCTTCGCCCCGACCCGTCTCCCAGGGGCGAGCAGGCAGGCTAGGCCGCGTCGAGAGTGGTCGGGAAGGCGCCGGCAGGGCCGCACGGTTTAATTCTGGCGCCAAAAGTCGTATGATAGAGATCCATGCAGGTGTGCTGGAGTAGAGTTTCGCGGGAGGGCATGATCCCGCGCCTCACCGCCGCCGGATCCTTCCCCCCAATCCCGACTCGCACAGAGAAGGTGGGGGAGTCGCGGAGTTTCTCTCTTTGGGGGTATAGATGAGCGAGACCAAGTATATCTTCGTGACCGGCGGCGTGGTGTCGTCGATTGGCAAGGGGACGAGCGCGGCGGCGCTCGGGATGTTGCTCAAGGGCCGCGGTTTCAGGGTCGTGCTCCAGAAGTTCGACCCTTATATCAACGTGGACCCGGGGACGATGAACCCTTACCAGCACGGTGAAGTCTTCGTCACCGACGATGGGGCCGAGACGGATTTGGACCTCGGCCACTACGAGCGCTTTCTGGACGAGAACCTGGGCAGGCTCTCCAACGTGACCACGGGAAGCGTCTACTGGGAGGTCATAACCCGCGAGAGGAGGGGCGATTACCTCGGGGCGACCGTGCAGGTGATCCCGCACATAACGAACGAGATCAAGAACAGGATAGGTCGTCTCGGACAGGACAAGGACATCGTCATAACCGAGATCGGGGGTACCGTAGGCGACATCGAGAGCCTGCCATTCCTCGAGGCCATAAGGCAATTCAGAAACGACGTCGGGCGCAAGAACGTGCTCTACGTCCACGTCTCCTACGTTCCATTCATCGAGGCTGCCGGTGAGCTCAAGACCAAACCGACCCAGCACTCGGCACAGCGCCTGCGTGAGATCGGCATAAGCCCCGACGTGCTCATCTGCCGCGCCGACAGGCCCATAAGCGACGACATAAGGAAAAAGATAGCGCTCTTCGCCGACACGGAGCTCGACTCGGTCATCGCGGCGGAGGATGCCCCGAACCTCTACGCTATACCCTTGAACCTCCACGAGGAAGGCCTCGACGACCTGGTGCTGGACAAGCTTGGCCTCAGCGCGCCCCACGCCGACCTCGGAGAGTGGAGGCAGCTCGTCGCCCGCATGCTCGACGCCAGACGGACGGTAAGGGTGGCGATCATCGGCAAGTACATAAAGCTCCAGGATGCCTACCTCTCCGTGGTCGAGGCTCTGGCCCACGCCGGCGGCGCCCACGGCCTCAGAGTAGAGCTAGACTGGGTCGACTCCGAACGGCTCGTGGACAGGGCCTCGACGGAAGAGCGGCTCGAGGGTGCAGATGGGGTCCTCGTTTTGCCCGGCTTCGGCCACAGGGGCGGCGAAGGCAAGATAGAGGCGGCGCGCTACGCCAGGGAGACAGGGACGCCTTACCTCGGGCTCTGCCTCGGGATGCAGATAGAGGTGATCGAGTTCGCCCGCAACGTCGCGGGCCTGGAGATGGCGAACTCGACCGAGTTCGAGCAGGATACGCCGCACCCCGTCATAGATATCATGCCGGATCAGGTCGGCGTGGAGATGGGGGGCACGATGCGGCTCGGGCACTGGCCCTGCCAGATCGCGCCGGGCACGCTGGCTGAGGGGGTCTACGGCACGGACTTCGTCCAGGAACGTCACCGCCACCGCTACGAGGTGAACAACGCCTACAGGGACGCGCTCACCGACGCGGGTATGGTCTTCTCCGGCACCTCGCCCGACGGCAGGCTGGTGGAGATAGCCGAGTTGGCAGACCACCCCTTCTACATCGGGAGCCAGTTTCATCCGGAGTTCAAGAGCCGCCCCTTGCGGCCACACCCGCTGTTCTACGGCTTCGTCGGCGCCTGCGGTGAGGCCCTGGATGAGGCCTCCGAGCTGCAAGAAGACGTGCCGAGAGCCCAACAAGAGGCGGCCCGCTGAGGCGAATCGGAGGATCACGGGCCCTTCTCCAGGCCGCAAGACCGCTCGCCCCTGTGCTTCCTACACGCGAGCCGGCGGGCACCATCGCCACGTGCGCGGCCGGCCGGATCGAGTTCTCGGCGACGCTCTCCTGGGATACCATGGAAAGTATGCCCCCTGCGCCCACGCTACCCTCGCTGCCAGGAAACACGCGGTGTTCCCTGGTTGAGACAGACGATCTTGCGGGCGGCACTCGTCATGCTATCCTGGGGGAGATCCTGGCCCTCTCCGCCGCCGAGCTGGGCTCGGCCCTCGAGACTGTCCTGCGCTCCCTGACCATCACGGCGGCGCTCTCGGACGCCGTCCTCGAAACCAGGGCTGCCTGCACGGAGGCTCCTGTGGGCACCCCTTCCGACGCATTGCAAGCGTTGGCGCGCGACCTCTGGAACGCCGGCTTTGGCGTCAAGTTCGCCCCTTCGTGGACGCCGGTTCCGGACGGGGCTGTGGGCCTCGGGGTCCTCGGGGCCGAGCGAGAGCTCGAGGGCTTTTTGCGGACCCACCCCTCGTGGTGGCCGATCTGAGGTACTCATGAGAAGGCGTTGTTCGCACCCGCTGTTCTCGACGATTCTTGTGTGCATCGGGGGCGGAAGATGAGGATCGGGGTGCTCAAAGAGAGGACGCCGGGGGAGAGCAGGGTAGCCCTGGCCCCGCATGCGGTCTACGAGTTGACCCGCGCGGGCCACAGGGTCTTCGTCGAGGCCGGGGCGGGGGAGGCATCGAGTATCGCCGACGAGAGGTACGAGGCGGCCGGGGCGCGCCTCGTCGAGGAGCCCGCGCCGGTCTACGCCGACTCCGAGATCGTCGTCAAAGTCTACGGGCCGGTGGAGGAAGAGTACGAGTACTTGCGGGAGGGGCTGATCCTGATCTCCTTTCTCTCCCTGCCGGTCAACCTCGAGCTGATGCAAACCCTCCTCGACTCCCGGTGCGTCGCCTTCGCCATGGAGACGATCCGTGACACGCGGGGCCGGTTGCCCGTGCTCACGCCGATGAGCGAGATAGCGGGCTGCCTCACGCCCCAGATAGGCGCCCATTACTTGCAGCGCCCGTTCGGGGGCCGAGGCATACTGCTAGGCGGCGCTACGGGCGTGAGGCCGGGACGCGTGGTCGTGCTCGGCGCCGGGATCGTGGGGACCAGCGCGGCGAGGGTGGCGAGTGGCCTCGGGGCCGAGGTGGTCATCATCGACAGGGACCTCGACCGCCTGAGGCTGATCGAAGACGCCCGCCTCCCCCATACGACGACCCTCGCGGCGAGCAGCCTCGGGATCAGGGACGCCGCACTCCGCTCGGACCTACTTATAGGCGCTGTGCACGTCGTGGGCGCCCGTACGCCGGCCCTCGTGGACCGCGATACGGTCTCACGGATGAAAAATGGGAGCGTTATAGTCGATGTCGACGTGGACTACGGCGGCTGCGTGGCGACCTCACGCCCGACGACCCTCGCAGACCCTACCTTCGTCGAATACGGGGTCACGCACTACTGCGTGAAGAACGTCCCGGCATCGGTGCCTGTCACGGCCACGAGGGCGCTCAGCAACGCCCTCCTTCCGTACATGCGCCGTCTGGCCGGGGTCGGCCTCTCCGACGCCCTCAGGACCGACGAGGGGCTGGCCAGGGGCGTCGCCGTCGCGGAGGGAAGGGTGGTCGACGCCGTCCTCGCCCGCGACACGGACATGGAATACAACCAGCTCTCCTCCGTCCTGCCGCTGCACTCGGAGGCCAGGTGACCTCCGAGCCCCTGGGACGCTCGCTCGCGGACTTTACCGTCGAACTCGATGTGTACTCGGGCCCGTACGAGTGGCTGCTCGCCCTGATCCTCAAGGACGAACTGGAGATCTTCGAGGTCCCCTTGCGCGAGCTCGTTGCATCCTACCTGCTCGCGCGCCGTCCCGACGCGGCGAACGGCCTGGAGCGCGATACCGACTTCGCCGGCTCCGCCGCAGCCCTTGTCCTACTCAAGAGCCGCACGCTCTCACCGGCGATCGACGCGGATACCGAAGGGATCGAGGACGAACCCCTCTCTCGGGAAGAACTCGCGGAGAGGCTCGCGGAATACCTGAAGGTCAGGCGCGCGGCCGAGCATCTGAAGGACCGTCTCGCCGCGAATGCTGGCCACTACGTTTCGGCCCACACCATACCCCCGAAACAGGGACGCCTCAGCGTACGGCCGGATCGCGTGGTCCTCGCCGCGCGGCAGGCGTTCTCCCGCCTCATCGAGCCTCCGGTGAGGCATCTCGGCCCGATCACTGTGACGCTCCAGGAACTCGCGGGGATCATCCGCACCGCCCTGGCCACAGGACCGGTCTCCTACGAGAGGCTCACCAACGACATGGACCGCATGAACAGGGCCGTCGCGTTCGCCGCCGCGCTCTCGCTCGCCCAGGAGGGCGCCCTCGAGCTCGCCCAGCCCGAACCCCTAGGACCGCTGACCCTGGAGCCTTCGGGGTGAAAGAACGGGTACCCGCACACCTGGTCGAAGCCATACTCTTCGTGAGCGCGAGGCCCATCGGTCTTCGGGATCTCCGCTCGGCGACCGGCCTCACCGAGCGGGATCTGGAGGGCGCCCTCTGCAACCTGCGGGAGCGCTATGCGTGGGAGTCGTCCGGGATAGTGCTACGCGAGGTCGCCGGCGGCTACCAGCTCTCGACGAATCCGACCTGCTCTGAGGCTGTCGAGCGCTTTCGCCAGGAGGTCCGTCCCGCGCCACTCTCCGGAGCCGCCCACGAGGTACTGGCGTGCGCGCTCTACCTCGGACCGCTCACGCGGGGTGCCGTCTCCCGCATCCGCGGCGTAAACTCGGACGCGGTGGTCCGCAACCTGCTCGAACGCAGCCTCCTGGCCGAAGTTGGCGCCGACCGCGACCTCCCCGGCGCACCCGCGCTCCTCGGGGTGACGGACGAGTTTCTGGCGGCCACCGGTGCTTCCTCCACAGAAGACTTCCCGCCCGTCGATGCGCTGGTAAGCCAGGAAGAGCTCGCCCGCGTGCGCGAACGTATGGCGCCCTCGGACGCCGCCAACGAGCCTTCGTAGTGCGCCTGCAGGCGTTCCTCGCCCGCGCCGGAGCGGCACCCTCGCGCCGCAAGGCGGAGACACCCATACTCGCCGGCCGCGTGACGATCAACGGCAAGAAGGCTGGCCTCGGTGCCACGGTAAGGCCGGGGGATGAGATCGAAATCGACGGCCGCCCGGTGCTTATCCCTGAGGCCGGCGCCCACTTCGCCCTGAACAAACCGGCAGGCTACCTGACTACCATGGACGACGATCGTGGCCGCAAGACGGTCGCCGATCTCATGCCCGAGGTTCCTGGCCTCGTTCCTGCCGGCCGCCTGGATGCTGCTACGACGGGCCTGCTCATCCTCACCAACGACGGCAAACTCGCCCACCGTATCACCCACCCTTCTTCGGAGATAGACAAACAGTACCGCCTCATCTTCGAGAACCCCGTACCCCGTGCCGCCCTCGCCGCCCTGGCAGCGGGCCCCGCCCTCGACGATGGAAAGATGCATCCCCCCGAACTGTCCAACCTCAGCCGTAGGGGATCCAAGACCACCCTCGAGCTGACCATCCACGAGGGCCGTAACCGCATAATACGCCGGGCCTGTGCGGCCGTGGGACTTCGTCTGGTCTCTTTGCAAAGGATGCGTGTCGGCCCGGTGACACTCGGCGATCTGCCCGCGGGCGAGTACCGGCCCCTTGCGCCTTCTGAGCTGGAGGCACTGCGGTGAACGTACTCTCGGGCGTACCCGGCGTGGATTTCACCGTCGAAGACGTGCGTCCCGAGTTCCCCCCAGAGCTCGAAATATCGCCGCTCACCGGGCCGCCGGATGCGACGATTCGGGTCCCAGGTTCCAAGAGCGTCACCAACCGTGCCCTCATCATCGCCGCCCTCGCGGATGGGGCTTCCAGGATCACGAACCCCTTGTTCGCGGACGACTCCTACTGGCTTATGGAAACCCTCGTCAGGCTAGGCATCGACGTGAGCGCTGACGGCGCCCAGGCAGAGGTCCGCGTAAAAGGACAGGGTGGTGAGATCGGTTCCTCGGATGGGGATCTCTTCGTCGGCAACGCCGGCACGGTGGCCCGTTTCCTGCCGCCCATGCTAGCCCTCGGCAGGGGACCCTACACGGTGGACGGGGTTCCCAGGATTCGCGAGCGCCCGGTCGCTGATCTCGTGGATGCGATGCGCCAGCTCGGTGCCCCGGTGGGGTACGCAGGAGAAGAGGGAAGGTTCCCCATTACCATACACGGCGGCGGTATCCCCGGCGGAGAGGCGCGCGTCTCCGGGAGCAAGAGCAGCCAGTTCATAAGCGGCCTGCTCCTGGCGGCTCCCTACGCCGCCCGTCGCGTCGCCCTGCTGGCAGAAGGCAGAATGGAATGGCCCTACGTCGGCATCACGGTGGCACTGATGCGGGAGTTCGGCGTGCGCGTGGACCGGGCAGGTGGTCGTTTCGCCGTCGCACCCGCCCTCTACAGGGCGCGGGATTACGAGGTCGAGCCCGACGCATCCGGGGCCTCCTACTTCATTGCAGCAGCGGCCCTAACGGGAGGCCGGGTCAGGGTCCCCGGTCTGGGGTCGGCCTCGACGCAGGGCGATCTGCGCTTCGCGGGGGTGCTGCGGGACATGGGTTGTAGGGTCGAGATAACCCCAGACTACGTCGAGGTAGAAGGGCCTGACCAGCTGCGGGGCGTCGAAGTCGACATGAACGCCTTCTCCGACACCATGATCACACTCAGCGCCATCGCCCCCTTCGCCACCGGCCCGACCACCATAAAAAACATTGCCCATACCCGCCTGCAGGAGACCGATCGCCTCTCCGCCGTCGCCACCGAACTAACCCGCCTCGGCGTCGAAACAAAGACCACACCATCCTCTATACACATAATACCAGGTGAGATCAGGCCCGCCGCTATAGAAACGTATGGGGACCACAGGATCGCGATGGCTTTCGCGGTAACGGGGCTTGCGGCGTCTGGAGTCAGGATCAGGGACCCTGGGTGTGTAACGAAGACCTTCCCTGGCTATTTCGGGCTGTTGGAATCCCTGCGGTGAAGGGTCGTATCTTTGGGCTATACTTCCGGGGTCCATGGGAGGCATTCTCGTAACCATCGACGGGCCTGCGGGGAGCGGGAAGAGCTCGGTAGCACGGGCAGTCGCCGGGCGTCTCGGGGTGGTCAACCTCAACACCGGAGCCGCCTACAGGGCGGCTGCGCTCCTCGCTCTGCGGGAGGACGTCGACCTCGCCGAGGGAGAGAAGTTAGCGGCCCTTGCTCGCCGGGTCGATCTGAATCCCGAAGGAGCGAACATCGACGGAAAACGTGTGGCGGAGCAAGATCTCCGCTCCCCCGATGTCTCTGCGGCGGCCTCGAAGGTTTCGGCCCACGCGCCGCTCCGGGAGGTCTTGCTCCCCGTGCAGCGGGCCGCAGCGGAGAAGGCGCGGGCCGAAGGTGGGGCCGTCGTAGAAGGAAGAGACATCGGTACCGTCGTCTTGCCTGACGCTGAGCTAAAGGTTTACCTTTCCGCCGCCCCGGAAGAGCGGGCCCGTCGGCGGGCGTACCAGACAGGCCGGGAGGGGGAGTTGGATCGCATAAAGGCTGCTATAGCCAGGCGCGACCGCCAGGACTCGGAGCGTGAGATCTCACCGCTCAAGCCCGCCGCCGACGCCGTGGTCCTCGACACGACCTCGCTCAGCCTCGAAGAGGTCATCTCGCGGGTGCTGGAACTCGCCGCGGACCTGAGCGAGCAAAAGTGAGGGACACCATGCTCTTCGAGGGAAGGCGTAGGCCCGGTGAGATGTCCAGGCGGTACCGCCTGTTCCGGCGAACGATGATCACGCTCTGCCGCCTCCTGTTCGGCTACAAGGTGCACGGCGGAGGGAGCGTGCCCCTAGAAGGCCCCCTGATAGTGGCCTCCAACCACAGCCAGTATGCCGACCCCGTCCTCGTATGCGTGGCCGTCCCCCGGCGCCTGCAATGGATGGCCAAAAAACAGCTCTTCGTCTTCCCCTTCAGGAAGTTCTTCGAGTTCATAGGGTCCTTCCCCGTCGATCGCGAAGGCGGAGGCAGGGCCGCCATTCGCGCCGCCTTCGCCTTTCTGGCCGAGGGCTGGGCTCTGGGGATCTTCCCCGAGGGCACCCACAGGGGCGCTGACACCTCCAGGCAGGCCAAGAGCGGGGTCGTCGTGCTCGCCCTGCGCAGCGGCGCCCCCGTGTTGCCGGTCCACGTGGGCAGACTTCCAGATCCCCTCTCCCGACTTCGCGGCCACAAGTTACAAATCTTCGTGGGCGAACCCATACAGTTAGACCCGGGCTTGCGTGGTGGCCCGGCTTACCGCGCGGCGGCCGATGAGGTCATGCACACCATCTACGCGCTGCCTCAACAACACGCTCAAGACTTGGAGCAGCATTGAACCGGCTCCCTGTCGTCGCCGTCGTCGGGGCCCCCAACGTGGGGAAGAGCTCGCTCGTAAACAGGATCATGCGCCGCCGCGGCGCCGTGGTCTCGGAGCGGCCGGGCACGACGCGCGACAGGGCGTACAGCCGGGCGGAGTGGGCCGGCAGGGAGTTCGCCCTGGTCGACACCGGCGGGATGGAGCCGCGCGCGAAAGTGGGCCTCGAGGCCCTCGTGACGCTGCAGGCCAGGGTGGCGGTCGAAGAAGCCGACGTGGTGCTCCACCTCACGGACGCCAGGCTCGGGCCGACCGAGGCCGACGCTGTTATAGCCGGGGAGCTCAGAAGGGGACGGCACATGACCGTGCTCGCCGTCAACAAGCTGGACAACCCCGCCGACGACACGGAACGCCACGCGTTCTACTCCCTCGGGGAGGGCGAGCCACATGCCATCTCGGCCCTGCACGGCCTCGGTGTCGGCGACCTTCTCGACGTCGTTGTCTCCCTGCTGCCCCCAACTGATCCGGATACAGCGGAAGAACTACCCAGGCTCGCCATAGTCGGCCGGCCAAACGTGGGCAAGAGCACGCTCCTCAACCGTTTGCTCGGTACGGACCGCGCCGTCGTTGCGGAGGCGGCGGGTACGACGACCGACGCCATCGCGGCCGAAATTGCACTTGAGGTAGAGGGAGAGACCGAGCGCTACCTCCTGCTCGACACCGCAGGGGTGAGCAAGGTCGCCAGGCGGGCTCGCGGGGTGCCCTACTACTCCTCCTTGCGGACCTCAGAAGCGATACGACGCTCCGACGTCTCGCTGCTGCTCGTCGACGCCACAGACGGCGTCGTGGCGGGTGACCTCAGGATCGCCCGTGAGATAGAGGAGGCCGGGTCTTCGTGCGGGGTCGTCGTCAACAAGCGGGATCTCGTGCCCCCAGAACGGCTGCGGGAGGTAGAGGGAATCGTCTCGGCCCGCCTCACCGACCTCAAACCCCAGTCCGTCCACGTCTCCGCGCTCACGGGCGCAGGGGTCGATCAGGTTCTGCCGCTGGCGGCAAGGGTGGGGCGGGCCTACCGGCTGCGGGTGCCGACACACGAGGTAGCCGAGTTCGTGGGCGACACTGTCGCACGCAGCGCGCCACCCAGGGGTGTCAAGATTCGCTACGCTACCCAGACAGGCACCGCCCCACCGCGGTTCACGCTCTTCGCCAACAGACCCAAAGATATCCCCGAAAGTTACTTGCGCTACATAGAGAACGCTCTGAGGGAGAGGTACGGTCTGTGGGGCGTAAGTGTCAGGCTGAGGGTGAAGAGCAGCCAGCGAGGGAGAGAGTAGGGGAAGCCAGGATCTAATGTTCATGGCTTTGGTGGGGCGCGAAGTGGTCATCACCCGGATTCCGTATGGCATTCTGCCAAGCGAGGGCCGAAGGCCTTAGCGTGCTGATAAACTCTTGTAGGGAAAGCAAGGCCACAGGAGGAGCGAAGGGCTAGTAGCCGACGAGGAGGGATAATGACCGACGCGGCGCAGAGGTCGAGTCACGTGATACCGGATCCAGTTGACCGTGAGAAGCCGGCCTGCGGGGATACGGCCGCTCCAGGGGTCGGGGTTCCAATCCTTCACCCCTACTTTCCAGGGGAATGCGACCGGGGTGAGTCGCGATGAAGGCGGTCATCATGGCCGGGGGGCAGGGCACGCGCCTGAGGCCGCTGACCAGCGACCAGCCCAAACCGATGATCCCTATAGTCAATGCTCCTTGCATGGAGCACATCGTGGGGCTTCTCGCGCGCCACGGCTTCACGGATATCGCCGTGACCCTGCAGTTCATGCCAGACGAGATCAGGGACTACTTCGGCGACGGTTCGGAGTGGGGCGTCGACATGCACTACTCCGTCGAGGACGCGCCGGCGGGGACCGCGGGCTCCGTGAAGATGGCCGAGCAGCAACTCGGCCTCGAGGGCGAGCGCTTGCTCATCATCAGCGGCGACGCCCTGACAGACGCCGACTTGAGCGCTCTGCTCGAGTTCCACGAGGAGAAGGGCTCCGAGGCCACCATGGTCTTGAAGAGCGTCGAGAACCCCCTGGATTTTGGCATCGTCATAACCGAGGAGGACGGGCGTATCTCGCGCTTTCTGGAGAAGCCTGCCTGGGGACAGGTCTTCTCCGATACCGTAAACACCGGCATATACCTGCTCGAGCCTTCGGCGACGGCCGAGATCCCCGACCCCGAAGAAGGTGAGTACGACTTCTCCAAGGAGCTCTTCCCCAAGCTGCTCGACGCCGGTCGGCCGCTCTACGGCTACATCACCGAGGACTACTGGGAAGACATAGGTACCCTCGAGCAGTTCGCCGGCGCCCAGCGCGACGTGCTCGATGGCCGCGTAAAGGGCGTCAGGCCCCCTGGAACCCGCCTCAGGGAGAACATCTACGTCGGCCGGAGGGCCCTGGTCGATGACGACGAGCTAGAGGGTCCGGTCGTAATAGGAGAGAACGTCCGCGTCGACGAGGGCGCCAGGATCGGCGCCTACTCAGTCATCGCGGACAACGTGGTCGTCTCGGCCGGCGCTTCGGTGGAGCGCAGCGTGGTCGCCGAGGGGACCTACATAGGCGAGGGCGCCGAGCTCACAGACACCCTGGTCGGGCGCAACTCCTACGTCCAGGCGAGGGCCCGCCTTCTCGAACGCAGCGCGCTCGGTGACGACGTTATCGTCGGCGAGGGCGCGACCATCGCCCCCGAGGTAAAGGTCTACCCCCACAAGACCATAGAGACTGGCGCCAACGTCACCCAGTCCCTTATCTACGAGACCATGGGACTGCGCACCGTGTTCAAACGCGGCGTCGTGAGCGGCAAGTTCAACGTCGATGTCACCCCCGAGTTCGTTACCCGCCTGGCCTCATCCTTCGGTACGACGTTGGATCCTGGTGCCGTCGTGACCTTGGGGCGTGACTCCACGCTCTCGGCCCAGGTCGCCAAGCGCGCGATGACGGCCGCGCTGCTGGGCACGGGGATCAATATCAGGGACCTCAGGGCCGCACACGCCGGAGTCGTCCGCCACGACGTGCTCTCGGGCAGGTCTTCGGCGGGGGCCCACGTCCGGGCGGGCAGCGACCCCGACGACGTGGAGATCCTCTTTTTCTCCGCGAATGCGACCCCCATCTCGGAGGGGGACGAGAGGTCCATCGAGAAGGCTTTCGTGCGCGAGGAGTACCGCAGGGCCTACGGCAGGGATATAGGGGAGTTGATCTACCCTGGCCGCGTGGTGGAGCAGTTCGTGGAGCGCCTCGAACGCGCCGTGGACAGGGAAAAGACCTCCGGCGCTACGATCGTCGTGGACTTCTGCGGGGGGGTCGCCGGGCTCGTGGCGAGCCGCGTCTTCTCCCGGCTCGGCGTGAGCGCCGTCGTCATGGAAGGCTTCGCCAACGCCAACACCGTCGGTGAAGCGGGGAGGATGAACCTGGAGGAGAGCATCGAGCGCGTCGCCCGCATCGTGCCGACGGTAGATGCTTCCTTCGGCGCCGTCGTCGGCCCGGAAGCGGAATACGTGCAGTTCGTCGATGACAAGGGCGAGTGGGTGCCGCCCGACGTCATGCTCGCCTGCCTCGTGGACCAGATGCACCCGGGACGCGCCGTGCTCCCGATCAACCTCAGCCGCAGATACGGGAAGCTAGTCGAGGAGGGAGATGGCACCGTCGAGATGAGCCGCACCGGCCTCTCCAACGTCGCCATAAAGGCCGCAAGTACAGGAGCCGATCTCGCCTCCCTCGCCGACGGCCGCTATATTTTCCCGGCATTCCTGCCGGCCCCCGACTGCTTTATGACGCTGGCCAGCGCCCTGGAGGTGTTCCGCGAGTCGGCCCTCTCCGGCGTGCGGCAGAAGTTCGGAGAATCCTTCGATAACGTCCAGAGAAGGCGCATCGAGTGCCCCTGGTCGGCCAAAGGGCGCGTGATGCGCGGCCTCGCCGAGAGGTTCGGCGGGGACCCCGACGCTATCCTCGCCGAGGGCGTGCTTCTCAACGTCGATGACGGTTGGGTCCTCATGCTCCCCGACCCGGACAGCCCGATGTTCTACGTCTATGCCGAGTCCACCGACGGTGCTCCCACCGAGACCATGGAAGAGTACGTGGACCTGGTGAAGTCCCTGATCGACGACCAGGCGGTGCTCTCAAGCTGAGATTGCACTTCAGGTTCAGGGTAGGTTATACTCAAGCCATGGACGATCCGGGGTTACGTGAGGGATTCGAATGGGAGGATGCCGAGGACGTTACGGCCCACTCGGAGGATGAACTGCGGGACACACTAGCGGCGCTCTCCGAAGAAGAGCGCGTGGTGAGTTACAGGCGGCGCATCCTGCAAGGGAGGATGGATCTGATCCGCGCCGAGCTCGTGGCGCGGGGTGCCGTTTCGCGGTCGCCCGGGGATCTGGCGCGGGTCTTGCTCGGGGACCTCCCGGGGGAGGAGGTCCGGTGAGAGAGTGTCCCGAGTGCGGGGCCGAGGTCTCATCGCTGGCGATGAGGTTCTGCACGGAGTGCGGCACGAAGGTGGATCTCGGCCAGAGCACCGTCTCTTACGCGCCGAGCTTCGGCGAGGACCTCGAGCCCACCGACCCTGGCGCCGAAGCGGCAGCGCTGATCGAGATGGATCAGGTGGAGGGAACGGCGGGACGCAGGATGCACGACCTCGGCGATGAAGTCGTCACGGTCGGCCGCGGTCAGGAGAGTAGCATCTTCTTGGACGACGTCACCGTCTCGAGAAAACACGCGGAGATCGTGCACGGGGAGAGCGGGTACAGGATACGCGACGTCGGAAGCCTGAACGGCACTTACGTCAATCGGGTCAGGGTCGACGCCGTCGACCTGCGCAATGGGGACGAGATACAGGTCGGCAAGTACCGGTTCAGGTTCGTGTTCTCCTAGCGCACCGGCTGCTGTAGACGAGAGGATGGGAGGAACGAGGTGGAGAACGACGGCATCGACAGGGAGATAGGCGAGGGCTATGCACCGGCCCAGGAGAGGTACAGCGCGACCAAGGACAGCTTTACCATAGGCGAGGTCGTCGAGCGTCTGAGGCCCGAGTTTCCGTCCCTTTCGGTAAGCAAGATCCGCTACCTCGAGCGCAGGCGCCTGATCAACCTCAGCCGCACCCGCGGAGGCTACAGGCTGTTCTCCTCGCAGGACATCGAGCTCCTCCGCTACATCCTGACGCTCCAGGACAAGGAGTACCTCCCGCTCAAGGTCATAAAGAAGCGCATAGAGGGGGGCGGCGCGTTCACCGCGGGCGACTCGGCCGCCGACCTCTCCAGGGTCCTCGAAGAGAGGACCTACACACGCGAGGAGCTGGCCGATACCCTGGAGACGGAGATTCGCTTCGTCGAAGAGCTGATCAGCGTGGGGGTCATAGGCCGCAGCGGCGAGCTCACGCAGCGCGACGCCGAGATCGCGCGCATGGCCCTGGAAATGGCCAAGTACTCCATCCAACCGCGCCACCTTCGCGGCATAATGGCCGCCGTGGACCGCGAGGCCGCCCTGTTCAAACAGGTGCTCAACCCCGAGCTCCGCAGCGGTGATGACGGCCGCGTGGGGGAGGCCATGAACAAGGCGCGTCATCTCGCCACGGTCGACTCGCGCATCAAAGAGCTGATGATGGCGAACGTGATCGAGACCTTCGCCCCGTGACGGGTCCCGCCCGCGAAACCACAGAAGCCGCAAGAGTTCTGCAAGAGCACATCCGCACCGTCCGCGACTTCCCGCGGCCTGGCATCTCCTTCAAGGACATAACCCCCCTCATAGAGGACGGCCGCGCCCTGCACACGGCCGTGGACGCCCTCGCCGAGGCCACCGATGGTATCTCCTACGACCGCATTCTCTCGGCCGAAGCCCGCGGCTTCGTGTTCGGCACGGCCCTCGCCTACCGCGCCAGAAAGGGCCTCATCCTCGCCCGCAAGCCGAAGAAGCTCCCCCGCGAGATCATCTCCGCAACCTACGACCTCGAGTACGGTACCGACGCCCTCGAAGCCCACTCCGACGCCATCCCGGAGGGCACCCGCGTCCTGGTCGCGGACGATCTGCTCGCCACGGGCGGCACGGCCCGCGCCATGTGCCAGCTCGTCGAGAATGCCGGTGGCACGGTCGCCGGCGTGGCCTTCCTCATAGAGCTCGCCTACCTGCGCGGCCGCGAGAAACTGAGCCCCTACGAGGTCGTCTCCCTGATCTCCTACCATGACCCCGAAGACTAATCTCCCAGAACCCCTCGACGATACTACCCCCGCTACTCAGGCCGCACTCCCAGAACCCGAACGCCTCGTAGCCCTCTACCTTCGCACCCTTACCAGTCCTCAGACGATAAAAACCTATAATACAGAACTCACCCTCTTCATCACTTTTCTTGGAGGCGAGATGGGGAAGAGGCTATCTGACCTCACGGCCGAGGACATCTCCCTATACAGGGAGCACTTGATAGGTATGTATGCGGTGGCGACGGTGGCGAAGAAGCTGGCGGTACTCCGGAAGTTTTTGACGTTCACGTACATGGCGGGAGCCACGACCGTGAACCCCGAGTCGTTACGCTTTTTTGCCAAGAGTCCGCGCGTGCGCCAGGACCCGGCCTACAACGTGCTGACCGAGGAGGAGCTCTCGCGCATGCTGAGCGCCGCCAGGGCCTCCAACTACCGCGACTACGTCATGCTAGCCGTGATGGCCGGTTGCGGGCTCAGGGAGGTCGAGGTCGTGGGTTTGAGGATCGGGGACTTTCGCGAGGTCGCCGCGGAGCAGATACTCCTGCGCGTTCTGGGCAAAGGAGACAAGGTCCGCAACGTGCAGATCTCGCCCGATCTGTGGCGCCTGATCCAACGCTTCGTCCTGCTCACGGAGAGAAGCTTCACCTCCCACCTCGATTCGCGCAAGCCTCTCTTCACCTCCAGGGTCGGCAAAGACAAGTCCCTCACCACCCGATCCGTCCAGAACATCGTCAAGAAGTACGTGCGCGCCGCCGGTATAACCAAGGCCATCTCTCCACACTCCATCCGCCACACCGTGGGAACCAACATGGCCGTAAACGAAGCGCCGCTCCTCGTCATCCAGCAGTTCCTCGGCCACTCGGATCCCAAGACCACCATGCGCTACATCCGCCGCGCCGAAGAGCTAGCCACCCGGGCGTATCAGTATAATAGCCTACCGTTGTAGCCTGGGGGCTCAGCGCTTGTAGGGATCGTGGTCGGCGTACTCGTCCATGACCCCGGCGAGCATCTCCTTCTCCGACTCTATGTACTCTTCGATGGCGCGCCCGAAGGCCGGGTCCCTGATCTTGTGGGCGCTGTACGTTATTGAAGGGAGGAAGCCGCGGGCCAGCTTGTGCTCGCCCTGGGCGCCGGCCTCGAACAAAGTAAACCCCCGCTCGATAGCGAAGTCGATGCCCTGGTAGTAACACAGTTCGAAATGCAAGTTCCGCCTCTGCTGCACGGTCCCCCAGTAGCGCCCGAAGAGCGAACGGTCTTTGAGAAAGAAAAGGGCTCCGGCCACGGCGCGGCCCGCTCCATCCCGCGCGAGCGCGAGCATGACCCTGTCCCTCATGGTCGAAAAGACCTCGTCGAAGAACGCCCGGTTGAGGTAGGGGACACCCCACTTGCCATCCAGAGTGGAGAGGTAGAACTCGTGCATAAGCGCCGAGTGTTCGGGCAGGATCTCGTCTCCCGTGAGGTGGAGGATCTCCAGCCCCTCGCCCTCCAGCTGGCGGCGCTCGCGCGAGATCTGGCGCCGCCGCTTCCCTGATAGGGCCCCTAGATAGTCCGAGAAGGTCTCATATCCACGGTTGCGCCAGTGAAACTGCAAAGAATGCCTCACGGCAAAGCCTCGCTCCGTAAACTCGCCGAGCTCCTCCTCGGGGACGAAGAGCGCGTGCGAGGAGCTCACCCCATACTCGGCCCCCATCTCCTCAGCAGCGTCGAGCAGGGCCCCCTTCACCCTGGCACGGGTTTCGATGTCTACATCGGAGCGCACGAGGAGTTTGGGTCCCGTAGCGGGCGTGAAGGGCACGGCGGTGACCAGCTTGGGGTAGTATGCGCGCCCGTACTGCTGGAAGGCCCGCGCCCACTCCCAATCGAAGATGTACTCCCCGTAAGAATCCGTCTTCAGGTACGAGCACAATGCGCCCAGGAGGCGCGGGCCTTCCTTGCACACCAGATAGGCGGGCGACCACCCGCTGCGCCGACCGATACTGCCAGAATTCTCGAGCGCCCGCAAGAACTCGAAGTCGAAGAAGGGAAACCCACGAGGCTCCAGCTCGCGCCAGCTCTCCCTGTTCACGTCCTCGAGACCACGCAGGCGCTCGACCCGCATCGTGCCCCGATCCAACCCCAACCACCTTCGTCTTCTAAAAGCCGTAGGCAACGCCTCCCCATCTCTTCGAGCGAGAACCGCTATTGTACCCCGCCACCTACCCATAAATAATCACATAATACAAAGAGATGTTCGGATCGGTAAGGCGTCATCTGACACCCCGGGCGCCGATCGTAGCCCAGGCAGGCGGCGCTGGCGGCCGCTCGTAAATCATGCCTCCTGCGCGCCACTACCGCCAACCACTCTGGCTTCAACCCTCTATAATGCATAATACGTCACCAAGAGAGCACAGAGCGAAGCATCTTTCGAACCCGGGATACATTAGGACCCGAATTCTGGGGACCATTGTCGAGCAAAGTACCGTGGAACCACGGGGGTGCATCGAGAGCGGGAGGCGCGCAACGCGTTGCGGGACGGTCCGTTGTGGGCACGGGCGTAAAACGTCGAGATCGATCTGAGCCGTTGGTCCCGTCGCTGGAAGTGAGAGTGCTTGCGTGCCTCCCGCTCTCTTCGCGGATAATCAAGGGGCGTTCTTGCGTGCGAACTTCGCATAACGGGAATTCTCGGAAGTTCGCGCGGATGGTCGTTCGCTAGGCCCGTAGAGCCAGTTCTAACGGCGGACGCGCTGTCTCGCGCCGGGGCCTCCCTGAGGTAGCCGGTCATCGAGATGCAGGTATCAGTTGACCACCGCTTTCATCGACGCCAGATATTGATTCCTAAAAAAGTCGGGGACGCAGATGGCATCTCTACCCGATCAAAGCCCACTTCTGCTCCAATTCGGTGTTTAGTATTATAGATATAAGTACCCTTGAACTTCCGACTACTCGACCAGTGTTCTGGGGGCGCTGCTGCAGACGCGCGGGAGAGCCCAAAGTTTGCGAGGAGCTAGACACCGAGGCCGACACCCTACCCGAAACACATACCCAGTTGGCTTCGGGCTTGCGGAATCGCGAGCAGGCTGGCGTGGTGGAATACTTTCCTCAGCTGCTAGGGTCCGAGACTTCCGCTGAGAGCACTACCCATCTGCGCGAGAGCGCAATCCAGAGGAAGGTCCCCGACTTTCGCCCCATGATTCACGGAGTTGCGGTTGCACTCGCACTCGCGGTTGCACTCGCACTCGAGCTTGTACTCGCGCTTGCAGCAGTGGGTGTAACCGTCTTGCCCACCACATCGGAGTAAGCGACGTTCTGTAACGTCTCCGTCTGGCCCGGAGAGCAAACTAGGGTGTTGGACTCGGCGCTCGGAGGGCTGAGTGTCAACGTACCGCTGATATTACCGTATTCGTCAGCCGTGAACCGTCGTGCGGCGGTGCGGACCGTGCTGGTCGTAGTCTGCACGTTGGAGGGATCCGAAATCTGGCCGTCACCGTTCACACAGGCATAGGTGGTTGTAGCGGTGGCACTCGCTTGTATGTACTCCGTCGAGCCAGCGCCACGGCCTTCCGCCGTGATGTTAACTGTCGTGCGACCGCTCCCTCCCGAGGCAGAAGCGGAGGAGGCAGCAGCAGATGAGGAAGCGGCAGAAGATCCCGAGGCAGGAGCTGAGGAGGCAGCAGCTTTAGTCTCAGGAGCTTCCGAGGCTGAGGCTGCAGCTTCGTCTTGTGAGGGGGCCGGTGCCCCACCTGAGGTGTCTCCAGGTGGCTTGGGACCCGTGGGGCCTTGATAATTCGCGTGTTCCACACGCTCGATCGCGTTGTCGCTGGTGTTGGGAGACGACCAGACGAAGGGTAAGCTCGCCCCAATGGCGACGCCGAGCACCGCCGCGACGAGTATGGCCATCGGCATGTTCAATCTCTTGAGGAACCTCCCCGCGCCGTCGCGCAGGCCCGACCACACAGCAAGCGCCAAGACCGCGAAGGTGAGGAACCCTACCCCCGCGCCGACCCCCGCGGCGAGTAGCAGACGCTTAGCTTCGTACGTATGAGGAAGAGATCCGACGATCGCGGATGCCGCGGAGAAAACAGTCGCCGTTAGGCTCCTAGCCGTCAGGAGAGGCTCTCCGCCGAGCGCCACGACCGCAAGACCGCCCACGAAACCCAAGGCAGCAACCGCCAGAAAGATGCGGAGGGACAGCCTCCCCCTCGACCGAACCCATACCACAGTGCCCAATCTCTTGCCGACGAGCAAGAACGCCAGGGTTATGCCGGCTATGGGGAGAAGGAGAAGCAAGATCCGGATCAGGTTGGCGACGCCAGCCACCACCCGGCCGTCTCCGAAGGCGCTCTGAACCTTGTCCTGGTAGTTGAGGAAGGAATCCCAGGCGGTGGCGTACAGTTGCGGGGCGATCCAGATCAGCATCCCGAACACGTAAAGGAGCACCGGTATAACGCTCAGGACCCACACGGTGACGACCGCACGCACCCACGGCTTAAGCTCATCTACGCGCCTATCGGTCTCTCTGCCCGGGATCAAGCTCTTCAATATGGGCTTGATGCGCGCAAACAGGTCGGGTACGCCGGTGAGGTCGCTGACCACGTAGTAGCCGTCGAATCTCAAGAACGGGTAGAACTGAGCTAATATGTCCAATTGCAGTAGGAAGACCATGAGTAGCAGCCACTCTGACCCGGTAAGGAAGTAAGCGCCCCCTATCGCCAGCGTGAAGATCACGTCGAAGTAAACTCCCCCGAGATCGGTGCGCAGCCGGCCGATCTTGCCTAGGCGGTACGTGTCGGTCACGTCGTTGAAGAAGACCGGCCAGACAATGTAGAGACCCACGCCTATCCGGCCAGGCTTGGCGCCACCGTAGTGGCAGGCGGTCGCATGTCCACATTCATGGACGAGGATCGCGAGGAGAGTAAGCACCCAGACCAACACGAAGAGCTCCGGCTGGTAGAGGACCTCCTGCGCACTCCCCACCAAGCCGCCGTGGACGAAAAAAAGCCAGATGTCCAGCGCCGCCAACCCGGCGAGCATCGCGATAACCACAGGCGCAGCAAAGAGGGGCTTGAAAACCGCCGCCAGTGCCAGGATGGCACCTCGGGGCATGATCGGCACCTGGAATTTCAGCGCGAGTACGGGCTTGGCGCGCATTAGCTTGGGACTGGGACCTTCGTTCGCCGCGAGTATCCCGAGGGGTTGGAGCTTGTTCTCCAGGAGAAACCGGACGTTCTCAGCGCTTAAGGTGCGCCCGAACTCGGTGCTCACCCGCTCTGCGATCTGGCCGAAATCCTTCTGGCCATCCGTCTCAGAGGCGACCAAGTAGACCAGGCGAGACAACTGGATCATCTGGCCGTCGCTCCGGCGCACGAGGAAGACCGGCTCCCTAAAACCGGAACCTTCGTACTCGCCGACAAGCTCTGTACCTGGGGCTAGCGAGGGCACCGGCGCGATATTCTGGCCGGGCTTCGGGGACCCGGGCATACCTTGCGCTGTGTCCGGCGTGAAAGCGATATCCACGATCCTTTGTAATGTAGACCTAGCGTATTGAGCGAACCAAAGACAAAAGCAGGCGCAAAAAAGGGCAACCCATGGGACTCATGGATTGCCCCAATTTCAACCGCTAAGGGCTAGTCGATAACGAACACATTGCCCGCGTTAGCGGTACTACCCTGGACCGCAATCGCGACGTTATGGCTGAAGAGATCGAGATGGCGGTGATGCAGCTCCTCACGATCGGGGAGCAGCTCCACCCTCTCAGCCTCTAGCTCCTCGAGAGCCAGACCCTCTACCTTACGTACTTCCTCCATGCTTTTACACCCCCTTTCGCGTCACGGAGTCGGAGCCCAAATATTGCACCAGGCGCCGCTCTTTGTCAAGCGTTCTACGCTAAAAGTTCGAAAAAAAGGTGCAAACGCCTCTAAGGACCTTCGACCTGAACGGATATTAAGAAAAATACTGGACAAAAGATCCTATACGGTGTCCCCGATAGATGCTAAGATAATTACCAAAGAATAGGTTCTGCCAGACGAAAAATGCGGCAAAGGTGGAGACTCGGAACCCGCCCTCAGAGAAAGCGTGTGGGCACCAACGGGGGTGGATGAGTCAGTGGTGCAACCGGCCACCAATGAGGGAGAGGTCCACCAGAGGCCCCCTCATTAGGAGCCGGTTCTTCTTTTGGGGGGACGAAGCGGAGGCGGGGAGTGGGTCGGTGGTGGGGTCTCGCCCCTCTTTTCGCGACGGAGTCGGAATCCACGTGCAAGAGGCCGATCTTCAAGCCCCGCCTCCGCTTCGTCCCTCGCGTTCTGCCGGCGTCCCTCTTATGGCCGCCTTAGGTACTATACGGACAACACCTCCATAACGGTTCGCTGGCAAGAGCTTTGTCAGGTTAGCAGGAGGCGATGAATTTCGGATGAATTCGTGACCGATCACCTGCCGCAGGACCCGCATTCAAC